>CAJWCD010000043.1:0-23975 GCA_913020725.1 uncultured Pseudomonadota bacterium
CGCTGCCATTATCTGCGGGTTTCGCCGGGATTGGCTTGTCTTCCCCCATTTCGCTGACGAATTTCATGATTGGGTCCTTCCATACAAATACAAGGCCACCAATGAAAACCAGAAAGATAAACCACTTCATATCATGACGATGGAGGCGGCAGACGAGAATTTCAAGGATCGAGTCTGCGCAGAATTAGCTTTTGTGGAAGCGTAAACTGTTATCGACTAGGGCTAGCAATAAAAAATGGCAAACAGACTCTTTCTTCTCGATGGCATGGCACTGGTCTACCGTGCTCATTTTGCCCTTATCCGCAGCCCTATTTATACTTCAAAGGGGGTGAATACTTCAGCTATCTACGGGTTTGCCAACACATTGGTTGATCTGCTGAGCAGTCAAGGGCCCACGCACATTGCGGTTGTTTTTGACACCCCGGAACCCACAGAGCGCCACAATATTTTTCCGGAATACAAAGCCGGTCGTGATGCCATGCCGGAGGACCTGGCACAAGCCATTCCCGAGGTTAAGCGCCTGATTGAAGCCTTTAATATTCCGGTTATTGAGAAGGACGGGTTTGAAGCGGATGATATCATCGGCACACTGATGCGCTGGTGTAGCGAGCGCGAGATCGCAGGCGTGATGGTTTCGAGCGATAAGGATTTCATGCAACTCATCACGGACTCCATCGTGATGCTCAACCACCACCACGAGCGGCTGGGGTTGGAGGCCGTGCGGGCGCGGTTTGGCGGCACTCCCGCGCAGGTGATCGAGGTCTTGGGCCTAATGGGCGATGCCTCGGACAATATCCCCGGAGTCCGGGGCGTGGGCGAGAAGACGGCAGTGAAGCTGATTCAGGAACACGGCAGTATCGCTGCGGTTTACGAAAACCTCGTTCAGGTGAAGGGCAAGCTTCGGGAAAAGCTGGAGGTTGGACACGAAAGCGCCCTGCTCTCGCGGGAACTAGTCACCATCGACACTGAGGTGCCAATTCCAGCGACCTTGGAGGATTTGCACGTCGAGCGGGTGGTGTTGTGCGGAAATCCGGAATTCCTTGCTCTGCTAGAGGAGTTGGAGTTCAACACCCTGCTGAAACGCTTCGGGGATTTGTCCGTGCCAAAAGTGCAGCCCAAACCCTCCACGCTTCCGGAAACTCCAGAACAAGCCCCACCACCGCCTGCGACGGGAGCGCGGGGTGGCGCACCCGCGTTGGCAGTCTCCGAAATTCCGGAAACCGAGCCGGAGCCAATGCAGGTTGCCGTGAACCTGTTGGAAACCCCGGAGCAGTGCGAACGCTTCCTGCAATCGTTGCCTTCTGGAACCCCGTGCGGACTGGCGTTTGCGCATGACGGAGGACATCAGGTGGATCTGCGGCTGACGCACTTGGCAATTTCCGGAGAATCTGGACGCGCCGGAGTGCTGGAGTTCAAGGCTAAGAACCCCACCCCACCCCACCCCGACAATCGTCAACCGACAACTGAAATCCTCCAAGCGTGGCTGTCAAACCCGGAGGTTCCCAAGGTGGTTCACAACCTCAAGCAAGTGACGCAAATTCTTGCATCCGCGGGAATCGAGCTTGAAGGCGTAGTCGGAGATGTGATGATCGCAGCGCACCTCGCGGACCCGCTGGAGCAGCGGCAGGACTTGGATTTCCTGATCAGTCGGCGGCTTCAGTTTCGGCGTCCGGAGACGGTGACGGAGGACGGACCGCAGCTTTCCATGTTCGTTGATGAAGTGGCCACGATCCGCCAGCGACTTGGAGAAGACGCAGTGTTCATTTGGGCGTTGCACCTGCGGTTGACTCCGCAGTTGGAGCAATCCGGAACATGGCCCGTTTACCGTGCGCTCGAACTGCCCCTCGCTCAAACCCTTGCCCGCTTGGAACAAGTCGGTGTGTCCGTGGATGTGCCCAAACTCAACGAAATTTCCAACGAGTTCGAGGGACGCCTCAACGAGTTGCGAGCGCAGCTTCACCAACTTGCGGGAGAGGAGTTCAACGTCAATTCCATCGTGGAATTGCAGCACATCCTCTACGAGAAACTCCGGCTGCACGAGCAGTTCCGGATCAAGCCCAAGAAGATCAAGCTTGGATTGGGATTGTCCACCAACGAGGAAACACTGGAAAAACTGGCCGGGCACGAACTCCCCCGGACTCTCCTCAACTACCGTTCGCTCTACAAGCTCAAGCACACCTACCTCGACCAGCTTCCCACCTACGTCCATTCACGCTCCGGACGCATCCACTCAAGTTTCAACCAGACGGCAACGGCGACCGGACGACTCTCCTCGGAGAATCCCAACCTCCAGAACATCCCGGTGCGCACCGCAGAGGGTCGTCGGGTGCGCCGGGCCTTTGTTCCCTCTGCACCGGAACGGGTTTTGCTCTCGGCAGATTACAGCCAGATTGAACTGCGCGTAGTCGCGCATTACTCAAAAGACCCCACCTTCCTCGCCGCTTACCGCGAGGGGCTGGACATCCACGCACTCACCGCCTCTGCGGTTTTCGGAGTTGCCGAGAGCGAAGTCACGCGGGAAATGCGCTCCGCCGCCAAGGAGATCAATTTCGGCCTCATCTACCGCATGGGGGCCGATCGACTCGCGTTGGTGACGCACACTCCCAAGGCCGAGGCCAAAGCGTTCATTGAGCGCTTTTTCCAAAAGTATGCGACCATCCACGCGCTTCAGGAACGCTTCCTCGACCAAGCCCGCCAGCAGGGTTTCGCACAAACCCTGCTGGGGCGGCGGCGCTACCTGCCGGAGATCAACGGAGGCGGACTCGCCAAACGCATGGCTGAAGGCGCGGCAGTCAACACTCCCATTCAGGGTTCGGCAGCCGAGATCATCAAACTCGCCATGATCAGAATTGAGCAGCAACTGCGAAAGCAGCGGATGGAGTCCCGGATGGTGCTGTCGATTCACGATGAACTGGTTTTCGATGTTCTGCGCGAGGAAGAGCCGGAGTTGCGGACGCTGGTGCAGAAAACGATGGAATCCGTGATCGGGCTGGAAGTGCCGCTGGTGGTGGAACTCGGTAGCGGCGCAAACTGGCTGGACGCGCATTAACGGCGCATCCCCATCCCCTAAAAAAACATCCAGCACACCTTGGGTTTGCGGATCAGGCTGTAGCGACGTTCCTTCTTCAGACGGTGACACTCGGCAGCGTTGTAGAGCTTGTCTCCGGAGGTGGCGGTGCGGGCAGGGCCACCGCAACCGGAGAATCCTAGACTCATCAACAAAAGGCCGCCCAGCAACCACCGGAAGCCAAGGTGTTTCCGGAAATGCCGCTTGCTGCGCCTCACTCGGTCTGCCCCATCAACTGGTTGCGGCGGTAGGCTTCACGGATTTGCCGATCGCTCATTTCCGGAAAAATCTCCCGCAACTGCCGAACGATGTCTGCTGGCGGCAGGGGGAGTTGTCGCCGCGCTGTAGCAGCTGACTGGGGCGCGGCTTTCGGAGGTTTCTGCGGTTGGGGCGGTGGGACGGGCTGGAGCGGTGCGGGAGCAGGTGTTTTTTCTGCTCCGGAGAACTGCGAGCGCACTTTGGCGGTGATCGCGGCTAAGGTCCGTTGGGTGTCTTCGATCAACTGCTCGGCCCGCTCCCGCCACGGCACTTCCTTGACCCCCTCCTTCAGTCGCCGAAGGGCTTTCCTCGGGTTTTCCTGCGCCTCCTTCACCAGCGCAAGCGGATCATCGCCCCGTTGCTCAAGGTACACAAAGCCAATGCCCAAGCCGATCACGCCGAGTGTGGTCAGCAGGATCAGCATTAACAGGGACAGCTTCAGGAACAGCATCAAGAGCCGCATGGCACAGGCAAGCGTGGGGTGAAATTAGGTTCGCGCATCAGAACGCGACTGCGGTAATTTCGCAAGCGATTTCCGGGACGAGACAGCAGCGGTAGATACTTTTCTTCAGCTTCCCCCGAACCCGGAACTCGAGCTTCCTCATCGGAACTTGGAGTTCAGAATTAACATGTTGACATCCCCGGAATGCCCTGTTATATTTTTTTCGCCATTTGCCGCAATTTGCGGCATCCGTCCACTTTCCAAGAGGAGGGTGGAAACTCATTAACCCAATCAGCAATCGAGGAGAGAAGTATGAAAGAGGTAAACTCGCTTCAACAGATGCATCGTGATGGGCGCATCAATCGGCGGGATTTTCTCAAGGTGATGGGTGCCTTGGGATTCTCGGCAATGGCCGCCAACGAGCTTTTGACGGCATCAACGGTTCTGGCGGGGACGCCGGTAAAGGGTGGAACCGCCATCATGGCGAACAACATACACGGCCCGGATGATCAGATGGACCCGATCGTGTTCACGTCGGGCATTGACTACCAGCGTGGCATCTGCACCTACAACGGTCTTATCCAGATTCTGGACGACATGAGCCTGCATCCGGAACTGGCGGAGGAGTGGTCGGCAAACAGCAACGCCACCGAGTTCACCTTCAAGATCCGCAAGGGGGTGCGCTTCCACGATGGCTCCAAGTTTTCGGCGGATGACGTGGTCTGGAGCATGAACCGACACCTCGGCAAAGACTCGGTCTCTGTGGCCAAGACGTTCTTTGCGAATGTCACCGAGTGGAAGAAGGTGGATCAGTACACCGTGAAGGCGATGCTCAGTTCGCCGGATTCGGACTTGCCGATCAAGCTGGGGGAGAAGCAGTGCAAGGTAGTGCAGAAGGACACTGTGGACTTCACGAAGGGCAACGGCACCGGACCGTTCCGGCTGGTTTCCTTTGAGCCGGGGGTGAAGTCGCTCCACACCCGCAACGAGGACTACTGGCGGGAGGGTGCGAATTTCGATTCGATTGAAGTGACGGCCATCACTGATCCCATTGCACGGGTCAGCGCGCTCATTGCAGGCAATGTTGATCTGATCAGCTCGGTGGATGCCAAAGCGGTGAAGCTGATTGACAAATCTGCCGGGGTGCATGTGAGTTCGGTGCCTTCGGGCCAATACGGCGGCATCTGCTGCCTGAAGAATACCTTACCAGGTTATAGCGATGATTTTGTGATGGGACTGCGGTACATCCAAGACCGCGAGCGCATCGTCCGCAAGATCATCAAGGGCCACGGTGTGGTGGGTAACGACCATCCGATCTCAATAGCCTACGGGGCGGACCACTGTTCAGAACTGGCCCAGCGGCAATACGATCCCGACAAAGCCAAGTGGCATCTGAAAAGAGCTCATATATCTTCAGCTGAGGTCGTTGTTGCGCCAGTGCAGGTCGGCATTGAGGACACCTGCCTGCTGATGCAGAACAACCTGCGCAAGATTGGCTTTGACCTCAGGGTTAAGAAAGTGCCGTCCGATGGCTACTGGGGTGCGGTCTGGATGAAGGAGCCGCTCAACGTGGTGTCCTGGAACATGCGTCCGACGGCGAACGCGATGATGGGAATCCAGTTTGCTCCGGGCGGAGCGTGGAACGACACCTTCTGGAACAACAAGCGCTTCGGCAAGTTGTTGAAGATGTCCCTCGCCGAAACTAATGCCGCCAAACGCCATGAGATGCATTGCGAGATGCAAACCTTGGTACACAACGGCAGCGGCATGGTGATTCCGTATCATGTGAACATGTTGGACGGCGTCAGCGACAAGATTCACGGAATCAAGAATGTCCCGCTGGGGGCGCTGGGAGCCTATTCATGGCCCGAGTTCGCCTGGAAGGCATAGGGGAGCATTCCCAATCTGAAAACAAGGCCCGCATCAGTTTATCGTGCGGGCTTTTTTTAGATTCCGACCCCGTTCATTCCTGCCAACCCTTGTGGAGGCGTAACCGAGCATGATGTTACAAGCCATTCTGCGCCGGACTGGTATCAGCGTTGCCACACTCTTCGTGGTCTCCATCCTGATTTTTGTGGGCACTAGCATCCTGCCGGGGGATGTTGCCGAGATCATTCTTGGGCAGATGGCGACTCCGGAATCACTGGCGGCGCTGCGCACCAAACTCGGCATTGACCAGCCACCGCACATCCGCTACTTCATGTGGCTGGGGAATCTGCTGAGCGGGGATCTCGGAGTCTCCAAGGCCGGTTCCGGATTCGGCACCATCGGCACTCCGATTTCCACTATGATCAGTGGTCGCTTGGGGAATACTCTGCTCTTGGCAGGTGTGGTGGCGATGATCGCCATTCCGCTCTCGCTGTTCCTTGGGCTGCTGGCCGCGATGTTTCCGGGCACCCGGCTGGACCGGACCGTGACCTTCTCCACCCTCAGTCTGATTTCCGTCCCGGAGTTTCTGGTGGCCACGTTGCTGGTTCTCGTGTTTGCCGTGCATTTGGGATGGTTGCCTGCGGTCGCTTATTTGAGCGGAACGGAGTCCGGCTGGCAATTGGCGAAGGCACTGGCGATTCCAACCCTGACGCTGGTGATTGTCGCGTCCTCGCAGATCATCCGCATGACGCGGGCCACGGTGCTAAACGTAATGAGCTCGCCCTACATCGAGATGGCGATCCTCAAGGGGATGCCGCGCAAGCGTATCATCCTGCGGCACGCACTCTTCAACGCCATTGGCCCCATCGTCAACGTGATCGTCCTCAACCTCGCCTACCTGATCAGCGGGGTGGTGATTGTCGAAACCATCTTTGCCTATCCGGGCATGGCCAAGCTGATGATTGACGGGGTGCAGACCCGCGACCTGCCGCTCGTCCAAGCCTGCGCCATGATCTTCTGCGCGACTTACATCGTGCTGATCTTCATTGCGGACATGGCCTCCATCCTCTCCAACCCGCGCTTGCGGCATCCCAAATAGAGACGCTTATGTCCGAAATGGAGGAGCAAACCAACCCCGCACCGCAATTCGAGGAACTTCCGGACGCACCACCCAAGCGTCGGCTGAAACTGTCCTGGCCCGGAAAACTTGGAGCGGTACTGGTGCTGTTCTGGGTGGTGATAATCTTCATCGGTCCCAGCATCGCGCCCTACTACGAGGCGGACATTCTGGACGAGGAACTCTTCATCGTTCCGGGCGGCGACGAGTATCCGGACACCGACTTTCAGATGCCGAGCAAGGTGGCCTACCTCGGCACCGACTACCTGGGACGGGACACGCTCTCCCGGATTCTCTATGGGGCGCGTACCACGATTGGCATTTCGTTCGTCGCCACGATGCTGGCCTATTTGATCGGGGTGACGCTGGGCATCGCCGCCGCAGTTGGGGGCGGTTGGCTGGACACCGGGTTGAGCCGCATCAACGACGCCTTCCTTTCCATCCCGCACATCATGCTCGGACTCATCGTGATCGCCGCTGTCGGCAGCACAATCCCCATTCTGATTGGCATCACCGGGTTCATTTACGCAACCAGCGTTTTCCGGATCGCCCGCTCGCTGGGGCAGGACGTGATGGTGAGTGATTTTGTGGAGGCCGCCAAGGTGCGCGGTGAGGGACTGTGGTGGATCATCACCCGGGAAATCCTGCCCAACATCGCTATGCCACTCGCCACGGATTTTGGGTTGCGCTTCGTCTATATCATTCTCTTCATCTCAAGCCTGAGCTTTCTCGGCCTTGGCGTGCAGCCGCCGATGTCGGACTGGGGCAGCATGGTGAAGGAGAACTTGGCGGGCCTGCTCTACGGCTCTATTGCCCCGCTGGTACCTTCCCTTGCGATTGCAACGTTGACCATCGCGATCAACATGATCGTGGATGACATTTCCGCCCACTCCGGAGGTAAACTCGCCAAGAGGATGATCTGATGCTCGCACTGCTGGAAATCGATCAACTCCAGATCGACGCACGCAAGGATGACGGCAGCCTGTTGCCCATCGTCAAGGGCGTGAGCTTCAACGTCAACCGAGGCGAAGTCGTGGCCCTAATTGGCGAATCCGGTTCTGGGAAAACCACCATCGCCCTCTCGGCCTTGGGCTACAGCAAACCCGGACTTGAGTTCACTGGAGGTGAAGTGCGCTTGGAGGGCCGTGATGTCATTTCCATGCCCTCTGAGGAAAAGCGGCAACTGCGCGGGGAACGCGTAGCTTATCTGGCACAAAGCGCAGCCGCTACCTTCAATCCGGCCTTGACGATTGGCGAGCAGGTGACTGAATCTGCAGTGCTGCACGGGCATTTCAATCAGGAAGAGGCGACTCAGCGGGCGGTATCGCTTTACCACGCCTTGGAACTGCCCGATCCAGAACGGCTGGGAAAGCGCTACCCACATCAAGTCTCGGGTGGCCAGTTGCAAAGGCTGATGGCCGCAATGGCACTCTGCAGCAAACCGGACCTGCTGGTGTTGGACGAACCGACGACGGCGCTTGATGTCACAACGCAGATTGAGGTGCTGAAGTCCTTCAAGTCCGTGATCAAGCAAGAGGGATCATCCGCGATTTATGTGACCCATGACCTTTCAGTGGTTGCGCAGATTGCAGATCACATCATAGTGCTTTACGCTGGAGAAATCCAGGAACACGGCAACGCCGGGCAAGTTATCAATCAGCCCAGCCACGACTACACGCGGCGCTTGATGGCCGCTGTCCGTCCGCTGCCTGCTGCCGGGCAGGGAGACGAAACGAGCGGAGAACACCGCCGCGACACTCCGGCATTGGAGGTGAAGAACATCATTGCGGGTTACGGCAGAAAGCAGGCGGACGGCACTCCGGCGATCACCGTGCTGCGCGATGTCCACATGACGATTGAGCGGGGGCACACGGTGGGAATCATCGGGGAGTCCGGATGCGGCAAGTCTACGCTGGCCCGCGTGATGTCCGGGCTGCTGCCTGCGAGCAAAGGCGAGGTTCTGCTGGATGGGGAAGCATTGCAACCCGATCTCCGGAAGCGCAGTCGCAATCAGCTTCAGAAGATTCAGTTCGTCTTTCAAATGGCGGACACGGCACTCAACCCACGACAGCGCATCGACCAGATTCTCGGACGTCCGCTCGAATTCTACTTGGGCCTGAAGGGTCAAGAAAAACGCAGACGCATTGCCGAACTGCTCCAGATGGTCGAGTTGCCCCAGGAGTTTGCCGGGCGTTATCCTGAAGAGTTGTCCGGGGGACAGAAGCAGCGAGTCAACCTCGCCCGCGCCCTCGCTGCGTCTCCGGAGGTGCTGCTTTGCGACGAGGTGATCTCGGCACTCGACACCATTGTCGGAGCCAATATCATCGAACTCCTCAAACGCTTGCGCAAGCAAACCGGGGTCTCGTTTGTCTTCATCAGCCATGACCTTTCCACGGTCGCCTCCTTCGCAGATGAGATTGTCGTGCTTTACGCAGGAAGGGTGGTTGAACAGGGTAAGACAGACCATGTGCTTGCACCGCCGTATCACCCTTACACGCGGTTGCTGATCTCGTCGGTTCCGGAACTGCGGGTCGGCTGGCTGGAAGAAACTATGCAGACTCAGGAGGCGCAAGCGGGCATTGACCGGGTCGTCAAGTTGACGGACATCGGTTGCCCCTTCTTCGACCGCTGCCCAATCGCGATCGAAGACACCTGCGACCGCGAAGCCCCTCCTATCCGGAACATTGGCGACGGCCACACCATTGATTGCCATCGCAGCGCAGAAGAATTCGTGCGCTGAGTTTCAGGGAACTGTTTTTCGTGGTGAATCACTTTGAACGAATACGACCAATACGACGCCACCGGACTTGCTGCACTCATCGCCACCGGGGGCCTTTCCGCATCCGAGGTCATCGAGATCGCGATTGCCCGGATTGAAGCGTTGAACCCTGCGCTGAATGCGGTGGTTGCCAACCTCTTTGATGAGGCACGGGTAGCCGTGCGCAACGGGCTGCCCAACGGTCCTCTGCGTGGGGTGCCTTATCTGGTCAAAGATCTCAACACCTTGGTGGCGGGGGTTCCTGCCACCAGCGGTAGCCGCGCCTTCCAAAAGTTTGTTCCGAAAGATGACAGCACGTTAATTTCCCGATTGCGTGCTGCTGGCCTAGTCATCCTTGGAAAGACCAACACTCCTGAGTTTGGACTAAACATCTGCACGGCGCCTCGCTTGTTCGGGCCGACGAGGAATCCGTTTGATCCGGAACGCAGTGCCGGGGGATCAAGTGGCGGTTCGGCCTGTGCCGTGGCGGCGTCAATGGTGCCTGCTGCTCATGCAACCGACAGTGGCGGTTCGATCCGGATTCCTGCGAGCAACTGTGGCCTGTTTGGTCTGAAACCCTCCCGCGCTCGCATCCCACTTGGCCATGAAAAGAGCGAGGGTTTGGCGGGACTCAGTGTTGCCCATGCGATCACTCACAGTGTGCGCGATTCCGCTGCGCTTTTGGATGCCACTGCGGGGCCGATGGTCGGTGATTTCTACAGCGCACCACCTGCCAGCCGTTCATTTTTGAGTGCACTTGAGGGGCCGCTACCGAAGTTTCGTGTGGCACTTTGGACCTCCGGATATGCTGGTGAAAACATTGCTTCGGCTTGCCAAACTGCGGCTCGTGACGCAGCGCGTTTGTGTGAATCTCTGGGCTGTCGCGTCGAAGAAGCCCGCCCCTCCATTGACGGCCATGCGTTGCGAGAAGCCTTCGATGTGCTGTTCTGCGCCAACATTCACAATGTGGTGGAGCAGATCCGTTCTGCAAATCCGGAAGCCGACTTTGAGGAAATGTTTGAACCTGTCACTCTGGCATGCAGTCTGGCGGCTCAGCGGTTCCGTGCGGTGGATTATGTGAGGGGAATGGACTGCATCCAGCAGGCGGCCCGGACTTTGGGAGAATTTTTTGAAAACCACGATATCCTACTGACCCCAACCCTCGCCAATCCTCCGTTGCCTCTTGGCGTAATGAGTATGATGACAGACGATTGGGAGGCTTATCTCAATAAGATGCTGAATGAGATTCCTTTTACGCCGTTGTTCAATGCGACCGGTGCCCCGGCGGCTTCAGTTCCGCTGGGACGCTGTCCAGACGGACTTCCCATCGGAATCCAGATCGGTGCGGGATTTGGCGAAGAACGGTGCTTGCTCCGCCTTGCCAGAGCGTTAGAGGAAGCCGCTCCTTGGCACCAACGTTCCTGAAGGTTTGACCAAAACTCATGAAGCCGTACCGTGTAGCCCTGTTTGATGCCTTTTCCGAGGAACTGTTTGGTGGCAGTGTCGCGGGGATAATCCGTGACGCCCAAGACCTCCCGGATGAGCTAATGCAGCAAATCGCAAAGGAGATTGGGGCACCCGCCACCTGTTTTATCGTTGGAGTCGATGACTGTGGTGTGGAGGTCCGGTTCTTTTCTACCGTCAAAGAATACCCCATGTGCGGGCATGGTACGGTGGCGTTGATGACATGGCTGGCAGGCGACGGCGTGTTCACGGTTGATCCAGGCGAGAAGCGTGTTGTGGAATTGCGCACACCCAGCCACACCACCAACGTTGCATTGCAGCAACGTCCGGATGGTCGTCTGGAAGTCATGCTCACCCTGTCCGGGGTGGCTTTTGAATCCCGCTCGGTCAGTGAGTCGGACCTCATTCCTCTGTTTGGAACTGCAATCGCAGGCGCAGTTGGTTCGTTGCCCAGCGAATTGGCGGTTGCCGAGTTCTCTCACTTGGTGGTTCCGGTTGATTCCCTTGAGACAATGCGTCACCTTTCCCCGGATTATGGAAAGATCGAATCGTTGTGCCAGACGGTCAACGCGGACACGTTGGCCTTGTTCACCCTTGAAACCGAACGTCCTGAGAGTACGATCCACTGCCGGGAATTTTGTCCTCTGGTCGGTACACCCGAAGCTCCAGCGTCCGGAACCACCAATCGTGCCCTCGCTTGCTACCTGCTGAGGCATGGACTGCTCGACTCCGAATCCAGCGACTGCGATACCATCATCAGCGAACAGGGGTATGAGATGAACCGTCCAAGTCAGATTCGTACTGAACTGACCATGTGCGATGGAGAACTGACACAAATCAAGGTCGGTGGGGTTGCGACCAAGACCATTGAGGGGGTGTTTTATGTTTCGTGAGGAGTGACTGAATTCTTCACGGCTTGTCCGCTTGCGCAGAGGCTTGTGCCTTTTCAAGCTCTGTTCGGGCCACTCCAAGGCAAGATGCTGGTCCGGATCGTAAGTGGTTTCGTCTGCAAAACATTCGTAGCCTGCGGGCAAGTGTGTCGGGTAAATCGGTGGGCTGGCGAGCATCGTCATTTTTGAATTTGAGTTTGTTACCGGGTGTGGCATCGTCAATCCCTGTAGCTGAACTCGATACCCATTTCCTTACAAGACGACAACATATAAGCAACAGAGGTCAAATGCCAGTAGCCCACTATGATGCACCATCCATGAACATCGCGGTTCCCTTTCCAGAAGAGCTTCCGGCGGGTTACGAATGGCTACCGAACGAGATACGGTTCGATCCTAACAAACACTTGGCGTTGGAGCCTCCCACCTGCGTGATCACGTTGGCCGAACTGGGCTATTCAGAATCCGAGATTGAGTCGACCGCCACCCCGTTTGCGGCATCGGAACCTTTCCGGGTGCTGTCCGACGAGGGTGCCAAGATCATGCTCCAGACCGCCGGAACCCTGCGGGCCTACACGAAACGCGGGGGCAACCGCATTGAGAACATTGTCCGAGGAGGTTGTTACCGCTCCCGCTGGCTACGGGATTTGTGCATCAGCCCAGAGGTCACGGAAGTGATGGCCAACATCTATGGCACGAGGATCGCGCCGCACACCATGCCTGTGCATCTTGGTCACATGAACTTCGAGCCCAGCAACGTGAACGAGGCGGTGGACAAGTGGCATCACGACACCATCCCTCTTGATTATGTGATGATGGTGACGGACCCGAAAAAACTTCCGGGAGGGCGGTTCGAGTATTTTCTGGGCACGAAGGAGGAGGCTGCTGCTCTTGGGGCCGCAGGCAAGACACCGCCTCCGGATCGCATCGTGGCTCCAGACTTTCCCGGACCCGGTTACGTCATCGCCCTGCACGGCAACATGGTGGTGCATCGCGGCGCGCCCCTCACGGCTCAGGCCGAACGCATCACAATGGTCAATGCCTATGTGGCTCTAGATCGCACCGGCGACGACCAAAGCCGCTCCCGCGACCTCATCGGCATTGACGACGATGCGGCGCTCTACACCGAATGGGCCAAGCACGCGGCGTGGCGGGCGCAAGGACGACTTGGTGATTTGATCGAAACCCTGCCGTTCAATCAGGAGCCGGAAGCTGTCATTTCGCGTCTGGAGTCTGCGGTTGCCGATGTGCAGCAGGCGATTGCTGACATGAAGGCCGGACCACGGGAGGCCGAACACTACGAGCGTTGAACTGATCAAGTCGAAACCACGCTGGAATCGGCCTCTCCTGCCTCAGTGGTGCTGGACGACACCCGCTTGCGCCCACGCGGGTGAAGGCGGTGGTAAACCTCGTGGTAGTCGGGGCGGTTGATGTGCGCGTACTGGAGGGTGGCGTCGAGGCTGACGTAGCCAAAAAGGTCACGAAGGTCGTTGAGGTCCATGCCGTTCTGGAGCAGATGCGCTGCAAAGGAATGCCGGAGGATGCGCGGATTGAGCGGACTCGTGATGCCCGCACGCTGGGCGTATTTGCGCACCAGCGCCCAGAAGCCAACGCGCCCCATGCGCGTCCCGTTGCGTCCGGGGAAGAGGCACGGGTCCTGTGGATTAGTGAGCCGTTGCGCCCTGCCGTTTTCGAGGTAGCCACGGAGGGCGGCCACCGCGACAGGCGTCACGGGCACCATGCGCTCCCGCCGCGCTCGGACCTTCAGGAAGGAGAGGTCGAGAAAGAGATCCTCCACATCCAAGCCGAGCAACTCGTTGACCTTGAGTCCGCTGGAGTAGAGCAGTTCGAGCATCGCCTGGTCACGGAGTCCAAGGTAGTGCTCCGGAGAGGGTGCATTGAGGAAAGCGACCACCTCTTCCGGAGTGAGCAGTTGTGGGGGTTCCGGTAGAATCTCCGGGAAACGCATGCGGTGGACGGGATTGGACAGGATCAACCCCTGCTGATCAACGTAATCCAGAAACAGCTTGAGTGAGGACAAGTGTCGAGCCACCGTCCGGGGCTTGTGCGAGGTTTGCAGGTGGGCGACGTAATCGTTGAGGTCATCAAAGCCCAACGCCCGGAGCCGCACCACCACATCTCCGTCCCACACTCCCAGCCACGTCAGGAATTTTTTGAGGTCAAGCCGATGGCAATGGAGGCTGTTTTCGGAGTAGCGGTTGGACTGGAGGTGCTGGAGAAACTCGGCGACGAGCACCGGAGGAAAGGAGGAGGGAGAAGCGCTGGACATGAAAAATGCAAAAAGGTCCGCGGTGCCGTGTCAAATAGGGCTTTTGTACCTGGCCCTCAACAAATAGGGTGCGGTGTGAAGGGATTAGGCGTCCTTCCTAAAGGATGGAAGGCTGGCACACCCCCTTCAGGGACTGACCCCTCACTGACACGTTAGGTAGCAAAAGTTTTGATTCACGCACACCGCAGGCCATTCGCGATTCTGGTCTCCACGCACATCACACGCCTGTCCCCGCATTGGATCGAGATTGCAAGGCCGACTCCAGCCGCTGAGTCATGGACGAAAGGTCGCGCTCCAACTCATCCAAGTCTACTTGACGCTTCTGGAGAGTCAAGATTTCATCGGCGAAGTTCAGGGCCAGCAGCAACGCAAGTTGCGAAGGGCTGGTGAGGTCGGACTGCTCCCGAACCTCATTCATCTGTTCTTCCAGATACCGTTCCACCTCGCGGATGTGCTCCTCCCCGTAAGGGCTGGCGACAGCGAATTCGTTGCCGTTGATGTTGATTTGGTACTGCTTCAAGTCGTGTTCGTCCACGAAATACTCCTCATCGCTCCATGATGCTGGCATGACCTCCGTCTGGAGGCCGCTGGCCTCTCCTTGCTCCCCACGAGCTTGCCGGTTGAAGTGGCACTCAAGAGATGTTAAGCTTTATCAGTTTTTTCCAGTAGAGGCAAAGACTTTTTGTAAGTCCGTGTCTCTCCATCCACTTCCAAACCGACGATTCCCTTGATGAGCAACACCACCCGTCTCCCCTTTTCTGATGACGACAAGCAGGAGTTTGGACAATTGCTGCTGCTAGATCGGCTGATGCAGTACGAAAACGCGCTGGCGGATGACCGTGAGGTTGCCGACACTTGCGACGAGCTTGAAGAGCAAGAGAAAGTGCTGAAGGGGAAGTTCTTCCGCTCGGACGAAGAGGACTTTGAACTGGAGCAGGTTCAGCAGGATCTCGTCGCAGCCCGGCAGGCTCGTGAGGAAACGGCGCAGGCCCTCAAAGACGCCATGCCAAACCATCTGAGCATTGCCCTGATCGAGCAAGATGAATCTGAACTGGAACCCTTCCTTAAGCACATGGAACAGCGGGGCGTGATCTGTGTGGACGAGCAGAACTGCTTTGCCCCCACCGAGCAGGGGCACAAGGTCTACGAACAGTTGGTCGAGCAATTGGATTCGTATGTCACCCACTTTGATGTGTACACCTATGTCGATTTGGAGGAGGGTGGATTTGCTGATCCGGAAACCGACTTGCTGGAGGACAACCGCTGGTCGGACCTACGGGTGGCGGTCGCGGAACACAAGGGCGTGGACCCCTATCGTGTGGTTTTTCTGGCGATGCTGAGTGCCGAGGCGTTTTTCGAGAATCCGGAATGGCGCTTCGATTTGGCGGTCGGCAGCTTGTTTGATGAACTGGACGCGACCGTGCAGGACCAGATTACGGTCGCGGAATTGGGGTATGAGGATGACGAGGGCGAGGTTTCTGGAGAGGACGTGATCGCGGACATCATCGAACAGGGCAGCGCGTTGGCAAAGGAACGCTTCCGGGCACGTCAGGACGGAGAGGAGCAAGCCACCCTGCCGGACGAGCAGGTGCTCACCACCACCTACTACTGGTAAACCAGATGCCCCGCGAATCGCGTCCCCAGCAAAAATCAGGAGTGCAGACGCCGAGGATCAACTGGTATCCCGGCCACATGCTCAAGGCGAAGAAGGAGTTCGCTGCGCAACTCAAGCGGGTGGATGTGGTGCTCGAATTGCGGGATGCCCGGATTCCGGAAACTTCCGTCAACCACGACTTTGAGCAGTTGTTGGGACAAAAGCGTCGGCTTGTGCTTTTCAACAAAACCGGACTCGCCGATCCGGATGCGACCAAGGCGTGGGAGGCGCGTTTGCGGAACGAAGAGCATCCCCACCTCTTCATTGACGTCCTCACCAGCCGCAACCTCAAGCGTATCCTGCCACTGGCTCAACAACTCATGGCAGAACGCTGGGGCAACCTCCACAAGCGCGGGATCAATCCTCCTGTCCTCAAACTGCTCATCGCGGGCATTCCGAACGTGGGCAAGTCCACCCTCATCAATCGGCTGGTGCATCGCAAAGCTGCGGAAACCGGGCCACGTCCGGGAGTCACGAAGCGGCAGGAGTGGGTGCGGCTGGCGCGGGATGCACGGCTGCTGGACACTCCGGGCATCCTCTGGCCGAAGATCGAGACGATGGAGGCAGGGTTCCGATTGGCGGTCACGGGCGCGATCAAGGACGAAGTGGTGGGCATCGACCGCGTCTGCGATTTCCTGCTTCGCACCCTACAGACGCAAAACCCGGAGGTGCTGTCGAAGTGCTATCAGCTCGACACCCTTCAGGTGGAATCGGACCCGCAGGAATTGCTGGCACAGATTGCCCAGCGACGTGGCTGCCTCAAACCCGGCGGGGTGGTGGACGAGGTTCGTGCCGCAACGGTGGTGCTCCGTGATTTCCGAGAAGGACGTTTGGGGCAGCTCACCTTCGATGATCCCAACGGTTAATCCTCAACGATCCGAATGCCATCCGGCTGCAGTACCTTCTGCAGGAACGGTTCCGGGAGCGGACTTGGAGCCGTAGCGGCGGAGCGCAAGCGGATTTGCCCTGCACTCTCCTGATACGTCTCACACGCCAAGCTGCCCGTCCAGTACACGGTGAGTCCGGAACTCAGTTCCACACAAGCACTCCCCGAGACCCGGAAGAAGCCCCCAAGCTGTCCTGCACCGAAACCTCCGGACTGCCGCTGGAGTTTCAAATCACCTCCTACGCTGGCGAAGACCACCGGGGCAGCACTCAGGTGTTGCGGGGCACTGCTGGGCAGACGCAAGCTCAAGTCTCCCGCCACGTCCAGCCAGAGCCACGGCACCCCGACTTGTTGAAAATCCAGCTCCCATCTCAAATCCCCTGCTGACCGAATCGTCAGTGCCTGTCCGGACAGCGCGTGAGTTTGTGAAGTTCCGTCCGCAAAAGTCACAGAAAACTGCGAAGCCTGCCAAGTGATTCGACTGCCGTCGGGGAAGGTGTAATCCGGAGCAATCCCGGAGGAAGCGGCTTGCAACCAGCGCTGGCTGCGGTTGACCGCCACGCTGGCAAGGTCGGTGGCATCCAGTTCCAGCCAAGCCGGAACGTGGGACTCGGCGGGTTGAAACAGCACCCACGAAATCGCAGAGAGTTCCAGCAACTTGATCCGGAGCAGTCCCTCAACCGCAAAGGCTCCGGTTTCCGGAGGGGGCCGTAGCGTCAGCAGCAGGTCGCTCCCGTCCAGCCCGGTCGTGCCTGTCCAGCCCGGCAGCACTGGAGTGAGGACCTCCGTGACGGTTTGCTCCGCCTGCAATGCTGCCGCAGTCCGGGTTTGCAAAGCGGTCGCCGAGACTTGCACGGCCACTTGCACGTCGTGAAAAAGCTGCTGATTTTCGAGGAAGGCTTGGGACTGAAACCGCGAACGGAGCGACTGCTGGAACCAAAGCAGAACTCCGGTGCTGACAACCAGCACCAGCACCACACTGAGAATGAGGGCGAATCCGGGCTTGGGCTTCAGTGCTAAAACCCGAAGAAAGGTTGGGAGAGCAGCCCCCGCGCCTAGTAGGCACGGGGACTCGTGAACGGGATTCAGGAAATCCGCATCACTTGATGGGGTACGCAGAGACGACGCCCTTGACGTGGTAAGCCATCGACTCGATGCCCTTCCGCTTCATGCCTGGGTCCACGGTGGAGCCATCCTGCTTGGTGAAGCCTACCGAGAAGGGGAAGTTCACGTCCATCTCGTCGTTGATCCACTTCATCTTGACGGTCTCGACATGGTTGACGACTGTGCCGGGCACGTTCGGTCCCCACGGGGAGAGGCCCACGCAGTTTTCCTTCAGACCCCAAAACGGAGTCTCGACCTCGTAGTTGCCTGCCGCGACTTTGTCGAGGATGTGCTTGTAGAGGACATTCCAGTTGAACATCGGCCCTGTGGCATAGCGATCTGGACCAAAGGAGTTCATCGGTGCGTCGTTCCCCATGCCCCACAACGGCTGCGCGGCAGTAGAGTTTTTCTGGGCGAGGGTGATGACGTTGGGAGAGTCCGTGGTCGTAAAGAACACGTCCGCGCCCCACTCATGCACCGTCTTAGCGGCCTCCATGTCCTTCGGCGGATCAAACCAAGAGTTGATCCAGATCACGTTCACCTCCACATTCGGGTTGACCGACTGTGCCCCCAAGGTCAGCGCGTTGATGTTGGAGATGATCTCCGGAATCGGGTGCGAACCGACCACTCCGATCTTGTTGGTCTTGGTCAACATGCCTGCCGCGATGCCTGCGAGGTAGCGTGCCTGATACAAGCGGCAGTTGTAGTTGTCCATGTTCGCAGCGGTCTTGTAGCCCGTGGCGTGCATGAACAGCGTGTCCGCATGTTTCTTGGCGACTTTCGCCATTGGGTCCATGTACCCGAAGGAGGTGCCAAACACGACATCGTGCTTGCGGGCGAGCTTGCGGAAGACTCGCTCAGAGTCCGCTTCCACGACCATCTCCACAAACGTGGACTTGTAACCGTACTTTTCAAGGGACTTGAAACCCTGATAGTGTCGCATGGACCAGCCGCCGTCATTCTTGGGGCCGACGAGCACAAACCCAAGCGAAGGCTTGTCCGCCAGCGCCTGCGAAGCGGCAAGCAGGCCGAGCGTGAGGAGAATGGATAGGATCTTCTTCATGAGGTCTCCTGTGGTTGTGGCCTCAAAGGAGGCCGATTCAGTAAGATTGGCTCAAGCGCCAAAGCAAGTACTCCCCCGATCCAATGGGAGGATACCTCGCGGGATTGTCCGGAGTCTGGCAAGATTCCAGACAGCGGATTTCTGCATGATAGTTCGGATGGCAGAAGAATGCCAGCGAGTAACGCGATTGCTGCTGTTTTAGGTCTTGGGGCAGCACGACGCGATGCGGCGTGGAGCAAAACACATCGTTGCTCCAGCGGGCCAAAAGATCGCCGCCGTTGACCAACACCGTGTCCGGAATGCAAGGGGCCGGAACCCATTCCCCGTCGCGGTTGCGCACCTCCAATCCCCCCTTGTCGTCCTGCAACAGCAGGGTGTGCGTGCCGTAGTCCGTGTGCGCCCCGGCCCGCAGTTGTCCGGGTTTGACCGCCTCCGGATTTTGCAACGGCGGGTAGTGCAGCACGCGCATGATGTTTGACTCGCCAAGCTCGTGCCGTTCTTGCAGAAAACCTGCGGGCAACTCCAAGCCCACCTCAAAGGTGGCCAGCACCCGTGCGGACATGCGCAAACACGCCGCGTAAAATTCCTGCAGCGCCTCCTGAAACGCAGGCAGCGCCTCGGGCCACGGATTCGGATGCTCCGGATTGCCCTCGCGTCCCATGTTGTACGCCTCTTTGAGATCGCCCGGCGCAGTCGGATCCACGCTCTCGCGCTCAACGGCGGTGTAGCCCCGGTTGCTGGCCTCGCTCGTCCAGCCGCACCGCTCCTTCTGGGCTTGTGGAAGTTCGAAGAATTGGCGGGCTTCCGCGAACACCCGATCCCGTGCAGCAAACTCGGTCAGCAAGTTTTTGGCGTACATGAAGCCGATGGTCGTGTAGGCCTCCCGGACTTCCTGAGCAACAAGGGCAGGGTCTTGCGAAAAATCAATGATGGGGATGGTCGCTGTGGACATTAATCTCTTTCATGTCTGATTCCCCACAACTTGTTTCGTTAAGCAAGGCGAGGGCGGTTGCTCTCGATGGAGAAGCATTCAGGAGTCAGGCTCCTTCATTCTGACTTCTGACTTCTTTTTTCTGATCTGGCACTGTTCTGGCTTTTACTTGTGGATGTGAGTTGCAGACGATAGAGTTCCGCCATGCACTTTGCAACGCAAGCGCAAATCTCAAAGGATCATTGATGTTCCGGATCAAACCCGTTTTTCTGCTGCTGCCCGCCTTCGTGTTCCTGCAAGGAGCCGTTTCGGAGACGTATGCGCTCAACTGCTCGGCACAAACCGTCAAGGCCGCGGTCGAATCCGGTTGGGAGCCGAGCATGATCGCCGCGATCTGCCCGCAGTACAAAGCGACACTCGCGACAATGGAGGCCAAGGCCAAACTCGACCCAGAACCGGAGGCCCCCCCAGCCCCACGACCCCAACCTCCGGCTCCGCAAGTGGTTGCGGCTCCGTCTGCTGCTCTTCAGACCGTGCAGGGTTGTAGCGATTATGACCGGGCCGACATGGTTTTGGTGGGCATCAAGCGCGAGGTCATCTTGGAGCTTTGCGGCGATCCCCGCCCCCTCCGTAGGCGCACACGAATGGTCCCGACAGCCCAACCAACTCCTGCTCCGCAAGCTGCGGAACCGCCGCCGGCACCCGTGGCACCTCCGGAACCAGCCCCCAAAGTCATGGAACCGGAACCCGAACCCATGCCGGAACCCGAACCCACTCCCGAACCCGAACCTTCCGAGCCGGAAACCCCATCGTCCACTCTGGAGGTCAAGCACCGGATTGGCCTTGGCTTCGGCCTCCACACCGGGACGCATGCCTATACCGGCACTTCGACAGCCCTGTCCGGATCACAACTTTTTCTGCCCTACTACTTCTACCATTTCGATGAGAATCTCCTGTTCGGTGCGCAGTTGCGCAAGCTGACATTAGAAGGTAGCGGTTCAAACCGTTCCGTAAGCTACGAACTTCTAGGTCTCACCGCCTCTGCAGGATACCTCTGGCTTTGGAACGACTTCCGGATTGGCGGGCAGGGCTTTTACGGATTGGCGTCCGCAGAGCTTAGCTATAGCGAAAACAACAGCGACTTTCCAAGATTTGATGTCAACGCCGAACACTATGGTATCGAAGGAGTGGCGCTGTACGATTTCTCGGACTCGCTACATGTTGGTGCAACCATCGATTACGCCTTTAGTGGTCTCTTATTTAGTAGCGGCCTGAAACTCGGCTACACTGACGGCACTAGTGCTATCATCACCCCCGGATTTGGCTACGCCGTGCTAGTGGGCTACGGGTTTTAGCACAAGCAGGAGCTTTCCCTGATTCCACCTTCAATCAAAAAAAACTTGTATTGCAAATGAAGATGTAGTAAAAGTACAGGAAAATCCCTCCTCATGCCAAACTCCCGGACCCGTTTATGCACCGGAGATGCGCCTTTCTATGTGTTGCCCTGTTGTTTGGTCTCGCTGCCTGTGGTGGTGATGGCGTGGGCAAGGTCGGTGGCCGCCAACCCGGAGCAGCGGCAGCGTCCCCCGCGCTTGGTGGACTCGCTTCTGGCCTCTTGAGCCACCTCAGCAGCCAACTCTCCGGCATTTCCTTTTTCCGCACCCCTGCAGACTCCTCTGGTCGTACTGATCATGAAGGAGGTGAGTTTTGGATAAGAGTTCCCCCTCTGGAACTTCTCCGCAGCGCCAACCAAACCAGCCTGAGCAGCACCCAGATCGAGGCTCTCGTCAGTGCTGCCTCCACATCACTGGTCAATGCTGGAATCGGCGATTCTGCGGACCTCATCGAAATCCTGCCCCAACTGTTGGAAGGCGCAGGCAGCGGACTCGGCACGCTCTCCACACTCTCCACTGCCGACCGCCTCGCCGTCCTCAAGGCGCTGGGCAGCACGGGCAGCAACTCGCTGTCCGGACGGCGTGACTACCTCGATAGCGCCTCCGCCACCTCCGGTCAGACGGCACTGGAAACGCTGCTGGGCAAGGTCTCGCAACGCCTCACCGGAACCCTTGGCAACACCGGGATTGGTCTGAGCGAGCTGGACAACGCCTCCGGGGTGCTGCTTGCAGGAATGACCTCCGGGTTTGCGAGCGGGGGCGTTTCCTCCGAGGAAACAGGCGGGGCGCTCACGCAGGCGGTCGCGGGCGGCACTGCCGGACTCGGCGATCTCACGCTGGCCGGACACGACAGTACCAGCGTCAAAGATGCACTCGGCGCGATCACCAGCGAAGTCACCGCCAGTCTGGGCACGCTCCCCGGACACGATTCCAGCCTCGTCGCCGCTCGCCTCAAGCTGCTCACTCAGGGGGCGGCAGAGGGCATCGGCAGCTTGCGCAGCAGCAGTTCGCGTTCTGCCAGCCGCATCACCCTCAGCGACAACGACACCCTCACACTCACCAGCACCGTCGCCCAAAAAGCGGTGGCCGCGCTGGGACGCATTGACAATGTCAGTTCCGACAGCCTCTCCTCCTTCGTTTCCGCCGTCACCGAGGGCGTGATCGAAAACCTCGGCAAGACGGGTGCGACAGGCACCGACGCGCTCAGTTTGCTCACCAACGCCGTCATCGCAAGCGCGGTGGATGGGCTGGATGAAATCACGATGACGGGCTACGACGCGGACGATTTGGAGGACATGGTGGGCGGCATCACCGCTGGAGCGACCAAAGGACTGGGCGGGTTGAGCGCATCCGGGGTGGACGCCGCCGCCATGCCGGCGATGCTCAAGACCATCACCAAAGCCGCCTCGCAGGGCTTGAACCGTCTGGACTCCACGCTGCTCGACAACGCTTCCAAATTGTCCGGACTGCTCAACCGCATCACCTCCTCCACGGTGGATGCCCTGCAAAATGTCAGCATCTCCGGATTTGATCCGAGCGATGCCATCACCTTGAAAAATCTCGTGCAGGAGGTGATCTCCGGAGCCACCGAAGCGCTGGACAACCTCACCCTCGCCAAACAGGATTCCAGCTTTGATCTCCAAACCTCCCTCACCCAAATCGCCACCGGTGCCGTGGGTGGTGCCAAGAGCATCACACAGGACACCGCCACCCTCAGCGACTTGCAGGACACCGCCACCAAAATCCTGCAAATCAAGAAGGATCAACTTAAGCAGTTCGACACCAGCAACGTCAACGTTCAAAACCTCGACATGACGGCACCGACCCTTGACGGGGTCACTCCAGTGGACAATGCGACCAACTTCTTTATCCGGGGCGTGGACGCCTGGAGCGAGGATCCCGTCACCGTGAGTTTCAGCGAGCGCATGGACCGCCGTTCGGTGAATCGCAAGAACCTGCTCGTGCGCGGTCCACAGGGGCTCGTACCCGGAACCCTCTCCGTGACCACCACCGACAACAAAACCATCGTCCGCTTCCGGCCCACGTCCCCCCTGCGCTACCGCACCCGCTACGTCCTCCAGATCCGCAAGCACCTGCGGGACATATCCGGAAACCGGCTGCCACAGGATAATCTCAGCAGTTTTGAAACGGAATATCCCCTCGATTTCTGGGCAAACGCCCACGTTCCCTCCATCCTTGAATACCTGACGGCCAGCCGCATCCACTCCAGCGACAACTGCACTCAGCGGTGTTACGTCGCTGAAGCCCGCATTGTGGACACCGACCCGTGGGGGGAACTCCAGCGCACTTGGCGCCTGGACAACCAGACGCTGTCGGAAGATTTTGCACTCATGCTCAGTGACACCCGGCGCGGTGATGCCAAGACCGAGGGGATTTCTGCGGTCTTGCTCGACAACGCTTCCGGGGTCTTGCGGCTCACCGTCACGGGGCCGGACAACCTCTCCGTTTCCGGAACACTCGTGCTGCCGGATCACCTAAACGAGGCGCTATGAAAAATGTTCACCACAGAGGCGCAGAGGACACAGAGGCTTGTTTGCAAATTATTTTTTCTCTGCGATCTCTGTGGTGAATCAACAGTTTTTTGGCGGGGTTCCTTTGAGAATCCCGTTTTTTTGAACCCTCCCAACGAAAGAGGGAGCATGCGCAAGCAAACCACCCACGGACTCATCGCGGCCCTCGCCGCGCTCCTGCTGCTCGCAGGCTGCGGCAGCCCGTAGAACTCTGCAGAGAGCGGCTCAGGGCCTGCCAGCACCGGAACTCTTGACACTGC
>CAJWCD010000044.1:0-23823 GCA_913020725.1 uncultured Pseudomonadota bacterium
CCCCGACCCTCTTCGTCTCACACGAGAACGGTCCCTACAACCCGATCGCCGACGCCGCGAGCCGCACCAAGACGGCGGAGCTCAACGCGCTCATGCAGCACATGGGGCTCAAGGCGCAGATGGTGAACGTCACGCCGCAGATGGAGAAGATCATGAGCGACACGGTTGCCATGTGGCGCTCGATGGGCGCCCCCGCGCGCGCCGAGGCGGCGGTGGGTGTGCTTCACGCGTTTGCCGACGCCGCCGCGGCCTTCGTTGGTGGAGAGGTTGGTGCAGAGGTGTCTGTGCGCTGTGCGAGCAGCTTGTGCCAGAGTGGCATGAAGCCCACCTGCAGCGCCCGCTCATCGCGGCGGTGCATGGCGAGGAGCGCGGCAAGCATCGCCAGATAGACGGCGACAACGAGCGACCAGCCGGCGGCGCCGAGGCTGCGCAACACGTCAGCCAGCTCGGACCACGAGGCGAAGGGCGTCGTGAGCTTGAGGTCACTCAGATCGAACGAGAGCGTGCTGCTGCTGCCCTCGAGGAGCGCCGTCTTGGCGAAGGTGGAGAAGGACGTGAGGTGCGTGCAGCCGCACGTGACGGAGCCGGCCGCGCCGTCCTTGGGGGAAATCTCCGAGACGATCTCGCAGCCGTCGGTCGCCCACGCCCCTTGGTCCTCGGAGTAGTAACGGCACTCGAACTGTGCGTTGCACTCGGGGCCGAGCCAGCCATCGTCACAGGCGCAGCTGCCGTCGTTACAGGCGCCGTGGCCAGAGCAGGGAGCCTCGATGGCCGCGCACGTGCGGGCGATGGTCGGCTTCCAGGACGCCGGCGCCGAGGTCTTCGACTACGGCAACTCGATCCGCGACGAGGCCCGCAAAGCCGGCTACGACCGCGCCCTCGAGTTCCCGGGCTTCGTCCCGGCCTACATCCGCCCGCTGTTCTGCCGCGGGATCGGCCCGTTCCGCTGGGCCGCGCTGTCGGGCGATCCGGAAGACATCTACAAGACCGACGCCAAGGTGAAGGAACTGCTGCCCGACAACCATGCCTTGCACAACTGGCTCGACATGGCCCGCGAGCGTATTTCCTTCCAAGGTCTGCCCGCACGGATCTGCTGGGTGGGTCTGGGTGTGCGCCACAAGCTCGGTCTCGCCTTCAACGAGATGGTCCGCACTGGCGAGCTAAGCGCGCCCATCGTGATCGGGCGCGACCACCTCGACAGCGGCTCCGTCGCCTCGCCCAACCGCGAGACGGAGGCGATGAAAGACGGCTCCGATGCTGTTTCGGATTGGCCTTTGTTGAATGCGCTGCTCAACTGCGCGTCCGGAGCCACTTGGGTCAGCTTCCACCACGGGGGCGGTGTGGGCATCGGCTTCAGTCAGCACGCCGGGTTGGTGATCTGCTGCGATGGCACTCCGGAGGCCACCAAGCGCATCGAGCGTGTGCTGTGGAACGATCCCGCGACCAGTGTGATGCGTCATGCCGATGCGGGTTACGACATCGCCCTTGACTGTGCCCGTGAACAAGGTTTAAACCTTCCGGGCATTCTTGGCAACGAACCCTAAACCAAAGGAGGCACCAACTCATAAACCCAGACCCCTTAGATTTGAAGACTTGACTGCGCTAACAGCCAATTCTTTTCTTTATTTATCCTATTCAAAATTGGAGACGATCAATGAAACTCAAACAAACCCTTTCCTTCATCACAGCTTTGACTCTGACCGTCGGAGTTGCCTGGGCCGATACCGTAAAAATCGGCTTCAACGTACCCCTGACCGGCTTTGCCGCTGCCGATGGGGAATCCGCCCTGACCGGAGCAAAACTGGCCGTGAAGCAAGCCAACGCCGCAGGCGGCATCAATGGCAAGCAGATCGAACTAGTGGTTTATGACGACCAAGCCTCTCCCAAAGAAGCGCTCCCAATCGCTAACCGTCTCATCGAGAAGGACGGGGTGAAAGTCGCTGTTTCCGGCAGCTACTCCGGTTCCACTCGTGCAGCCGCAGGTGTGTTCCAAGCCGCAAACATCCCCTACATTTCGGCCTACGCCGTCCACCCGGACATCACTCGCAGTGGAAAGTACGTGTTCCGCACCTCCTTCATGGGAGAAGTTCAGGGACGCGCCGGAGCCTTGTTGATTGGGCAAACCATGCAACACAAGCGCGTGGTTATGATCACGCTCAAAAACGATTTCGGGAAGTCACTGGCGGCAGGTTTTAAGGCCGAGGCTGCAAATTACGGAATCGAGATCATCAACGAGTACGAGTACTCGATCCGTGATCGGCAGTTCGGTTCGATTGTTGCCAAGGTTCGCTCTGATCAACCGGACGCCATTTATGCTTCCGGTTACTTCTTCACCGCCGGCCCCTTGGTCAGACAGCTTCGCTCCGGAGGTGTGGCCGCCCCAGTGATTGGGCAGGAAGGCTATGATGGCGAGCAGTTCATCAAAATTGCCGGCCCTGCCGCCGAAGGGGTGCTGATCACCACCTCCCTTGATCGTGATTCCACCGATTCCGAAGCACGCGCCTTCATCACAGAGTACGAGAAATTCTCCGGAAACAAGGTGGACATGGTTTCGGCTTCCACCCACACCGCCATCAATGTCGTGGTTGCTGCACTGCGCATGGCCGGAACCAGCAACCCGGATGCAATCCGCGATGCTATCTCCAAGACCAGCCTCAAGGCCGCTACGGGGCATATTTCCTTCAATCAACTTGGAGAAGTTCGCAAGAACGTTCAGGTCCAGATTGTGCGAGGGGGCGACTGGCACTACCACTCTGAAATCAGGGATCGAGTCCTGTTGGCTCCCCCCGAGTCCTGATTCCTGAGCAATCGTAGGGGAGCAAGGCATTGGTTTGCGACGCTCCCCTTTCCCCATCCTTCTTTCTCTGAAAAATGCTTTACGTTGAACTGTTCCTTCAGGGGATTCTGCAAGGCAGCATCTACGCCCTGATCGCAGTAGGGCTGACGCTCGTTTACGGGCTGTTGCGAATCCTGCACGTTGCCCATGCTGGACTCTATACGCTGGGGGGCTACTTCAGTATTCTTGTCATCAACAACACAGGGAGTTTGGCACTTGGAGCCTTAGTTGCCATGCTCGGCGTGGGATTGTTGGGGGTCGTGCTGTATCGGTTCTGCTACGAACCGATTTTGGATCAGCCCCCCTTCGTGCCCTTGATCGCATCCATTGGCCTGTTCATCGCGATGGAGGAGTTGTATCGCATTCTGTTCGGTTCGTATGGGGTGACCTACACCGACCCACCTCTCCAACAAATGCTGCCCTTGGGCGGACTCTATTTGCGTCAAGCAGAGTGGGTGACCATGCTCGTCAGTGTAGCTCTGATCGGCGGACTCGCCTGGCTGTCGAGCAAAACCCGTCTGGGGCTTGCATGGCGAGCAACAGTGACCGACCCCCAAATGGCTGAATCCTTCGGAATCGATCCAATTCGGGTGCGACACCTCAACTTTTTCATCGGGTCGGCACTTGCGGGCGCGGCTGGCATGATCGTGGGGATTCTCAACAACCTCGTGGAGCCAACCATGGGGAGCGTCCCAAGTTACAAAGCCCTCGCGATTATCGTGCTGGGTGGTTTGGGCAGCGTCCGGGGAACCTTAGTTGCTGCATTAGCTCTTGGAGTGGTGGAGTCGTATGGAACGATCTACCTTGGCCATGTGCTGAACCGTGACGCGATCGCTTTTGTCTTTTTGATCCTTGTGCTGATGGTGCGTCCGCAAGGCATGTTTCGGGGAGTGTGAAATGGGTTACGAAATCAGTCTGCTCACCATCATGGGAATCAGCATCATCGGCAGTTTGAGCCTCAATCTGATCACAGGGTTCTGCGGACAGGTGAGCTTGGGGCACGTTGCCTTTGTTGGCATTGGCGCCTACACGGCAAGCCTCTTGACCAAAGCGGGAACTCCCTTTTTTGCCGCCTTAGTCGCTGGAATGCTCCTCGCAGGTGTTTTTGGAATTATTGTTGGATTGGCCAGTCTGCGGGTTCGACACGATTTTTTGGCCATCACCACCATGGGTGTGAACTTCGTCTTCCTGGGTGTGGTGCGGCAACAGGAATGGCTGGGTGGCGAATTGGGAGTGTCCTCAATCCCTGATCCGGGATTCGGAAAGCTGGGCTTTCTTGTGGTTGTGTTTGGAGGTGTGGTGCTTGTTGTCCTACTGAGTGTCCAAATCCGACGATCCTGGATGGGGTATGCCTTTGAAGCAATCGCCGGAGATGAGGACACGGCACGTATGCTGGGCTTGGACGTTTCCCGCTACAAGCTCATCGCCTTCGCCCTTGGCACCGCTTTGGCCGGACTCGCAGGCGGACTCTACGCGCACCATGTTCGCTTCATCTATCCAGACAGCTTTGCCTTTGTTGAATCAATCACCTTGCTGGCGATGGTAGTGGTTGGCGGAAATGGCTCGATCTGGGGGGTGATGCTGGCCTCGGCCCTGCTCAGTGTCCTACCCCAATGGTTCCAGTTCATTGATGACTATAAACTGCTGCTCTATGGCAGTTTGTTGTTTGTGGTTATGCGTTTCAGTCCGGGCGGTTTGGCAGGACTCCTTCAACAATGCTTCCCCAAGGCTCAAAATTACTTGCCGCAAAGGAGGGAGGATGAGCCTACTTGACATCAGGGGAGTCTCAGTCCACTTCGGCGGAGTTCACGCGCTGGAGCAGGTTTCCCTCAACCTGAATGATGGCGAACTGCTTGGGTTAATTGGCCCAAACGGCGCGGGGAAAACCACAATGCTCCGAGTGATCACCGGAGTGGTGCGGGCAAGCAGGGGCACCGTCCAGCTGGAAGGCAAACTGCTTAATGCTCTGCCCACCCACCTCCGGGTTCGCAAGGGGTTGGGGTTTGCACAGCAGCTTGTGCGTCCTTTCCAAGAAATGACCCTTGTTGAAAACGTCGCGTTTGCCGTCGGCTCAGAGCATACACGGCACCCTTGGCGATCCCTGTTACGAGTTGAACGCAAAGCCGCACTGAGAGAGGGGCGGGAATGGCTGGCCAAGGTGGGAATCGACGGGGCAGCGGATTCCCTTCCGACAGCGGTTCCGTTGGGCTTCCTCAAGCGACTGGAAGTCGCCCGTGCTTTGGCAATACGACCCCGGATGCTGCTGCTGGATGAACCCCTTGCGGGGCTGAATCAGGCCGAAGCAACAGCCTTTGCTGATATCCTCGTGGAACTTAACCACCAAGGGCAGACGATTTTGCTCATCGAACACAATCTCGCTGAGGTGCGGCGGATTTGTTCCCGGTTGGTGGTGTTGGACAACGGGCGGAAACTGGACGAAGGATCCCCCGAAGTTGTTTTGACCAACCCCGCTGTTCAAGAAGCTTACATCGGCCAAGGGACTGTCTATGCTGACAATTGAGAAACTATCCTGTGGCTATGGGCCACTCACGGTGGTGCATGAAATAGATATGATCGTAAAAGAGGGTACTATTCACGCCCTCATTGGAGCAAATGGAGCAGGAAAAACCACAGCCTTGATGACGATTGCGGGGCATGTGGAGGTCAAATCCGGGAGTATCCGGATGGGAGTCGAGCGGCTGGATCAGGTACCCACGAAAGAGCGAGTGCAACGTGGGGTTGCGCTAGTACCGGAGGGCCGCCGCTTGTTCCCAGATTTGACGGTGCGGGAAAATCTGGAGGTTGGCGGTTACTCACGACCTAAAGCTCGAATACCACAAAACCTCGACCGTGTGTTATCCCTGTTTCCACGACTGGCGGAGCGACTGGGTCAGCAGTCCGGATCCCTGTCGGGGGGCGAACAGCAAATGTTGGCCATTGGTCGGGGGTTGATGGCCGAGCCCAAGCTATTGCTGCTCGATGAACTCTCGCTCGGACTCATGCCTCGGATGGTCGAAGATTGCTACGCTGCACTTCAGCAACTCCGTAGCGAAGGCATGACCCTGTTGCTGGTGGAACAAAACACCCGTCAGGCACTCGCCGTGGCCGATGAGGTTTGTGTGTTGGAATCTGGAAGTGTGGCGTGGCGTGGCACCGCCGAGCAGGCCCGTCAAGACACCGGAATTATCGAAGCCTATATCGGCTTGCGGCGTTGACCAAGATCTGCTCAGGATGTCTTTTCAAAACTGGATTATTTCAGGAAGGATGATGGAATTTGAGTAGCCAGCAGTTCTCGGTCTTTCGAGTTCGACAACCTAAACTCAGACTTGCTGAAAAAGTTTCAGAATTCAAGAAAAGCTCCGGAAAACCTCCGTGAACTCACAGGTTGGTCTGCTGCTGGGCTCCGACTTCCAGCAGATTGAACGGTGCCAGTTCCAAGTAGGCTACTCGACCTGCCAAGGATTCCGAGGTCTGCTGTAGTAACGCATTTGTAGCGGAACCCAGCAACAGAAAACGTCCGGTGCGCTGACCCTCACACCGATCACGATCAATCCATCTTGCAAATTTACTGGGGTATCGTAAATTTGCGAGGAAAAAATCTAAAGAAGACACCTGCCGGGAACCGAATTCGGTGAGCACAGCCTTCTGGCCTATCCACGCTCCTGTGCCCAATCCGGCAGAATTGGAAACTCCGTTCTCTCTCATCCTCTGCTTGACGTCTGCGTCGGCAAATGCCAGATTGATGACCTGTTCTGCTGGTTCATCCGACGTCATCACTTGCCTTCATCTTCACCCTTTCCATGAAAAAAATCTGCTGGGGAACGGGCCTCTTAATGTGGCTGTTCACCTCGTTCGTGCAGGCGGCTCCACTGCGTTTGGCGACGACCACCAGCACCGACAATTCGGGATTGATGCGGGAACTGCTCCCGTATTTTGAGGCTAAGACCGGCTACAAGGTTCATGTCATTGCGGTGGGCACCGGACAAGCCCTGCGCCTTGGACGGGACGGCAACGTGGATGTCGTGCTGGTGCATGCGCCCAAGGCCGAACTCCAGTTTGTCGAGGCAGGCTATGGGATTAACCGTCGCCAAGTGATGTCCAACGATTTCGTGTTCGTTGGCCCCAAGCACGATCCGGCAGGACTGCGGAGGCTCCGTGACTCCGTGCAGGCGTTGCAACGCATCGCAGCAACCCAAAGTCTCTTCATCTCTCGCGGTGATGATTCCGGAACCCACAAAAAAGAACGGTCGCTGTGGGAAAAACTCTCGCAGAAATCCGATCCTGCATGGTACCGCGAAGCGGGTCAAGGCATGGGTCGCACCCTGCAAATCGCAGGGGAATTGGACGCCTACACCCTCACGGATCGTGGCACATGGCTGGTGTTCCGGAAGCGCTTGCCATTGGAATTGCTGGTGGAAGGCGATCCCCGCTTGCACAATCCTTACGGGATTATTGCCGTCAATCCCAAACGGCATCCGCATGTGAACCACCAAGGAGCGCTGGCCCTGATTGACTGGATCACTTCGGACGAGGGCAAGCACCTCATCCGGGAATTTAAACTGGAAGGGAGACCCCTGTTCGTTCCCATCGAGACCACGGACTGAAGTGGACGGACTGCTCGGCACCACCCAGCAAGCCCTTCAGTTGCTGCTGACTGGCAATCCGGAACTGTGGACTATTGTAGGAGTTTCCTTTTCTGTGTCCCTCAAGGCCATCATCTTCACCACCCCTGTTGCCTTGGTACTGGCGTTTGTGCTGGCCTATCTGGACTTTCCGGGCAATCGACTGCTGCTCTCCGTGTTCAATTCTCTGCTGTCGGTGCCCACCGTTGTGGTCGGCCTGCTGCTCTACTTGCTGCTTTCCCGACAGGGACCGTTCGGTGATTTGAAGCTGCTGTTCACGCAAACCGCGATGGTGGTCGCGCAGATGATCCTGTGCTTCCCCATTCTGGTCGCTCTGGGACATGCGGCCATGCAGGCGGCGGATCAGCGAGCGTGGGAAACCGCCCGGACGCTCGGTGCCCCACCTTGGTACGCCATGTTGACGGTGTTGTATGAGGTGCGCTTTGCCCTCATCACTGCCGTGCTCACGGGTTTCGGGCGCATCATCTCCGAAGTTGGTGCGTCCATGATGGTCGGCGGTAACATTATGGGCTTCACCCGCAACATCACCACCGCCATTGCGCTGGAAACCAGCAAGGGTGAATTTGTCCAAGGGGTCGCCCTCGGGCTGGTTTTGCTGCTGCTCGCGTTCCTGCTCAATTTCCTGCTGGGTTACTTTCAGGGGAAGGGAAAGCTGATCGCATGAGTGCCCCCTTGATCACCTTCCGGAACCTCGACAAGTGGTATGGAGCGCAGCAAGTTCTTGAGCAGGTGAAGCTCTCGTTGTATTCCGGACAGTGCATTTTGTTGGCAGGCGAAAACGGTTCCGGGAAAACCACACTGCTGAAAATTCTCGCAGGTTTGGAAACACCAACCCGCGCCGAAGTCGAATATGCAGACACGACCCAGCCTTGGAAAACCGCTGTTCGCCGCTACCGACGGGAGGTGATCTACCTCCACCAAACCCCTTACCTCTTCAACGGGACGGTCGCCTCCAATGTCGCCTACGGCCTGCGTTTTACTGGCCTGAACCGCGAGCAGCAACAGCAGGCGCTGGCACGTGGGCTGGTGTGGGCGAACCTCACCGAACAAGCCAAGCGTCCGGCACACACCCTCTCCGGAGGCATCCGACAGCGCGTGGCCTTCACGCGCGCATGGGTGCTGTCTCCCAAAATCTTGCTGCTCGACGAACCGATTGCCAACATGGACGACGCTTCGCGCAAGCAAACCTGCGACCTGCTGGGCCGCATGAAATCCGCAGGCATGTCCATCGTGATCACCAGTCATGATGCCCAGCCCTTTGAAACGCTGGCGGACGTCCGCTTTCAGTTGGAGAACAACCAGCTACGCCCCTGCGAATTGCACTCCACCGCACGGGAAAGCGTTTGACGATTCTCCCCCCTGTCCTACGCTGATTACACACGCATGACACGGCTCCGAACCCGGAGTCCTTCTACTCACTGACCACACGGAGATCACGACATGGGAACCTTGACGGGCAAGACCCTTTTCATCACTGGAGCCAGCCGGGGCATCGGGCTGGCCATTGCACTACGGGCGGCACAAGACGGCGCGAATGTCACCATCGCTGCAAAAACCACTGAGCCACACCCGAAGCTGCCCGGCACGATCTACACGGCTGCGGAAGCGATTGAGCAGGCCGGAGGGCAGGCGCTCGCCTGTGTGGTGGACATCCGGAACGAAGCAATGGTGCAGCAGGCCGTGGCGCAAACGGCGGAGAAGTTCGGGGGCATTGACATTCTCGTCAATAACGCCAGCGCGATCAGCTTGACCGGTACCTTGCAGACGCCGATGAAGCGCTACGACCTCATGCAGCAGATCAACACGCGGGGCACCTTCCTCTGTTCCCAAACCTGCTTGCCCCACTTGCTGAAAGCGGAGAATCCGCACGTCCTCAACCTCGCTCCACCACTCAATATGGAAACCCGCTGGTTTGCCCCGCACACGGCGTACACGATGGCCAAGTTCGGCATGAGCCTCTGTGTCCTTGGCATGGCTGGGGAGTTCAAAAAACAGGGAGTTGCTTTCAATGCCCTCTGGCCGAAAACGACCATTGACACTGCTGCGATCCGCAACGTTGTCGGGGCTGAACTGGCGAACCGCAGTCGCAAACCGGACATCATGGCAGATGCCGCCCATGCAATCCTCACCCGCTCCAGCCGCGACTGCACCGGAAATTTTTATGTGGACGAAGAGGTGTTGCGTGAGGAAGGTGTTTCCGATTTCTCCGGATACGCGGTCACTCCGGGCTTGAAGAACGCGGAACTCCAGCCGGATTTCTTCATCTGAGCGCGCCGACGTGAAACCCTACCTGTTCGCACTGGGGGCGTTTTTTTGCTGGGGCAGCCTACCCGCCGCCACTGGCTCGGGACTGCAAGGATTGCGGGTTCCAGAACTGCTGACATTCAGCTTCGTTCCTGCCGCCTGCTACCTGCTGTTCCAGCACATGCTGCTACACCGAAACCTGCGCCTGTACTGGCCGGGTTGGCGGGTCAGCCTGCTTGGTATCTACGGGCTGCTCGGCTACCACGCACTCTACTACTTTGCGCTCGACCACGCTCCGCTTGCCGAGGGTGCGATCCTCACCACCACTTGGTCTTTCTGGATCATCGTTTTTGGCTCTTTTTTAAGACACCGTCGGCTGAAACTCGGAGTTTTAGGAGGTGCCTTGCTCGGCATATTGGGTGCGGGTGTGGTCATCGGCGGAGGTCAAGAACTGCAACTCACCTCGGAGTACAGTCTGGGCTATGGGATGGCCTTGGGGTGCGGGCTGCTCTGGGGTAGTTTCTCGGTCAGGCTCTCGCGGCTGGAGCTTCCGGAAGACCCGATGCCGCTGTTTACCGCACAAGCTGCCGTGTTGGCCGTGCTGGCCTACGGCCTGTCCGGGGATTTCCAGATGCCGGAACCGAGTTCACTCGCCGCCGCACTCTACTTGGGCATTGTGCCACTGGGGCTCTCCTTCACTTTCTGGCACCAAGCGCTCAAGGCACCGAACCTTGCCCTCGTCGGCGCCCTCAGCTACCTCACGCCTCCGCTGGCTGTGTTGCTGGTTGGGCTGGTTCACGGCGTGGCAATCTCTCCCTTCGTCTGGAGCGGCATGGCCCTGATCCTCGCGGCATCCTACCTCTGTCGACGTTTTGGGTGAGAAGGAGCGCAGCGTAAATCGCTCAAGCAGGCATAACACTTTTGCTTGAATGGTGCCTCTAGCAAGAGGCGGGAAAGCAGGGAGTGGGGCTATTGCCCTTGGCCGGCAAATTCGCTCAGCCGCCCAGCAAGCCCGGCCTGCTGTTGTCCGCTCAGCGGGGCGAGGCGCTCTAGCTTCTCACGGAGCAGGCTACCGCTCTGCTGGCGTTTGATCTTCACGTCAGGATACGCGAGCTTCCCCGCAGAGACGATGTTGGTGTCCGAGACATCCGCAGGGCGCAAAATGCCGGTCACTGTGGTGATGTAGCGGACCTTGTTGCGCTGACGATAGACCACCTTGCGGCCACGGACCACCATGTTTCCATCCGGAAGCACACGCATCACCCGTGCGGAAATGATTTCGAGATCGCGGAGAATCTTGTTTTGTTCCTCCTCAATCTGGTCCCGCATGGTGAAGGCTTCCAGTAGAATATTCGCCCTTGCCGTGTCCGAGGTCGGTGTCTGCTCGCCACCTTCCTCCTGTTCCTTGGGCGGGGGTACCGAGACAATCACTTGCAATTCACTGATGCTCAAAATATCGCCCTGGAAACGGGCGCGGTGATCCCGGAAGAGGTTACCAAACGAGGATTCGTAGCGCCAAAGCGAGCCTTCATACGGGTTGCGCTTCGCCGTGATCAGGCCGCGGCGCTTAGTGCGGAGGTCACTTTTTACTGGGGACGTTGGTTTTGCAACCGCAAGACGGCCAGTCTGTGGAGTGTCCGGGGCCATTTGGCCTGCAGTGGCCAGAGTGCGGCATCCGGACAAGGCCATCACAGCGGCCAGCAACAAAATCCCGCACCACCCGTGCCGGAATTGGGGGTTGGTGGTGGATTTTCCGATCATCAGTTGACCTGCACCAAGTTACGGCTCTTCACCTGCGCGTACACCACCATCTTGCTCTCAGTATTGCGCACGGGAATGCGCTCGCCTAAGTGTCCCTTCGCCATGGAAACTCCTTGGACGGACAGCAGCAAATTCGGGGTTTCGTAAACGATGAGCAGGCGATCCCCCACTTTCACCAGCGGTGGTGTGCTGAAACTGCTGCCCTTCAGCACTTCCTTGGGATTGATGTGCCGCGTGGCGATCTTGCCCACAAGTTGCTGCTTGTCGGTGACGTAATTCTGCGGCATCCGGTCCACCGTGCGGCGCACCGCCAGCAGGTCGGACTCCTGCACCACAGTTTCCGAACGAATCTCGTGCTTGGCGACGTAAACCTCCTTGTACACCTTCAGGTAGGTGCGCACCGGAACCTTCTGCACAAGCTTGCTGTCCACGCTGAAGAGGACTTCGTAAGTCCAGTAGCCGCCCTCCTTGCGATGTGTTCCGCGCTCCTGGATTTCGTAACTGATGTCGCCTCGCGGCAGGAACAGATCGCGGCTGGAGGCCAGCAAACGAGGCTTGATGTCAGAGTTTCTGTTGGTTTTCCGGATGTGTTCCAACACCACCTGATCAATGTCCTCTCCCGGAATGCGGGTTGCCAGACGCTGGATGGTTGTGGATTCCAAGCTTGGAAATTCGAGGCGGTTGACATCGAAGCGCCCCGACCGCAATCGAGAACGAATCAGCGATTGAGTTACGGTAAGCCGACGTCCGGGCAAGGGTGAGCGTCCAATCACGATTTGCGAAAGCCGCTCCACCGCATTGAAATCTTCTCCCTCAAGCCGTGCGATCTCCCCCAGCCGATACTTCTCCCCCTCCACGGTCGCGGTGCTGTTCAGCAGCACCCGGATGCGCTTGCTCTCCGGAACCTGCTTGCGGGACGCAGCGAGTGCGCTACCATCGAGCAAGAACGCTGCGAGCGTCAGGAAAAGGAGCAGTCGCATCATGGCGGTGAGCAATCAGCGGGTCAGGTTGTTCGCGGTCTGGAGCATCTCATCGGAGGCTTGGATCGCCTTGGAGTTGACCTCGTAGGCCCGCTGCGCGGTGATCATGTCCACCATCTCCTCGACGAGCGAGACATTGGAAAGCTCCAAGAAGCCCTGATTGAGGGCGCCCATGCCGTTGGAACCGGGGGCATCGATGAGCGGATTACCGGAAGCAGCGGTCGGGATGTAGAGATTTTTGCTGATCGGAGTCATGCCCGAAGGGTTGCGGAAGCGGGCGAGTGTGAGGCTGCCGATGACTTCCGGAAGGGTTTCATCCCGCATATAAACCGAAATCGTGCCGTCGAAGCCCATCTCCACCTTGCGTGTCTCAACTGGGATGTTGATTTCCGGGTCAACGAGGAAGCCGTCGCTGGTCACGAGCCGTCCCTGTCCGTCCACGTTGAAGTGACCGTCGCGGGTGTAGGCGACAATCCCGCTGGTCTGAAGGATCTGGAAGTAGCCGGGACCGTCAATGCCAATGTCCAACTCGCGCTCCGTGTTCTCCATCCCCCCCTGGCTGTGCATTTTCTCGGTGGAGACGTATTTCACACCGTGGCCGACGTGCAGCCCCACCGGAACCTGAGTCGAGAGCGAAGAGGGCACCCCCGCTGATTTCTCATTTTGATAGAGCAAATCTTGAAAATGGACCTTGCTCTTCTTGAAGCCCGTCGTGTTGACGTTGGCGAGGTTGTTGGCAACGGTGTCAATGTTGCGCTGCTGGGCCTGCATGCCGCTGGCCGCTGTGTAAAGAGACCGCATCATAAGCGTTCAACTCCTGCGATAAAATCGGTTACAGAATTCCAAAATCAACTCACACGCGCCAGTCCAATGGCCCGTTCGTTCAATTTGTCAATGTTGCTCAAAGCCCGCTGCACCCCTTCATACGCCCGTTGGGCGCTGATCATGCGGGTCATTTCCAAGACGCTGTTGACGTTTGAATCCTCCAAACTGCCTTGCAGCACTCCGACCTCGTCGGCGGGAATCGGCACATCGTCACTGCGGATTGGCGCAAAGAAGGTCTGTCCTAGTTTCTGGAGGTTTTCGGGATGCCGGAAGCGCACGAGCCGCAGCCGGTCGATGATCTCGCCATCCACCTTCACTTGTCCGTCCACACCCACGGTGAAATCGTTGCCCGTGACAAGGATCGGCCCTTTTTCGCCCATCACCGGAAAGCCATCGTGCGTGACGAGGCGTCCATTACCCTCAAGCTGGAAGTTCCCGGCGCGGGTGAAGCGGTCGCCTTGGGGAGTGGCAATGGTGAAAAAACCTTCGTTCTCAAGCGCCAAGTCCAGTTTGCTTCCGGTGTTGCGGAAGCGTCCAATCGTGAAATCTTTCCCAATCTCGTCCACGACCACGGCAGATTTGTCCATGCCGACATACTGGTCGAGGTACTCATGGGAGAGGAACGATTCCTCGTCGGATTCCGGCGCCACGCGCTGAGCGGCGGAAAGCACTTCCCTGAAGACGGGCTGGTCGCCCTTGTAACCCACGGTGCTGACGTTGGCGAGGTTGTTGGCCACCGTCTCCATTTGCCGCTCCACAACTCCGGCGGCCTGCACCAAACTAACAATTCCTGTCATATCTCCTTCCACAAGTGGAGGTTTTGTAACTGGCCGGAATCTAAGCAAGCAACATACCACTCCCGCTTGGCCTCCCTGAGCCGACCAGCGGATTCTGCTCCCGGAGTTTCGCCAACGTGCTTAAATTCTGAGCAGCTGGCTAAAACATGGGCGATCTTCCTGAAGGAATTTTTTATTTTATTGAACAATTTCAGATAGTTGAAATTGGCAAAGAAATTGCCATAGAAAGAGAATGCAGGAGTCAGGAGTCAGCATGAGTGATCCTGACTCCTGGATACTAACTCCTGAATGCTTCTCCCGTCGAGAGCGACCTCCCATGCATTGCTTGACGCAGCAAGTTGCGGGGAATCAGTTCCGAAAGAGATTTAGTGTTGGGCCTGCCTCCGGGCACACGCCAAACTACCGGACTCGCGGGTCCGGCCTTCTTCAACTCGATTTGTAAAACTTGCTATGGCCACGGTCAACGACGTCATCAAACTCGCCAAGGACAACGAGGTGGTCACGGTGGACCTCAAGTTCATCGACTTCCTCGGCACTTGGCAGCACATCATGTTCTCCATGTCCGACTTCGGCGAGGACCTGCTGGAAAACGGTCGCATGTTCGACGGCTCCAGCATCCGCTGCTGGCAGACGATCGACGCTAGTGACATGAAGGTGGTTCCGGATCTCTCCACCGCCAAGCTCGACCCCTTCTTCGCTCAGCCGACGCTCTCGCTGATCTGTGACATCGTGGACCCCGTCACGGGCGAAGGCTACAACCGCGACCCGCGCAGCGTTGCCAAGAAAGCCGAAAAGTACCTCGCCTCCACTGGGATTGGCGACACCGCCTTCTTTGGTCCGGAAGCGGAGTTTTTCATTTTTGACGACGTGCAGTACTCCTACGGTTCTGACGGAGGATTTTTCTCGATTGACTCGGAAGAGTGCCCGTGGAACACCGGAGCGGATGAGCATCCGAACCTCGGCTACAAGACGATGCCGAAGCTGGGTTATTTCCCGACCGCACCCTTCGACACCCAGAGCGACCTGCGCGTTGAGATGGTGATGATGATGGAACAGATGGGCATTGAAGTGGAGCGCCACCACCATGAGGTGGCCCCGGCCCAGCATGAAATCAACTTCAAGTTCAGCACGCTGGTCGAGACGGCGGACAACCTCCAGTGGTACAAGTACATCATCCGCAACATCGCCCGCGCCAACGGCAAGACGGCGACCTTCATGCCCAAGCCGATGTTCAACGACAATGGTTCTGGAATGCACACCCACCAGTCGCTTTGGCAGAACGGCAAACCCCTCTTCTCCGGAGACCAGTACGGCGGGCTGAGTGAGACCGCGATGTACTACATCGGCGGCATCCTCAAACACGCTCCGGCGCTGGGCGCACTCATCAATCCGACCACCAACTCCTACAAGCGGCTCGTTCCGGGCTTTGAGGCGCCGATCAACCTCGCCTACTCCGCCCGCAACCGTTCCGCCTGTGTGCGGATTCCGGTCGCAGATTCGCCCAAGGCCCGCCGCCTCGAATTCCGCTGTCCGGACGCCACCGCCAACGCCTACCTCGCGTTCTCCGCGATGCTGATGGCCGGACTCGACGGCATCCAGAACAAGATTCATCCCGGCGACCCGATGGACGTGAACATCTACGACCTCTCGCCGGAGGAGTTGAACAAGGTGGGCCAGATGCCGCGCAACCTCACCGAAGCGCTAGAGGCGTTGCAAGCTGACAACGAATTTCTGCTCAAGGGTGATGTCTTCACCAAGGATGTCATTGATTACTGGGTGGACTACAAGGTTGAAGAGGAGATCAAACAAGTCGATTCCCGCACCCATCCACACGAGTTCACGCTGTACTTCGGGTACTGATTCCGGTATATCCGGGAGGGTGAACTCGCTCCCGGATTGCCATGAACCTCAGCACTTGGATTCGCCAGCTACTCCCACTTGCGCCTGAAAAACATTGGCGGGAGCGGCTGGCAACCGCCCCGTTTCCCTTTCCTGAATCCGGTCCCGACACCCTCGCCGGATTGCTTGAAGCTCTCGCCGCAGTTCCGGGTTTTCCGGAACATGCCGAGTCGGCACTCGCAACCCTGCTGACCAGTGGCAGTCCGGATTCCGGCCTTCGGCAGCTTCACGATTTTCTCGCCGCCTACCACGAAAAACACGGACAATTCTTCGATTTTTCCCAGCCCCACACCGCCGCGCTGCTCACCATTTTCGGGCGCAGCGAATTTCTCGCACGACGACTGATCCGTACACCGGAAGAGGCGGATGACCTGCGGAATTCTGCTTTTGTGACGCAGAAAAAAACGCTGGAGGTCATGGCCGAGGAGTTGGAATCTCGGATGCCCCCGGATATTTCACCCTCGCTACCCGACCTCAAGAACCTGCTGCGTCGCTACAAGTACGAGGAATTTCTGCGTATCACCGTCCGGGATCTGGCAGAGACGGGGCCGTTTGAGGAAACGCTGGAGGAGTTGTCATCACTGGCGGTCGTCCTCATCCGCTTGGCTCTGCGGGAAGTCACCCGGATTGCGCTTGGGACACAGTGGCAGGGGCAGTGGCCGTTCCTTGTGCTGGGCATGGGCAAGCTCGGCGGACACGAACTCAACTACTCCTCTGATGTGGACCTCATCTTCGTCCACGATTATGAACCACTTTCCGGAGACGATGAACACGATTATACGCTACGACCGAAAATCGCCCGGCAGTTCATTGATGCCCTCTGTGACACCACTACCGAAGGTTTCCTCTTTCGCGTTGACATGCGGCTGCGTCCCGGAGGTGACCACAGTCCGCTTGTCGTTTCGTTGGATGAAATGGAGGTGTACTACTCAGCACGAGGCGAGCTTTGGGAACGGCAGGCGTTAATCAAGGCGCAAGCACTTGCGGGCAGTCCGGAAGTGGCCGAGCAGTTCCGGCGCATGATCCAGCCCTTCGTTTACAGCCGCCTGCTTGACGAACGTTTGCTCAAGGAGATGCAGCGCGTCAAGGGGCGCATCGAGGAGGAACACCTCCGGGAGAGCCACCTCAACGTCAAACTCGGAGTCGGCGGCATCCGTGAGATCGAGTTCTTTGTGCAGGCGTTTCAACTGCTCTACGGCGGTCATCGTCCTACTTTGCAAACGCCCGGAACCCTCAGTGCGCTTGCCCAGTTGCAGACGCAACAACTTGTTCCGGAAACCGACCTTGACACGCTCCAACACGCTTATGTTTTGCTGCGTCGTTTGGAGCATCGGCTCCAGCTTCGGGAAGAACACCAAACCCACACCATTCCTGCTGAAATCCCCGCCCAACAACGATTAGCTCGGTCGTTTGGTTTGCTGGACCTTGACCCAGAACAAGCACGGCAGCGGCTGCTCGCTGAGGTGTTGGACACAATGGCAAAGGTCCGGACGATCTTCGGGGGTCTCTTCAGCGACGAACACATTGAACTGGAAGCTTCCTTGCGCAACAGCACGCGCATCCAGCAATTCACCCCCGAAGAGCAAACCCTGCTGGAGACAGTGGCGCGGCAGCTTGCCCCTCGGCTCCGGGAACGTCCGGAACGTCCGCTGAGCTTGCGGTTCCAGCAGCTTTTTGAGCGCATCGGCCCGCGTTTTCAGCACTACCGGATGCTCACCGAACACCCCTCCTCGCTTTCGCGGTTGGCCCGCATTGCCGAAACCAGCGAGTTGCTCTGGCTGCACCTCATCAATCACCTCGAACTGCTCGAACTGTTGGAATCTCCGGTGCTGGACATCTCTCGGAAAAACTGGGAGCAGCGGCTTCAGGAGTCACTGAACGGCTGTGAGGATGAAGAATCGGAAATCGACCAACTCCGCAAGTTCAAGCACGAGCTCACCTTCCTGATTGGCAGCGCCGAACTGGAAGGACTGATCGGTTACGAACAGGCCCGCAGCGGCCTCACGCTGCTCGCCGAGGTGATTTTACAAGCCACCCTCGGACTTGCCCAGCAGTACCTTGCTCCACGCTACGGGAGGCTGCTGGCCGAGGAAAATGCCGAACCCGGATTCGCCATCGTTGGCATGGGCAAGCTCGGCGGCGACGAACTCACCTACCACTCTGACCTCGACCTGATCTTCCTGCACTCCGGCGTGGGCCTCAGCTCCGGACCCAACGAAATCGAGGCGCAGGAGTACTGGATTCGTGTCACCCAGCGGCTCATCTCGATCCTCACCACCGTGACCCGCACCGGTCACGCCTACAAGCTCGACACCCGGTTGCGCCCCTCCGGAAACGCCGGAGTGCTGGTCACTTCCTTTGAAAGCTACCTGCACTACCACCAGTCCTCGCAACCGTGGGAGCATCAGGCACTGATCAAGGGGCGAATCGTTGCGGGCGCCGGTTCGGAAGCGTGGTTCGACTCGGTGTCGCAAGGCATCCTCCGTGCCACCTACGAATGGGTTCCGCCCGCAGACCTTGCCGAGCAGATTTTGCACCTCCGGGGACGCAAGGAACGCGAACTCGCCAAGGAAACCGAACGCCGCCGCAACCTCAAGGAAGGGCGCGGCGGACTGCTTGATGTCGAGTTCCTCACACAATACCTGCAACTCCTGCACGGTTCCAAGCATCCGGAACTGCGGACCCCGCAGACCCTCACGGCACTCGACGCCTTGGCACGACTGCAACTCCTGCCTGCAGAAATGTCTACTGAACTCAAGCGCGACTACACCCTCTTGCGACTCATTGAAAACGGGTTGCGTCTGCTCTATGATGAATCGACCAACATGCTCGACCTTGACCAGCTTCCGGACGACATCATCACACCTCTGCTTCGCCGACACGGATTTGACGTGAACTCCCTTGCTTCTGCCGCCCTGCACGCCACCTCGCGCATTCGCAGACACTTCCAATCCGTCTTCAACCCTCAGTGAGCATTGTCATTGCATACTGCTAACTGTTCACTGCTAACTGTTCACTAATCCTTGTCCCGTGTTGCTCCAGTTACGTCTGCAAAACCTCGCCACCATCAAGGAACTTGAGGCGGAGTTCGACTCCGGGTTCTCCATCCTCACGGGTGAAACCGGAGCCGGGAAATCGATCCTGATTGATGCGCTGCTGCTCGTGCTGGGGGGGCGTGGTGACACCGGACTGGTGCGCACAGGTGAGGACAATACGATCGTCGAAGCCGTGTTTGACCTTTCCGAAACGGAAGGCCTCCGCACCCAGCTTGAGGATGCCGGAATCCCTGTGGAGGACGAACTCATCCTGCGTTGCGTGATCCCTCGCAAGGGGCGACAGCGCCGCAGTATCAACGGGGCGGCAGTCACGGTGGAGTTTCTAAAAAACCTAGGCCAGCAGTTGGTCAACATTCACGGTCAGCACGAAAACCAAGCCCTGCTCCAAGTCGGCACTCACATCGAATTTCTCGATCAACACGGCAAGCTTGTGCTGCTACGGAACATTGTCCGGACAGCCCATGCGGCCCACCAGCAGGCACTCGCCGAGCAACGCGACCTCAACCAGCGCATGGCCGCACGACACGCCCGCACCGAAGAACTGACGATCATCCGGGAAGAGTTGGAGGAACTCAACCTTCAGGAAGGCGAAGATGAGACACTTCAACAGGAAGCCTCCCGGCTTTCCAACACGGAACGGCTTTCTCTGCTGGTGGGGCAGGTGCCGAAGCTTTTGCACGATGACGAGGGGGCGATCCTCACGCAACTGGAATCCGCCCGTCGCGTCCTCAGCGAAGCCGAGCGCGTGGACTCTGCTTGCACCGCGATGCGCGAAGCTCTCGAATCCGCGCTTTTCCAGCTTGAGGACGTGCATCAGGAGGTGGTGAGCTACACCTCCGGAATCGAGGAGAATCCGGAGCGGCTGGCGTGGATCAACGAACGGCTCAACCGCATCCAGCGGCTCCAGCGCAAACACAAGTTCGATTCTGGGGAGGCGTTACGCGGCTTGCTGGAATCCGTGATTTCGGAATTGGAGACACTGGAACACTTGGAGGAGGACGGTCAAGTGCTGGCCGAACGCATTGCGACGTGTGAGGCAAAACTGAAACAGGAATCGGAAAAACTCACAGAACGTCGCAAAAAAGCTGCCCGCAAACTTGACGCAGCAGTCGTCCGGGAGTTGCGGCAGCTCGGCATGGCAAAAGCCCGTTTCGACACCCAGCTCACCCCGCGTGAATCCCACGGCAAATCCGCATGGTCGCCCTCCGGAAGCGATCGCGTGGAGTTTCTGCTTTCCGTCAATCCCGGACAAGACCTGCGCAGCCTCGCCAAGGTCGCCTCCGGTGGCGAACTTTCCCGCATCATGCTTGCCCTCAAGACGGTCCTCACCTCACCGGACACCGTGGAAATCCTCATCTTCGACGAAGTGGATTCCGGAATTAGCGGGCGCATTGCCGAAATCGTCGGCCAGAAACTGCGCTCGCTTGGCACCCGCCACCAGACACTCTGCATCACCCACCTCCCGCAGATTGCCGCCTTTTCCCAACACCACTACGTTGTCAGCAAAGCCCAGCACCGCAACGCGACCTTCACCTCCATCGAACGGCTGCAAACACCTGATGAGAAAACCGCCGAACTCGCCAAGTTGCTTGGCAGTTCCGAAGTCGCGTCTAAAGCCCAGCAACTCGCCCGCGACATGCTTGCCCGCGCCCAAGCACTTTCCGCCTAGCTGCACTGTGGTTTCGGCACACTCGTTGCTGAGGTGCTAGAGCACCCTGCGAACCCGCACGTTCTCAAAGCCGCCATGAATTTTCGAGGCCACCTCAACGGGGGGCTGCTGGCCGGAGCCATCACCGCATCGGTCGCGGTCACCACCAAGTACGTTTCACTCTCTCCGGAAGCCTTCCAGCACTTCACGGGCAACCCTCTGCACTGGCAAGGCGAGGTGCAGACGCTCATCGGGCTCTTCCTCGCCACCCTCTTCATGGCGTTGTTTCCTGACCTCGATACGGCTTCGGTGCCACAACGCTGGTTCTTCCGGGGCATGTTCGTGCTGCTCGCCTTCCTCTTTTTCACACGACAGATGGAACTGTTCGCCATTCTCGCCTTCGTTTCGCTGCTCCCCGTGATGCACAAGCACCGGGGCTGGACCCATTGGAAAATCACGCCCTGGGTCATCGCGCTTTTCCTCGCCGTTGTCTTTGAATATTTCCGAGCAAAGGACTCGTGGGCGCAGGGATTCTCCTGGCAGCGCGTCTGGGAATTTCTCCAGCAGTTCTGGATGTACGTCTTCGCCTGCGTGCTTGGGCACTACACCCATCTGCTGCTCGACTCGCGGCAAATCCGCTGGCTACCCTTCATCCGCAACTCCACGAATCACCACTGAACAGTTATCAGTTATCAATGTTATGGCCCAAGCCCTTTCCGTCACCGATGTCGCCTTTGCGTTTCTGCTCATCCTGATTGTGGGCGTCATCCAGTGGCGCACGGGCGCGCGGCACTGGACCACGCTCCACGCCTCGGTGCGGATGATTGTGCAGTTGTTGGCGGTGGGGTTTGTGCTGGTGTACATCTTCGAGACCAGCAACGTTTGGGTGTCCCTGCTTGTGCTGGTCGTGATGCTGGCGGTGGCAGGTTACATTGCCCTGCGGTCAGTGAAAGACCACTCGCTCCGACACTATGGACTCATGCTCTTCGCTTTGGTGTCCGGGGGGCTGCTTGCCCTACTCTATGTGTTGTTTGCCGTGTTTGACCAAGGGTTTCCGTTTGAACCGAGATTTGCAATCCCGCTGGCAGGCATGTCGCTGGCGAATGCGATGAACACCCTCAGCCTGACCGCCGAACGCTATGACGCCGAACGCTCGCATGGAGAGGATGCCAAGCGGGCCCGTGCCATCGCCTTCGATGCCGCGATGATTCCACCAACAAACGGGTTGTTCGCCGTTGGGGTCGTCTCGTTGCCCGGCATGATGACCGGACAGATTCTTGCGGGAGTGTCACCCCTGCTCGCAGTGCGTTACCAAGTTGTGATCATGTGTCTCGTCTTTGGGGCTTCTGGCATCGCGGCCTCCGTCTATCTGCGGTTGCGGGAGCGGTTTTCCAGTTCATGACGGAAACAAATCGGCAAATTCAGAACCGGGGTCGGGGCGGGAGAGCAGTTGGTCAAGGGCTTCCGTGCAGTTCAACTTCCCTTGGATGACAGAGTCCACCACGGTACAAATCGGTAGGTCGAGCCCGTAGCGTTTGGCGATTTTGCGGACGGCCCCCGCGTTTTCCATGCCCTCAATCACGGTGTGGCGGCCTTGAAGGTACTCCGCCAAGGACTCGCCGCTTCCGAGTGCTACGCCGAGGCTGTAGTTGCGGGAGAGGTTCCCGGTGGCGGTCAGCACTAAATCGCCGAGTCCTGCCACACCAGAGAGGGTTTCCGGACGACCACCGAGCGCCACGCCCAGCCTCATCATTTCCGACAAGCCCCGGCTGATCAGCGCAGCCCGTCCACTCAGGCCCAAGTCCATGCCATCCGCGATTCCGGAGGCAATTGCGATCACGTTCTTCATTGCCCCGCCCACCTGCACTCCAACCAAGTCCGTACTCGGATAGAGCCGGAAACGGGAGGAAGCAAGTTGGCTCTGAAGTCGTCGCAAGCATGCTGAATCCGTACCCGCCAACACCGCCGCCACCGGATGCCCTGCCGCTACGTCCGCTGCGAAAGTGGGTCCGGACAACACCTGCACGCCGTTCAGCACAGGCCACCCCTCCGCGCATGAATCACTAAGCAGCAAGGTTTCGTTGGAACCAAATCCTTTGGTGGCCAGCACCACATCGTGAGCAACGGTGATTCCCTCGGCAAGCGTCTGAATCAGCCACGGCATCGCGTGAGAGGGCACCACGACGAGCAGTGTTTTGGCACGTTCCAGAACCTGTTCGGCGGCATCCACCACCTCGATTTTCGCGGGCAACCGCACTCCGGGCAGAAACACCGAGTTTATGTGGTCATGGCGAATCGCCTCACGCACCTTCGCTTCCCGCGCCCAGAGGTGAACCGAGCGCCCCTGTCGCGCCAGGTGCAGCGCGAGGGCGGTGCCCCATGCTCCGGCTCCGAAGATTCCGATTGCGTTTGGGTTGTGTTCGGTCATGCAGGACACTTGCTGAAGTTTGCCCCACAGCTTACGCAGAACCTCCCGAATCTCAAAGTTAAAACAGGAAACGCCGATGATGATTCCTTACCGGACATTGCCAAGTAGAGCAGCGCCAACCCGATCGATTTACTCGCTCCAGCCTCATGCTATTGGAAAGAATGAGCCGGAAATACGACGATGCCATCCGTGAAGCCATCATCCTTCCGCTTTCCGGCGTATGGGCAGAGTGATTGCAGTTGCTCAGACACAACTTCTTCAGCCCAAGGTTTCAGCAACCACGGATTTTAAGGCAAAATCCCCTTGCAAATCACCTCGACTTCTCCCATGATGATTCCTTCGTTTGGGGTGTAGCCAAGTGGTAAGGCAGCGGGTTTTGATCCCGTCATTCGCAGGTTCGATCCCTGCCACCCCAGCCAGCTTCCCTTCTTTTTATTTCCTGTAAAAACAAACTCTTGCGTCCGATTTCAGGAACATTTGAAACAGAGACCAAAAAGTTTCCAACCATATTTCCAACCACCAGACCTAAAAAAACTGCGGTCACAAAACGTGGTCGGTGCCCTTACCCGCCTCCAATTGGAGAACTGAAGCAGAGCCGTGGTAATAGACCTTATCGTAAATAAGCGCGTGAGTCGGCGCGGAGTTTTTCCGTGGAGACACGCCGATTGGCCTCCTTCTCTTCGGGGCTGAGTTTGCCCCCCTTGGG
>CAJWCD010000045.1:0-23659 GCA_913020725.1 uncultured Pseudomonadota bacterium
CATCGGGGTCCGAAGGGTTTTGCAAGGAATCGCAGGCAATCTCCTTGTTGGGGCGACTCGTGATCTTTTCGCCGTCACATAGTGTCCTTGCAGTATTCTCCTCATCTCCCCCCTCCGAAAGCTCAAGGTTTCGACTGCCATTATACGACAGATCGACTCCAGAAGGGAAGGTAAATAGCGATCCTGCTGCTACCTGGAATCCTGTTCAGAGTGGGCTTTGGAGTGGTTTTCCAACGATTCCGTTTGGAAGTGGGAGTCCACCAAGTCGAGGACGAAGAGAATGACTCCAATGACCGCGAAGCAGATGAGGTAATTGCGGAGAATACGGGGCATGTCAATCGTCGAGTAACTTCCGGGAGTCCACCAGATCGGAGGTCGGCAGGGGGACCAATTTCAAACGAATCTGCAAGACACCGTTTTCCAGCACAAACTCGTGCGACTCCACCTGTTGTGCTTCCGGAGTCACGAATTCGCAGCGAAATGCCCCCTTGGGTCGGCTGGAGTGCAGGCAGGCGGTTTCGACCTCCAAGACTTCTGGAAAACACCCCGTGACCACAAGGTGCTGGGCATCCAGCGAAACCTCCAGATCGGACGACAACACCCCCGGAAGGTCAACGCTCAAAATCAGTTCGCCGTTGCGATGGAAGAGATCGTAGGGCGGATGAAAACGCGTTGGTGCGTTTTCGTCTTCAGCAACGGAAGCTTGCAGCAGTTCCGTGAGTCGCTCATCATTGCTGCGCTTGCGCACCAGCAGTTCATCCAGCGTTTGTGTTAGTGCAGGAACGGGCATGGAATGGAAACACTTGCAAAACGTCAAAGAAAGTACTAAGTTATCGACTTCCTCTTGCGAATGCAACTCCAGAACAGGGTATGTGCGAGTCTGTTAACGAATGGACCCATTTTCAGCAATGGTGCCTTGAGATTCCCGAGTTGCAAACCACGCTCGACCTGAGCCGGTCTGGGTTGACGCAGAAGAACCTCGCGGCCTTCGAGCAGCCCTGTGCCGATGCACTGGCGGGCATGGTTGCGTTGGAAGCAGGTGCGCTTGCAAATCCTGACGAGCAACGGCAGGTGGGGCATTACTGGCTGCGAAATCCAGAGCTCGCGCCCACCCGCGAGATCATGGAGGACATCCGCAACGCTTGGACCGTACTTGACGAATTCACGCAATCGGTTCATGCCGGAACGCTGGTTTCGTCCACGGGCACTCGCTTCCGGAACCTCCTGCTGGTTGGCATCGGCGGATCGGTGTTGGGGCCGCAACTGGTGCATCATGCGTTCCGGACCGCTACGGATCCGCTGCGGGTTTGGTTTCTCGACAACACCGATCCGGACGGCTTTGATCGAGTGCGCGAAGACCTTGGAACAGACCTCGCCGCAACCCTCGTGGTGGTGGTGTCCAAATCCGGTGGTACCAAGGAAACCCGCAACGGTATGCTGGAGACACAGGCGTGGTTTGCGGAAGCCGGACTCGACTTTGCGAAACACGCAGTTGCCGTGACCGGGGCCGGAAGCGAATTGGACCGCGTGGCTGAAACGCAAAACTGGCTGCGGCGCTTTCCGATGTGGAGTTGGGTGGGTGGGCGCACCTCCGAACTTGCAGTGGTCGGGTTGCTACCCGCCGCGCTCCAAGGGGTGGACTGGCGGCAGCTCATTGCAGGGGCGCGTGAAATGGACGTGCAAACCCGGAACCCGAAGCTCGCCAGTAATCCGGCGTTGCTACTCGCAGTCGCGTGGCACCTTGCCGGAGAGGGGCAGGGCAAACGGGCGTTGGTGGTTTTGCCGTACAAGGATCGGCTGGAACTGTTCGGGCGCTACCTGCAACAGTTGGTAATGGAATCGCTGGGCAAGGCCCGTGACCTGTCCGGGGCGACGGTCCATCAGGGTTTGACGGTTTACGGGAACAAAGGCTCGACCGATCAGCACGCCTACGTCCAGCAACTCCGGGAGGGTCCGGATGATTGCTTTGTGACCTTCCTTGCGGTGCGGAAAGATCGTCGGGGCGCAAGCCGGGAGGTAGAACCGGGCATCACGTCTGGAGACTATCTGCACGGCTTCTGGCTGGGAACGCGAGCTGCGCTGACTGAAGCTGGACGCCGCTCGGTTTCGCTGGTGCTGGACTGCCTCACGCCCCGGACACTGGGGGCGTTGATCGCGCTGTTTGAGCGCACAGTCGGCTACTACGCGGAACTGATCGGCATCAACGCCTATCACCAGCCCGGAGTTGAAGCCGGAAAGGTCGCCGCCAACGAAGTGCTGCAACTTCAGCAGAAACTGCTCGGCGTTTTGCGTGACCGTCCGGCTCAAAACTGGAGTGCGGAAACCCTTGCGGAAACCCTCGGACAACCGCAGTCCGTGGAGTTGGTTTTTCATTTGCTGGAACACTTGGCGGCCAACCAGCGGCTGCTCCGGGAAGCAGGACAAACCCCGTTTGACGCTACGTTCCGGATCACTGCTCCGGCAACTCCAGCTTGATGATTTGGTGCTGGGTTTTGTCTTCGTGGAATTCCAGCAGATGGTGTGGAGGTGCGGCGGCAAGGACAAGCGTGAACTCGGATTTCTCCTTGGGAAGCAAGGCGCGCAGGGTCCACGAATCCGGGTAGAGCCGTAGCGTGTGGGCCTCGTGGGTGCCAATGCGAGTGTTGAAGGCTCCGGAACGTTCGCGCACCACACGCATCTGCACCAAGCTCATAGACTGCGGCAAAACCCCGGATTCGAGTTCGATGGCAAGTGCGGGCAGGTAGAGCGTGAAGACGAACGGCTCGTTGCTTGAGGCGTTGAGGATGATTCCAAGCTGCTTGCGGAGGTAGTCGAAAACAAAATCGAACGCCGCAAAGCGTTCGCGAGGTGCCTCCAACTCAAACGCCCGGGATGCGCTCCTGTGCCGAAGTTCGGTGCGGATGAAACCGGAACCGTAGGTGTTGGTGATGAGCAGGTTTTCACGGAGGTCTTCTTCCTCATAGCGCAGTGGTTCTCCGCTTTTGGCATCAAACCAAAGCCGCTTGCGAGAGAAGGCTTCGCCGTCCGGATCGGTGTTTTCACTGCGCTCGATAAGGCATTCCCGTCCATCGCAGGATACCACCGCATAGTGCAGGTGGGTGAAGCCCGTGACTTGCTGACGCTCCACATTCCAGTGCTGGTAGCTCAGGCGGGTTCCGTGAACCGGGAGCAAGGCTTGGGCGCTGGTGATTTTTGCAGGCACCCCCAACATGCCAAGCATGAAGAGTCCGAGGACGCAGTGTTTCACAGCCTCAGTCCGTGAGCTTGACCAGCCGGTTGCGGTAGGCGGTCTGAAACGAGTACTTGGGAAGTTCCGGTTCATCCTCGGAGGTGTACCAAAATGCGGAATTCTCGGAATCCACATGGAGGATCGTGAAGACGCGACCAGTGTGTTCCTCCGGACTACCGTACAATACCCGGTCGTTCACTCGGAGGGGCTTGCCATCGCGGTCTAGAAATTCAGTGGTGGTCATACTGGATGGTGGTGTGCACAAATGTTCAGTCGTACGCTCCTTCGCATTTGCGACAGAGCGGGTCGCGCTTGCGCATCATGGAGGGTCGGGACATGCAACGCCGGCAAACCACCTCGTCACAGCGAACGCAAATGAGGACGTGCGACTGAAATCGGCTCAGCGGAAATCCGCAGAGAAAACAGGCTTCCGAAGGGGTACGGTGGACTTCCAGCATGAGTGCAGTGGCAGAGAGATCAATTGAATTACCATACGAATCCTTGATGGGACTTGCAAAACCAAAGCAGCACCACCCTCGACTCCGCAGGCAAAACGACGCAACGATTTCGGTAAGGGAGCAGGTGCTGGCCGACTTTGGCGCGTTCCAGCAATCGGGGCACTGGAACCCGAATCCTTCTGGAAAACTGGGAGACGAGCGCGACCGCCGGCTCTATACGCAACTCCTGCAAGGCTTGGCGCGGCACCATCGACTGCTGGAAACCGTGGTACAGGAACGTCTGCATCACGGCATCCAGCTGAAACCGGAAATCGCTGCAGCCCTTGCACTAGGGGTGTTCGAACTGTTGCACATGGAGCGGATTCCGGCTCATGCTACACTCAACGAACTCGTGGGAGTGGTCCGTCAGCAGTCAGGCACCGCTCCCTCCCGGTTGGTAAACGGAGTCCTGCGCAACCTCCAGCGCGACTTGGAATCCGACAAACCCGTTCCGGGAGAACAACCGTTGGCCATTCGCACCTCCCATCCGGACTGGATGGTTGAGCGTTGGATACAAAATTACGGGGCAGAACAAGCTGTGCAGATTTGCGAAGCAAACAATCGCTTTTCCGGAATCACAATCTGTCCGGGCCTTGGGTTGAGCGGGGCAGAGTTGCAGCAATCGCTTGCAAAAGAGGGTGTGTCAGCCGCGCCCCATTCCCGGGTTCCGGAGGCACTACTCGTAGAGCAAGCGGCGAGCCTTTGGGAAACTCGTGCCTACGAGGAAGGTCGGTTCTGGGTGCAGGACACCTCCTCGCAGGTCATCACCCATCTGCTGGCCGAACGACTGGAGGGGTCGGTGCTCGATGTCTGCGCAGCTCCGGGAGGAAAATCCCTCGGACTGGTGCGTAACGGCGTACGTTTGCAAGCGGTCTGCGACCTCTCGACAAGGCGGATGCGGCGGGTGCGGAACAATTTTGAACGTTGCCAAGTGCCATGCCCCCCGCTGCTGGTAGCAGACGGAACCACCCTGCCGCTACCTGATGACTCAGTCGATGCGGTGTTGCTCGATGTTCCGTGTTCGGCGACAGGGACGATTCGCAAGAACCCGGACATCAAGTGGACCTGCAGCGCAACAGAATTACTGAATTGGCGGCCACTCCAAAGCCAGCTTCTGCACGAAGCGGCACGAGTGGTGCGGCCTAGAGGCGTGATCGCCTATGCAACTTGCTCGCTTGAACCGGAAGAGAATGTCCGGCAAGTTCAAACTTTTTTGGAGGAGATGCCCAAGTTCGTGCTTGAGCCTTGGTCCGTCAGCAAACCCCTGCCCTCCGCTTGGGCGTGCTGGGAAACCCGTGAGGGGGCTTGGCAAATGCTGCCGGACGACACGACGATGGGATTTTATGCCGCATTTTTGCGGTGTGCCACATAAATTGGAATTTTTCTTGCTACAGGATATAGCCTCGCTATATTGTGTGGCACCCTGAACCATTCAGAACCAAGATCGAATGGAAGAGATCAAACAAAAGCTCCAGGAGGAAAAGAAACAGATCCTCATGGAATTACAGACGCAAAGAGCGTTCAACCAAGACGACTTCCGCAAGGATGTGGGGGACGAGGTGGACAGCTCTGTGAATGAGCAAGCACGCGAACTGAGCCTGCTCATGCGTGACCGCAATCGCGATCGCCTGGAGGCGATTGAGGAGGCGATCCAGCGGATGCAAACCGGAGACTACGGTTTTTGCGAGGAATGCGGGGATCCCATTCCCAAGCGGCGCTTGATCGCCATGCCGTTGGCGCGGATGTGCGTGAACTGCCAGCAGGACCAGGAGCGGGCGAACACCGCCCTGAGCGCGACCTCAAGCACCATGTATCTCAACTCCCTGCCGCCCGAGAACTGAGCGGCAACCGGAACTCAGTTCCGGAGGGGCTGAACTACTCAGCCATGGCAGACCTGCTCAACTACGACGCGGCCCAGCTTCTGGTGTTCATTCTGGTGCTGGTGCGCGTCAGTGGCATCATTGCCACCGCCCCTGTGCTCGGCAGCAATTCGATACCGATGCAGGTGCGCGTGGTGCTGGCCCTCGTGCTGGCCCTGATCCTCCAGCCCTTCACGCCAGCCCTCATCGTTCATCCAGATCAGCCCTCGGAGTATCTGCTGCTCATTGCCGGGGAACTGCTCATTGGACTGGTGCTGGGCATGGTTGGGCAAATCCTTTTTGCCGCCGTTGAGTTCGCTGGAACGGTGGTCGGTTTCCAGATGGGCTTGAGCATGGCCAATGTCTTCGACCCCCAATCGCAAGCACAGATCTCGCTGATTGGGCAGTTCGAGCGCATTTTTGCCACCCTGATTTTTGTAGCGATGGACGGACACCTTGTTGTGGTGCAGGCCATCGTCCGCAGCTACGACCTGCTGCCTCCGGGTGGGGCGAGCTTCAGTGATTCGCTTACACAGGAAATGATCCGTTTGTCTGCCGGAGTGTTCACACTGGGTTTCCAGCTTGGCGCTCCACTCATCACTGCGCTTTTCTTGGCCAACCTGACGATGGCATTGCTGGCCCGCTCCGTGCCCCAGATTCAGATCTTTATTGTCGGTTTCCCCCTCACCCTGTTGTTGGGCTTCATGGTGCTCATGTTTAGTGTCCCGTTTTTTGCTCAAGCTCTCCACCGCATGTTTGAGATGTATGATGATCAACTGCTCAACATGCTACGCATCCTTGCCCTGCCAGGTGCTCCCTAACTTCAGATGGCCGAACAGCAAGGACAGGAAAAAACCGAGCAGCCGACCGAACGTAAGCGGCAGAAAGCACGGGACGAGGGGCAAGCTACCTTCAGCAAGGAGTTGTCCTCCGCTGCCCTGCTGGGCGCCGCGACCCTCACTCTCTACTTCGCCAGTGATTTGTTCCTAGATGAAGTCCGGGGACTGATGCATGGGAGTTTCACTGAACTGCGCCCCGGACAGGATTTCACGATCACGCTACTCTACCGGATTTTGGGGGATGCGTTTTCGACAGTTGCTCCGGTGCTGTTGCTCTTGTCTGTCGTGATTGTATCAGTCGCCTTTCTCAGTTCTGTGATTCAAGTCGGGTTCCGATTCACCCTCAAGCCGCTCGCGCCCAAGTTCTCCAAGATCAGTCCGCTCACGGGGATCAAGCGGCTCTTCTCCACGCAAGGACTGGCGGAGTTGGTCAAGAGCTTGGCCAAACTCACAATCATCGGGCTGATCGGCTATTTCACCTTCGTTGATCTGCTGAGAGAGGCGAACGGTCTTGCCGTGCTGCCTCAGGAGGCGATCATCATCTTCAACTTCAAAGCCGGAGCAGAGATCACGGGGAAGATCGTACTCGCACTCTTTGGCCTCTCCGTCTTCGATTACTTCTACCAGCGCTGGCAGCAGGAGCAGCAGATCAAGATGACCAAGCAGGAGGTGAGGGAGGAGACCAAGGAGACAGAAGGGGATCCACAACTCAAGGCCCGCATTCGTCAGATTCAACGTGAGATGTCCAATGCGCGGATGATGCAGGAAGTGCCCAAGGCGGATGCCCTCGTGGTCAACCCGACCCACTTCTCTGTGGCCCTGCTTTACGACCGGGACGTGATGGAGGCCCCACAGGTGATTGCCAAGGGTGCGGATTTTCTGGCACTGCGGATGCGGACCATCGCCAACGAGAACGCGGTGCCGATTGTAGAAAAACCTGCTTTGGCGCGTGAATTGTACGCCTCTGTTGAGATTGGGGAACCGATCCCGGAACGCCTCTTCAAAGTGATTGCCGAAATCCTTGCCCAAATTTACCGATTACGGCCACAACGCTGAGCACCGCGTCTTCATGAAAGTCGCTTCGGGCTTGATCTTTCTTACCGGAAACGTCAGATTGCGCTGAACCCAGATTCGGCGGTCATCGGAAGACCCAACTGAACAGGCCCATGTGGCCCACCTTTGCCTAAGGACCAGCCTTGGCGGCGAGTACCGAAACTCTCCCTCTTAACGGGGTCATCCGGAACACAGACGTCATCCTTGCGGCTGGGGTCATTGGGATGCTGCTCATCATGGTGGTGCCGCTACCGCAGGTCCTCCTTGATCTGCTGCTGGCGATGAGCATCTCCATTGGTGTGTTGATTCTCTTCGTCGCGCTTTTCACTGCCAGTTCGCTAGAGTTCTCGTCCTTCCCAACTGTTCTCCTGATCTCCACCCTCTTCCGGCTTTCACTCAACATCGCCTCCACCCGGCTCATTCTGCTGGAGGGGCATCAGGGATCATACGCTGCTGGAGCGATCATCAAAGCGTTCGGCGAGTTCGTTGTGGGAGGCAACATCATTGTAGGGATCATCGTCTTCTTGATTCTGGTGATCATCAACTTTGTCGTGATCACAAAGGGAACCGGGCGGATCGCTGAAGTCGCCGCCCGCTTCACCTTGGATGCGATGCCCGGCAAGCAGATGGCCATCGACGCTGACCTCAACGCCGGCTTGATCGATGATCAGGCAGCCAAGGAGCGCCGCAGCAAAGTCCAGCGTGAGTCTGATTATTTCGGGGCACTGGACGGGGCCACCAAGTTTGTGCGCGGAGACGCCGTTGCCGGATTGATCATCACCTCTATCAACATCCTTGGCGGCCTCTTGATCGGCACCACCCAATACGGTATGTCTGCTGGGGATGCGTTCGATTCCTATGCGACATTGACGGTTGGAGACGGTCTGGTTTCGCAGATCCCGGCCTTGATCATCTCGATTGCCGCCGGTATCGCTGTCACCAAGGCATCCTCTGAAAACCGCATTTCGGAGGATTTGAAGAGTCAGGTTTTCAGCAACACACAGGCGTTGTATGTCGTCTCTGCTGTGCTGCTGCTCTTCGCGCTGATTCCGGGGCTGCCGATCGTTCCGTTCCTGATGCTAGCGATCCTAACCTTCTTCCTCGCACAAGTGTCCCGGAAGGCGCAGGGGCAACTTCAGTTCGAACGGGAGCAGGAGCAGCAGCTTGAACTGCAACGCGAACTCACGGAAGAACCGGAAGACGTTGCGGAACTGCTGCCGATGGATGTGCTGGGGCTGGAGTTGGGCTATGGCCTGATTCCCCTCGTGGACGAGGAACAGGACGGGGAATTGCTTAAGCGCATCAAGGCCATCCGTCGGCAAACCGCCCTTGACTTCGGCTACATCGTCCCGCCCATCCACATCAAGGACAACCTTGAGCTGTCTCCGGGCGAATACTCGATCACCATCAAGGGCATTGAAGTCGCTCGTGCCGAGTTGATGGTCGGGCATTACCTCGCCATGAAGACCGGCGATGTGGACGAGGAGATTCCTGGAGTGGACACGGTAGAACCGGCCTTCGGGCTTCCGGCAATCTGGATCACCGCCGAGGATGAGGAACGTGCGCAGTTTGCGGGCTACACGGTGGTAGACCAACCCACCGTCCTCGCCACGCACATCACCGAAATTCTCAAAAACCACGCCCACGAGTTCATTGGCCGTCAGGAAACCCAGCGGCTACTCGACAGCTTTGCTAAGAACGAGCCGAAGATTGTGGAAGAGTTGGTTCCGGGACAACTTCTGCTCGGCACGGTGCAGAAGGTCATCCAGAACTTGCTGCGTGAACAGGTTTCCATCCGCGACCTCCACACCATTCTCGAAACTCTCGCAGATGCCTCCCACCTCACTAAGGACGCGGATCTGCTCACCGAACACGTCCGGCAAGCCCTTTCCCGGCAGATCACCAGGCAGTACCAGACACCGGACGGCATGTTGCCGCTCATCACCTTCAGTCAGGAACTGGAAAACCAAATCGCTGCCGCCATTCAGGATTCCGGACAGGGCTCGTACTTGGGACTCAATCCCAACGTGGCCCAGACAGTCATCACCCGTATTGACGGGCTTTTGGAGCAGTTCACAATTAACAACTACCAGCCCATCCTGTTGTGTTCCCCACTGATTCGACCGCATGTGAAAAAGCTGGTGGAGCGCTTCATCCCCAATCTGATCGTGATCTCCCACAACGAGGTCGCTCCAGACGTGCGCATTGAAGCGCTTGGCATGGTACAATTGGGCGGAGAGGAGTGAGGCGGACCGCTGGAGCGGATCCCCGACTTGCTGATCTCCCCGACTTGCTAAGCTGTTCATGAACCTAAAACGCTACCGCGTCACCAACATTCAGGAAGCCCTCCAGCTCATCAAGCGCGACTTGGGGCCAGAGGCGATCATCGTCTCCACTCGTCAGGTGAAGGAGGGCAGAGGCACCTTCGGACTGTTCGGCAAGACCGTCCTTGAAGTCACCGCCGCTCGCGACGACAAGCCCAAAGCCACCCTTTCTTCGACGTTGGGCCGCAATCTCAACGAGCAACCGTCACTGGGCGCGGAGGAAATCGTTCCGTCCGCTGAGGTTCAAGAGCCATCACTCCGCAGCCCGTCTCCGTTGCCGCCCTCACCAGCAGTTGCACCATCGCCCTCCTTGGATGCGAAAACTTTGCAACCCATTCGTCAGGAGTTGCAAGGGCTCCGAGAGGTGGTGGAGGAGTTGAGTAACCGCACTTCAGCGTTTGAGGAGTTCTCCAACAACCAACTCCGGCACGAGTTGGGCGAGATGCGGCACATGCTCCACCTCATGGCGAGCCGCTCCTCGCTTCCGGACGACCTTGAGCTTCCGGAAAACCTGATGATGCTCTACCAGCAGTTGAAATTCGGAGGACTGGAAGACAAATTCTCGCGGCGGCTGGTGCTGGAAGCTCAGAAAAACATTTCAGACGAAGACCTACAGAATTTCTCTTACGTCAAAATTTTTATTGCCCGGATGCTCATGAAGATCCTCCGGACCACCGAGGGCATCGAGTACATCACCACCCCGCAAAAGGTGATTGCGCTCATCGGACCCACGGGAGTCGGCAAGACCACCACAGCGGCGAAGATCGCCTCCGACCAAATGCTCAAACGTAAGCGGCGGGTGGGGTTGATCACAGTGGACACCTTCCGGATCGCTGCGGTCGAGCAGTTGCGGACCTACGCGAAAATCATCAATGTGCCGCTGCGCATCGTCTCAGACCGCCAGGAGATGGACAAGGCGGTGGAGAGTTTTTCTGATTGCGATGTTGTGGTCATCGACACGGGCGGCTGCTCCCAGCGCGACGAGGGGCAGATGTTCGAGTTGCGAGAAATCTTCGACGAGCGTGGGCGCATCCACAACCTGCTCGTCCTCAGTTCCACCACTAAAGACAACGACCTCAACGAAATCACCCGTAAGTTTGGCGTGATGCCCATTGACGGCGTGATCTTCACCAAGCTCGACGAAAGCGCATCCTACGGGACCATCTTCAATCACGCGATCCGCTTCAAGAAACCAGTTTCTTTCCTCAGTATTGGACAGAAGGTTCCGGAGGACATCGAGGTGGCCACCAAGGAACGCATGGTTGATTTGCTGCTCAACATCTCCGGAGGCTGACCCTGTGCCCGCTGTAACTACCACCACCGATCAGGCTGCGTCCCTCCGCAAACTGGTCAGCGCTTCAAAAACCACCACCGTGCCGCGCAAGGGCCGCGTCATCAGCGTGACCAGCGGCAAGGGCGGCGTGGGCAAAACGAACATTTCCATCAACCTCGCCTACGCGCTTGCGTCAATGGGACGACGGGTGTACCTGCTCGATGCCGACCTTGGACTGGCAAACATTGACGTGCTGCTCAACCTCACCCCGGCATACACCATTGACGATGTGCTGTCGGGCGAGATGGAGTTGCGCGACATCATCGCGGACGGTCCCGGTAACATCAAGGTGCTGCCCTCCAGTTCCGGAGTGGTCGAAATGGCAGAGTTGGACGAGGATCGCCAAGCCCATTTGCTCGAAAAGCTCAAGGATCTCGATGACGACATGGACTACCTGATCATTGACACGGGGGCTGGAATTGCTGGCAACGTGCTGCGCTTCAGCGTTTGCGCCGATGAGATCATCCTCGTCGTCGCCGCAGAACCGTCCTCCATGACGGACGCCTATTCCGTGATCAAGGTGATGGCCAGCCGCTATGACATTCGCAGTTTCAACCTGCTCGCCAACTCGCTGGAGTCGCCTAAGCAGGGCGAGCGAGTCTTTGAACACCTTCAGAAAGTCTCACGGGATTTCCTGCAACTGGAACTGAATTACCTCGGTGGCATTCCCCGCGATCCCAAACTGATCAAGGCGGTTCGCTCCCAGCGTCCGCTGCTTGAAATGTTCCCGGATTCTCCAGCAGCCAAGAGCATCAAAGCCCTGGCGCAACACATCGAAACCTCTGCAAGCCTCCCTCGATCCTTGGCGGAAACTCCCCGGAGCGACACGTCGCTTCGGTTTTGGGAGCGCATTTTGCAGTGGCGTGAGAAGAAGAACTGAACCCTCGACCCCCTGATGAACATGGGAGAGCCCCTGTCCAGAAAAGCAGGGAACGACCGTAACTTTCGGCATGTCAACCGCAACCCAAAAACCTGATCAAGACGAAGAGCTTCAGGAGCATTCCATCACGGAGCTTTCTGACCAGCCCAGCGCGCAAACTCTGGATGAGTCTGGTGAGTTGCGTGAATCAGCAGTACCCCTTCCGACAGCGACGGCAAGCAAGGTTGCCAAGCCAAACCCCTACACCAAGAAAACACCGCACGACCGCGAAGCACAGGTATTCGAACACACCCCGTTGATCAAACGGATCGTCACACGCATGGCGGCCCGCTTTCCTCCGGGCGTGAATTTCGAGGACCTGTACCAAGCCGGGATAATCGGCTTGCTGGATGCAGTGGACAAGTTTGATACCAGCAAGGACGTTCAGTTCAAAACCTACGCGGAGTTCCGGATCAAAGGCGCAGTGCTGGACGAACTGCGCTCGATGGACTGGGTGCCAAGGTCCGTTCGTGCAGCGGCAAGCGATTGGGAGACCGCTTGGCGGACAAAGGCTTCGGAATTGGGGCGTGAACCCAATGACTTGGAGATGGCCGAGCAAATGGGCCTGCCACTGAAGGAGTACCACGATTTTCTGATCAAATCCCGGCCCATCCCTCTGCTCTCCATCGAGGAGTTCAACCAACGCACCAGCGACGAGGAACAGGCCAACTTGCTGGATGTGTTCACGGATCCTACCGGAAAGGATCCGTTCCAGATGCTCTCGCTTCAGCAGATGCAGGGCAAGCTCGCTGACACAATCAGGGGGCTTTCTGAGCAGGAGAAAATGGTGCTGTCCCTCTACTACAACGAGGAACTCAACCTCAAGGAAATTGGACAGGTGCTAGGCGTTGTGGAATCCCGTGTTTCGCAAATCCGCACCAAGGCAATCCTCAAGCTGCGGGCCAAACTCCGGGGCGTCATTCTCAACGAAGGCAAGGGTTGAGTACGTGGAGGCTTCGGAATCCGCTCAGATTTTGGAAGGCATGGTGGTGCGGCAACGCGAAAAGCTACTCAAGGTCGCCCGCGAGCTCGTGCCGAATGCCACTCCGGAAGACATCCGCAACCCTCAGGATTTCTCCGAGTTGCTCAACGATCCCCTCTTCAACTATGAAGACGGCCTGCTTGCCGGCTTGCTGAGCGCCCAAGCCGCGCTGCGCATAAGCTCTCCAGTTTCCTGATCAACTGAGAAACCGACTCCGGATTGGCTCCTCCCATTCCACTGGAAACTCCGAGTTGTGGATGCGTTTGAGCAGGTGTTGCAGCAGGGCATCATCCGTATGATCCTCAATAGTCCGAGACCCCTTGAAGCGTCCCACTCCCTGATCCGACTCTGGAAGGTTCCGGTTGGTCTGCCCCAGCCGCACCCCGTGTTCGGGAAACCACTCCAAGATCACCTCGTCAAAAATGAACTGCATGTAGTGCGGCCGGTTTTGCGCATCCACCCAGAGAAATCCGTAGGTGTCTGGATGATTGTCGCAACCCATGCTGATTTGATGAAGGCCGTTCACGGTCTCTTTTGATTTTCGACTGCGGACCACATAGTAGCTACGTTGCATGGAGGAGGACGGCTTGAGTTTTACTGAGTTTGAGTTAGTTTGACAGGTCTTTCAAGAATCCCAAGCATAGGCAAGATTCAACATGAACGCAATACCAGTGTTAGTGAACGGCGCTCAGGGCCGCATGGGACAGGAAGCAGTGAAGGCCATCACAGCAGAGTCTGGGCTGGAATTGGTGGCCCAAACGGACCTTGGTGACGACCTGCCTGCGATGCTGCGAAATTCCGGAGCACAGGTGGCAGTGGATTTCACCACCGCAACGGTGGCTTACAACAATGCCCGGACGCTCATCGAGTGCGGTGTCCGGCCCGTGATTGGCACCAGCGGATTGCTTCCGGAGCAAGTCGCCGAACTTCAGGCACTTTGCCAAGCCAAACAAATCGGCGGGGTGATCGCTCCTAACTTTGCCATCGGCGCAGTGCTGATGATGAAATACGCTGCGGATGCCGTGAAGTACTTCCCGCACGTCGAGGTCATCGAACTGCACCACGACCGCAAGGCCGATGCTCCCTCCGGAACCGCCATCAAAACGGCCAATCTGCTTGCCGAAGCCCGCACCGAAACCCCTGCACTGCTTGATGAAAAGGAGTTGATCCCTGGTGCTCGTGGAGGCAAAACCCAAGGCATCCCCGTGCATTCGATTCGATTGCCCGGACTGGTGGCGCATCAGGAAGTGATCTTCGGCGGCAAGAGCGAAACCCTCACGATCCGTCACGATTCCATCCACCGCGAATCCTTCATGCCCGGCGTCTGTCTCGCCTGCAAAAAAGCCATCGCCTTAAATGAACTGGTGTACGGACTGGAACATGTGCTGTAGGCGAAAGTGCTTCTGACTCTCAGATACGCTGTACGGTTCATGTATTCGCTCGGGGCTTCGGACACTGAAGCTTACTCCGGCATCACCCACTCCACTCCTTGCTGAACGAACACACGCAGGGCATCCACTTTGCAGGACACTGGAATTGCCAGACTTAGCTTGGCGCATCAGAGAGTCCTCAGAGAAAAAGCAAAAACACCGTTTAGCAACCAACCACCAACCACCAACCAATGGCTTCCAGCAGTTCTTTTGACATCGTTTGCGAGATGAATCTCCAAGAGGTCACCAATGCCGTGGACCAAGCCCGCCGCGAGGTGGCGAACCGCTACGACTTCCGAGGATCAAAGTGCGAGATCGAGCTGGATCGGCAGGACAACTCCCTGCGGCTCACCGCTGATGACGAGATGAAAATGCAAACCCTCATTGACGTTCTGCTCACCAAACTCGTCAAGCGCGAGGTGCCCACCAAGGCACTGGTTTACGGGAAGACCGAACCGTCTGGAAAGCTGCTGAAGAAGCAGATTTCGGTGCAGGATGGGTTGTCCAAAGATCAGTGCAAGGAGATCACAAAACTGATCAAGGACACCAAGATCAAGGTGCAGGCGCAGATTCAGGGGGATTCGGTGCGCGTCACCGGAAAAAATAAGGACGAACTTCAGACCGTGATGCAGGAGTTGAAATCCCAGAATTTTGATTTCGACATGCAGTTCACGAACTACCGCTGACCTGCGGCTGCCAGAAGCGCAGCGTTCTCCGCAGACTCAAGCCCGACTTGCCGCGCAGCAACACCTCCAGACGATTGAGTCCGGGCTTCACCTCCAATTCCACGGCCGTTTCGGGTTCCGCGTTTTCGGACGTTTCGTAAAGTTGGTACTGCACCTTGCGGCCATTGAGAAACACCACGGTATCTTCGATCTGTGCCCGGTGTTTCGGGACAAAGCGGAGCCATTGCCGTCCGGAACCCTGAGCCTCCAAACCGTGATCCACGGCCAACACCTCAAAGGCGGGAACCTCTGCCTTTCCGAGTCCCGCCAACTCGGATAACGAAAACTGCCACGTCACTTGGGTGTCTGGAAACGCAGGACTGCGCAGGAACAACCGCAGCGGTTTATCCGACCATTCAGTGTCCGGAACCGCAAGGCGCAGCGTCTCCGTCACAGCTTGCCCGGAATCGAGTGCCTCCCACTTCACATGCCCTCGATGGATGCGTACGGTTCCGGTGCGGTCGTGCAGTTCTGCGGTGAACGACCCAAGAGTTTGTTCCGCTGTGTTTTCCACACGCAATTCTAGCGCAAGAATTTCTCCCGGATCAGGCTGGCCGTTGCCGTTACCAACACTTCCGAAGTTGCCATCATCATAAAAATCCATGCTCAGTCCGAGTGCGAGTTTTCGGGTGGGCACGGGAAACACAAGCGTGTGGGCCTCACCGATTTTTTTGCCCGAGTGATCCAACAGCTTCAAGCGGATGGGGGCAGTGTAGGCCGGCTCATGCCTCGGAAGCGTCAGCGTCAGCGTGAGGTCGCGGGTGCCGCCTCCCGGAATTCGGCCCACGCCCCACTGCCGCTGGTCGATGGTTTCCAGCGGGCTGTGCAACACGCCCACGACGCGATGCACCGGATGGGGGCTGTCGTTGCGCACGGTAAGGAGCAACTCCAATGCTGTAGGTGAACGGTGTTGCACTTGCAGGCGAGCTGAGACTTCCGGGGCCATTTCTGCTTCCGCAGGCAGGGACCAGTTGATGTTCTGGAGCGCCATTGCTTCGGCAAACTCGGTTTCCTGCTCGCGCTGCACCTGCTTCACAAAAGCGTCCAGTGCTTGCGTGGGCGAGATTCCGGATTGCCGGGCCTGCTGGAGCAGCCTCCGCGCCAGCGTAATCGTGTTGTCCTGCAGTTGTACGTCGTTGCTCGTGGGTTGCTGTGGTTGGGGGAGCATCCGCAGTCGCTGGGCAAACACGGTTGGTTTTCCAGAGGACAAAGGCGGCTCGAGTTCATCCGGACTCCACCACACGAATTGCTCGGTGTCGGGATGGACGGGGACTAGTTCCAGATCCGGAATCACGCCGATGCCGTGCAGGGACGAACCATCCGGAGTGAGGTATTGTCCGATGGTGAGCTTGAGTCCGGAGCCGTCCTGATGGATCCATGTCGCCTGAATCGTGCCCTTGCCGTAAGTGCGCTGCCCCAGCAGCACCCCGCGTTTATGCTGCTGGAGCGCCGCTGCCAAGACTTCGGAGGCCGAGGCGCTGGCATCGTTCACCAACACCACCAGCGGAACGGTTCGCCACGCTTCCGGATCAAGACGATGGCGGGATTTGACGCCACGGGGAGCCAGTGCTCCCTGCGTGGAAACGATCTCCAACCCACCGGGGAGCAGCAGGTCGGCAACTTCAGTGGCGGCTTCCAAGATGCCCCCCGGATTGCCCCGCAGGTCAAGGATCAGCCCGTTCTGCTGAGTGAGTCCCTCAAGGTGGGCTTGCACCTCATCAGCAGTGCCCTGCTGGAAACGCTCCAGTCGGAGCAGCCGGATTTGTCCGCCCGCTTCCTGAAGTTCCACCACCTCGACGCTAGGGGATTCCACCACCGCACGGACAAGTACAAAACGGATTGGCTCGTCCCCCCCCGGACGCACCATTTCCAGCACAATCGATGTGCCCACCTTGCCACGCAGACGTCGCAGGATTTCCTCCTGCGTCATGTGCGCAACGGCTGTAGTGCCGATCTTGACGAAGCGGTCTCCGGGCTTGATTCCTGAAATTTTCGCAGGGCCACCGTCCATTAGTGCGATCACCTCAAGCTGATTTTCCCGCAGGCCCACGACCACTCCCAGCCCGGCGTACTCCCCGGTGACATTGCTGCGGAATTCGCGAAAAGCCGCTTGCGGCATCCACACGGAATGCGGGTCGAGTGCCTTGCTCAAACCACGGGCCAGCGCCAATTCCACACGCTGGGGCGAGTGCAGCGGAGACGAAGTCCGCAAACTCTGCGCCAGCCGCTGCAAGGTGTGGTGCACCTGTTCCAGTCCAGCCGGATTGGCGATGGGCAGCAGGGTTTCAACTCCCGCGCTACGCAACCGGATTTGTGTTTTTTCCGGAGAGTCCTCCAACTCCAACTCCAACTCTACAAATTCGCGCTCCAGTTCACGCAAGATTGAGGTGATCAGTGTTTCCGGAGCAAGCTTGTGACGGTCGGAGTAGTCGAGCTGGAGGTGCAGGAAGACCTCAGAAAGCGTTTGCGAGGCTCCGGGAACTGCAGGGGCTGGACGGGGTAGCTGTGGGGAAACCACGCATCCGGCAAGGGTCACGATCAGCCCCAGCATCCACCCAAACCGTAGGGCATTCTTCATACCCACTCCCGGATTGGTTTGCTTCCACAGACCTGTTTTGACATAGTGTTGAGCACTTTCTTGTGTTTCCAGCCGACCTTGTGTTTCCACTTGTCTTCATGACCACCCCCATCGGGGTTGAACGTCCCGACACCATCCGACTTATTTCGGAGCGCTGGGTCGAGGGACTGGAAGACAAGCACTTGGACTTGTGTTACGCAAGCTACCAGAAAACCCTCCTGAGCTACAGGCGAAAGCGGTTCTGGCCGCTGTTGATGATGGTGGCGAGCGTCTGGCTGGTTCTGCCTGCGGTGTTCTGGCGACGCTGGCGTCGGAGGCTTCCAGAGTGGCAAACCCTCAACGAAATGCGCATGGAAATCCGGGAAATCCGCAAGCAGCGCCGCCGTCGCACGTTCTGGAACCGCATCCGCCGACAACGCAATCGCATCGAATCCGAGCATCCGGAGGACTTGCGACGCTTCTATCGCACCCTCGCCAGTGCCGCACGGAACTTCAACACCCGTGTCCGTTTGCTCGATTTCACCCTCGATCGCCAAGCCAAGCAACTCGACCCTCCCTTCACAGTCCAAGAATTTGAACAGATCGAAGTCACCTTCCGGAGAGTCCGCGACGAGTTGAGCAGCGCCTTTCAACTCTTAGCACTCGCCGAGCAGGATGCCGAAATCGACCTCGTGCGGCTCATGCGTGACGAATATGGCGGGTTGCCGCTCAACATCGACTATCTGGATCAGTCTGCCAACCTCGGACAGGCGGGACAACTCGTTCACGACCTGCTGTGCTTCGAGACCACCCTGCGCGACGACCTCGCCCAACTGGCCCCCGTCAGCCCCTGAGCCACTCCTCCTAACTTCTGTCTTGACAGCCCCATCCCAACAGGGCACAATTACTAGCACTTGATCTCGTTGAGTGCTAATCGCCCAACTGCACGACAATCCATGCTGCGTTCGCAAGTTCCGGAGTCCGAAAATCAGATTGACGAGCGTACCCAGCTTGTGCTCCAAGGGATCATCGACAGTTATATCGAGACCACCGAGCCCGTCGGGTCACGCACGCTCTCCAAGCAGCTTGCGACTCCGATATCGCCCGCAACCATCCGCAACATCATGTCGGATCTCGCGGAGCTGGGTTTTCTGACTCAGACGCACACCTCGGCAGGTCGCATCCCGACGGGCAAGGCGTTCCGCTACTATGTGGACTCGCTAGCAGTGGCAGACTCCCTCACGGAAGAGCTACAGTCCAGCATCCAGAAACTGAGTGCGAAGGGGGTGAGTCAGGTTGAGGAATTGCTCTCCAACACCACTAAGATTCTTGCGAACCTCACTCAGTTCGCCTGTTTGGTGACGGCCCCGAAAACCGCCGTCAGTCGCTTGCAGCGTATCGAGTTTATCAAGGTCAGCACCAGCAAGATTCTGGTGATCCTCGTCAGCAAGTCCGGAGTCGTCCGCAACAAGATTATCGAGATGGCCGAGGAGATTTCGCAGGACTTCCTGAACTCGATCTCTGCGTTCCTCAACGAGCAGTTCCAGAACCGCTCCTTTCAGGAAATCCGCGATCAGATCCTAGAGAGCATGGTGGAGGACAAGGAACGCTACGATCGGCTGCTTGCGCAGGCCGTGCGGCTGGGGAAGAAAGCCTTTGAGGTGAGTGACCCTCCGGAACTTTACATGGACGGGCACCTCAACTTGCTGATGAGCAACGCCTTTGGTGACCACAACGACCTACGGGGGCTGATGAGCACCTTCGAGAGAAAAGGCCAAATCATGGAGGTGCTGGACAGCACCATGCAGGCCGACGGTGTGCGGATTTACATTGGCGTTGAGAACACTCATGAGGGGTTGAGGGACTGCACCTTGGTCACCGCCAACTACCGTAACGAAAACAACATCCTTGGCACTCTGGGCGTGATTGGCCCGATCCACATGGACTACCAACGAATCATCCCGGTGGTGGATTACACTTCGAAAATCCTTTCACAAGCGATCACCCGACATTCGTATGACTGAGCAGAAAGAGCCTTTGCAAGCCAAGGAAGCCGTTAAGGATACTCCGGAGCTAAACGAAGCAGTAACCCCGGAAAACGAAGCAGGTTTTGAAGGTGCAACCGGAGTTGACGAGGCCGCTGAAGCCTCTGCCGCAGAGGTTGGTGTTGCTGAAGAGGACGACGAATCGGAAGCGGATGAGTCCCCGGAAGCCGCCCTTGCAGCCGAGCGGGATCAACTTCAGGATCGTTTGCTGCGGCTCAACGCAGAGTTCGACAACTACAAGAAACGCATGATCCGGGAGAACTCCGAGCGTCTGCGCTACAGCAGTTTTGAGCTGCTTGCGGGACTCCTACCCACGTTGGACAATCTAGAACGAGCGATTGCTCACGCCAAGAAGGAGGAATCCACTCGCGAGAACATGATCGAGGGGCTGGAACTGGTTTGCAAAATGACCATGGACACTCTCGTCAAACATGGGGTCAGCAAAATTTCAGCACAGGGGGAAGTCTTCGATCCGACACGGCATCAGGCGGTGGGTATGGTTGAGACCACAGACGTTCCCAACAACCATGTTGCTGAGGAGTGCCAGGTCGGCTACACCCTGCATGAACGTATTCTGCGGCCTGCGATGGTACGAGTCGCTGGCAATAAATAGACACAACACAACCACGGCAAGGAGTCATTATTATGGCAAAAGTGATTGGCATTGACCTCGGAACCACCAACTCCTGCATTGCGGTGATGGAGGGGGGTGATCCGCAAGTGATTCAGAACTCGGAAGGTGCACGCACGACTCCGTCAATGGTCGCATTTAACGATGCCGGCGAACGGCTCGTTGGGCAGGTCGCCAAGCGACAGGCGGTGACCAACCCGGACTGCACTATTTTCTCGGCAAAGCGCCTCATGGGTCAGGCCCTGGATTCCGATGCGGTCAAACACACGCAGGGCATGGTTCCCTATAAAATCGCCAAGGGCGCAAACGACCTCGCCTACATTGAGGTGGAGGGCAAGCAATACTCGCCGCAGGAAATCTCAGCCTTCGTACTGCAAAAGATGAAGCAGACTGCTGAGGAGTACTTGGGCGAAACAGTCACAGACGCTGTGGTCACGGTGCCCGCCTACTTCAACGATAGCCAGCGTCAGGCGACCAAGGATGCGGGTAAGATCGCCGGACTCAATGTCCTGCGCATCATCAACGAACCAACCGCAGCAGCAATGGCCTATGGGTTGGACAAGAAGAACGACGAAAAGATCGCGGTCTTCGACCTTGGGGGCGGCACCTTCGACATCTCAATCTTGGAACTCGGCGAGGGTGTGTTTGATGTCAAGGCGACAAACGGGGACACCTTCCTTGGCGGAGACGACTTTGACGCCCGGCTGATGGACTTCCTCGCCGATGAGTTCAAGAAGGAACAGGGCATTGACCTACGCGGAGACAAGATGGCTCTGCAACGTCTCAAAGAAGCCTCGGAGAAGGCCAAGCATGAACTGTCCTCCAGCCAAGAAACCGATGTCAACCTGCCGTTCATCACGGCAGACGCTTCCGGACCCAAGCACCTCAATCTCAAGATCACGCGGGCGAAGTTCGAGTCGCTGGTCAGCGATCTTGTGGAACGCTGTCTGGAGCCGTGCGGCAAGGCGCTTCAAGACGCCGGGGTGACGGCCAGCGACATCAACGAGGTGATCCTTGTGGGCGGCATGACCCGCATGCCCAAGATTCAGCAGGTCGTCAAGGAGTTCTTCGGCAAGGAACCCAACCGGGGGGTGAACCCGGACGAGGTGGTCGCTGTGGGCGCAGCCATCCAGGGGGGAGTGCTGAAAGGCGATGTGAAGGATGTGCTGCTGCTTGACGTCACTCCGCTTTCCTTGGGCATTGAAACCCTTGGAGGCGTGATGACCAAGCTCATCGAGCGCAACACGACCATCCCGACGCGCAAGAGTCAGATCTTCTCGACTGCGGCGGACAATCAACCGGCGGTGAGCATCCATGTCTTGCAGGGCGAACGCGAGATGTCCGGAGACAACAAAACCCTCGGCAAGTTCGAGTTGATCGGCATTCCAGTCGCACCCCGTGGGGTGCCGCAGATCGAGGTCACGTTTGACATCGACGCCAACGGCATTGTCAATGTGAGCGCGAAGGACTTGGGCACGGGCAAGGAGCAGGCGATCAAGATCACCTCGTCGAGCGGACTTTCCGATGACGAGATTGACAAGATGGTGCAAGATGCCGAACACTTTGCCGATGACGACAAGCTCAAGCGCGAATCCGTGGAACTCCGGAATCAGGCGGAGACGATGATCTACAGCACCGAGAACTCGCTCAGTGAAATGGACGATAAACTTCCGGAGGAGGACAAGACCAAGATCGAGGCAACCAAGGAGCAGTTGCGCAAGAGCTTGGAAGGCGATGACACGGAAGCCATCAAGAGCGACCTCGAAGCCCTCACGCAAGCCTCTCACAAGCTCGCAGAAATGCTCTACCAGCAGCAAGCGCAACAGCAGGGAGAAGCTGGTCCGGATGGGACCCCCGGCGGTGATGCCGATAGAACTTCTGGAAAGGAAAAGACCCCGTCCAGTGATGAGGACATCGTGGACGCGGATTTTGAGGAAGTGAAGAAGGACAAGTGAGTTGAATGTGACAGGAAGGGCCGGAACGCTCCGCTCCTTCCATCTCGGAGAACGGATTGGCGAAACGCGACTATTACGAAGTGCTGGGGGTCTCCAAGACCGCCAGCGCAGATGAACTGAAGAAGGCGTACCGTAAGGTCGCCATGCAGCATCACCCGGACCGCAATCCGGGAAATCAGGAGGCTGAGGACAAATTCAAGGAGGCTTCCGAAGCCTTCGGGGTGCTGAGCAACAAAGAGAAGCGTGCCCGTTATGACCAGTTTGGCCATGCTGCTGAAGGCATGGGCGATGGTTTTAGCGGTGGCGGTGCCGGCGTCAGCGACATTTTCGGAGACATTTTCGGAGAATTCTTCGGAGAGTCCGGACGGGGCGGAGGACGGGGTGAGCGCGGGTCCGATCTTCAGTACAACCTCAACATCAGCTTTGAGGAAGCCGCATTCGGAAGTTCCAAGGAAATTGACGTCCCGCGCCTAGAAACCTGCGAAACCTGCGGCGGGCTGGGCGCACGTTCGGAGCGCGACGTCGAGGTCTGCCAAGGTTGCGGGGGTTCGGGACAGCAGCGCATCCAACAAGGCTTCTTCAGCGTGGCAACCACCTGCTCACGCTGCGGGGGACGTGGCAAAACCATCCGCCACCCCTGCAACAAATGCGGCGGACGCACCCGCATTTCCAAAACCAAACGCCTGCGTATCAACATCCCTGCCGGAGTGGACACCGGCTCGCGCATCAAGCTCACCGGCGAAGGCGAACACGGTTCGCAGGGTGGCTCTGCCGGAGACCTCTACGTTGCCCTGCGGGTGCAAGACCATCCCGTCTTTGAGCGCGAAGGTTCCGCCCTCTTCTGCGAGGTGCCCATCAGTTTTGCGCAAGCAACGCTGGGGAATGAACTGGAAGTCCCCACCCTCGACGGCAAGGCCCGCTTGAAAATTCCGGCAGGTTCCCAGACCCACAAAATTTTCCGCATGAAGAATCAGGGCATCGCCGAACTCCGGGGCGGGGGACGCGGCGACCTGCACATCCGCATCGTTGTGGAAACCCCCACCAACCTCACTGCCCGCCAAAAAGAATTGCTGGAGGAATTCGACACCCTCAGCAGCGAAGACCACCACCCCCTACGCGACAAGTTCATCAAGGGCCTCCGCGATCTCTTTAGCTGACTCCGCGCCTTGAAATCGGACGGCTTATAGTAGACCTTATCGCAAATAAGCGCGTGAGTCGGCGCGGAATTTTTCCGTTTCGGTTTCGGGGTTCATGCCGCCTTGAGCCATGCCTCGATGGGGA
>CAJWCD010000046.1:0-23204 GCA_913020725.1 uncultured Pseudomonadota bacterium
GACACGCATCATGGATTGACCAATGCGGTGCTGCTGCCGTTGGTCCTAAAATACAACGAAAAGGGTCTGGGTGCTAAAACAAGCTTAATCTGTCAGTCCATGGGCCTTAAGACACATGACTTCGATCATCTCTATGACGCAGTCGTATCGCTATTAAATGAACTTGCTATCCCGAGCGACCTCACTGCGCTCAATGTTCGCGAGGGTCAGATTGGCGAGATTGCACAGAAGGCCCATACCGATGCAGCAGCGACCACCAATCCTGTCCCTGCTACAGTCAGTGACATCGAAACTCTCCTCGGCCAAGCCTTGTCACTCGCCCGGTAATACTGTCTGTGATTTAGCGATCGGTGGACTCATAATCCCTACCTGGCCTGCCAAACTATCTTCAAATAGATTAGTTATTTATAGCTGATTTCCAAGTACAAATCCCTACAAATACTTGTTACACACCGAGGGAGTTGAAGGCAAGTACGGTGAACACGCATAATTCCGCACTCAATCGTATATTTGACGAAACTGTTGCACGGGGATACCTGCAGAAGTCGCATCTGCCTGTGCTGTCAAACAAGGGCAGTGCGCCAATGAGACGTGCCGACTTTGGCAGGTTTGCAGTGACTTGCTGGTTCTTGCCTACCGCACCCACTTTGCAAACGCCCTCAGCATCTGTGCGTACTCCTGGTCTATGAAAAGTGTTTGGCAGGAACTCGGTGTTCAAGACTCACTTGGCTTGTTTTCTCGCAACTCCTTCCAGACGATCAGCAAGCCCCCGCCAATGATCAGGAACACTCCGGGGAACAAACGTCCAAAAGGAGCTTCGGAAAAGAAGATCCAGCCAAGGATGAAGGAAAAGGGAATACCGAAGTATTCAAACGGAGAAAGGGTGCTGGGGGTGGTCATCCGGTAGGCCGAAATCAGGCAGAACACCGCTGTTCCTCCTGCGGTGCCCATTCCAAAAAGCCACAGCCAATCTTCCAGAGACTCCACGCTGACATAGCCGCCGATTGCCAGCACCAGTGTGATGGAACCCGCCAAGGCACCAACAATCGCGAACAGGTTGATGAGGGCGGTGGGCACCGAGTCATCGAACAATTTGGCGGTCACGCTGGTGCTGGCGTACCCCAAGGCCGCACAAAGGGGGAGCAACGCCGACCAACTGAACAGCTCATTTCCGGGACGGATCACCAGCACCACACCTGCAAACCCAATCAGCACCGCCAGCCAGTGTGAGAGTACCACCTTTTGCCCATGCACCGGAATGGAAAGCAGGGTGATCAACAGAGGTCCGGAAAAGGTCAGCGTGGTCGCTGTGGCAAATTCCAAGCGAGCCAACGACAAGTAGAAGCAAAATTGGGCAGCGGCGATGAACAACCCCCGCACCAGCGCAAGTTTCCACTGCCGGATAAGGATGGGCCTTCCGGATTCATGCCAGCTTTGGGAGAAGAACAGGGCCACCAGACTTGGAACTGTTCCAAAAATATTGCGGAACATGGACAACTGCTGGGCCGGATAATGCTGTCCCAAATGCTTGATGATCGCCCCCATGAGGTCGAAAAGGAGAATCGCCAGCATCAGCAGGGCAATCGCTTTGGCAAACGATGACACCAGTATCCGGTTGAGCATTCGTCTGAAGCTTTATGTTGTGTTGGTATTGACCGTGACGGTCTTGGCGAGCTGTAAACCTGTCCTCCCAAGCGTGAAACACTCAGGCAGGCACAGGGGTGGTTTCGAGAGGTTTAGCAGCGCCGGGGGCTGCGTAAAGCAGGCGGAGTTTTCCCAACTCTACACGAATCCTGTCTCGCAAAGAGTTGCTTCAATCAACGCCTTCAACCGCCCTCAGTTCGCGGACAACTGCGCCTTCGCCAAGCGCCGCGAGGGCTTTCTGATAGGACGGTCCCTCAAAATACTCGAGTGCAGCATCAAAACTTGGAAACTCAAGAACGACAGTGCGTTCCTCAACCGCTGATTCAAGAGCCTTCACCCTGCCACCACGCACAAGGATTTTTGCACCGGCTTCCTTAATGGCCTTGCCTGCCAGTTCAGCATAGGCGGCAAGGCGTTTCGGGTCTTTCACCTCGCGATACATGGCAACGATATAACCTTTGGGCATGTTGTTCTCCGTCTTTTGCCAATCTGAAAAATAGTGCGACCCAACAACGGGTCCGCTGATGGGGTCTTGGTGGTCGCTCACTCCAAATGATCAGGATATGGCTAAAGTGAGGACTGTTCCAGTGTTTTTTAACACACCTCTGCTGTCTGTGCAAGTGTTGAGAGCGTCTTCGCGTGTCATGCTTGCTTGTTTAAGCGGCCATTCTGAAGCCCCCCAGCGCATGTTCACGACCACTCCCATTATTCCTCGGCGGGGGTCATGGGCAAAGAATTGGCGCGGGTGATACTCTCAACTTGACCCAAAGTCACCCGCTCCCCTCTCTGAATCCCTCTCTGTCCGTTGTGACTTGAAGAGTTGCTTTGATTGTGGGATGTTCACGCCGAAACCCACCCTGCGTCACGGGAAAGGTGATCCCAAAAGGCAGAATGAAATATCCTTCCATTAAGCTCTCCATGCTCCAACGTCAGCTCATCTCACTGACGTTTTCCGCCCTTCTCTTCACAGTTCCGATCTTTGCCGCAGAGCAGTGGACAGAACCAGTGACCAGGATGAAATTTGTGAGTGTCCCGGGCGGCAGTTTCCGGATTGGTGATCAGTTCGATGAGGGATCTGATGACGAGCAGAACAATCGAAAGATCACGATCCAACCCTTCCATCTGGGAGCGACGGAGGTGACGCAGGGTCAGTGGAAAGCCGTCATGAGCAGCAACCCCTCAAGGTTCAGGGGTGATGATCGCCCTGTGGAGGAGGTGAGCCGGTACAATGTGCAGGAATTCATCAGGAAGCTCAACTCCCGCCACGGTGGCAAGTACCGGTTCCGTCTGCCGACGGAGGCGGAGTGGGAGTACGCCTGTCGCGAGGGGGGCAGGAAGGTGCGCTTTTGCAACAGCAGCGACCTCGCCAACCCTTCGGAGATGAACTTTAACGGTTCTGCGGAGAAAAAAGAGCCCTACTCGGTTGCAGGCGAGTATCTGGAAGAGACGACGCCTGCAGAGAGCTTTCCGCCAAACTCTCTGGGGCTTTATGACATGAGCGGCAACGTCTGGGAGTGGACGTGTTCGGAGTACCAGGATCGCTACGACGGCAGCGAGGAGCGGTGCGCGGATCAGGCCGACCGGTATTCCCTTCGCGGGGGTTCGTGGGGCAGCTTTCCGTGGGGGGTGCGTGCGGCGTACCGCAACCACCACCTCCTTCCGGCTTCCCGCAACGACCACATCGGATTTCGCCTTGCCCGGGACAACTGACCCTTTACCCTCTTTCCTTTTTCCCTTTTCAAAAGTTGCCCTTTGAAGCGGGGAATTCAATAACGACAAACGTTGGAATGGAACCCTATACGACAAAGACGGGGATGTGTCAGGCACCCTTCAGATTGGCCCCCCCGTTGTCCGAATATGTGCCAACAAATATCAGCTATTGGACAGCGGCTTTCTTTGGGCTTCTCCGGACAAGATAGATCAAATTGAGATGCAATTGCCTTAGGCAACTACCACCAGCTTGTGGAACGAGATCAAGAGGTGATAGTAGGATCAGGCGATAATTCCGTGCAAGATGATCGCAATTGAGACGTAGAAGGCGGCTTCAATGGTACCGACTCCGACATTGCGGTTAATTTGAATTTCCGGTAGTCACCCTCTTGAGTGTTGTTCCTCTGAAAATCGGGAAAAATAACTGTAAACCGGGGGAAACGTACCGGAAAACGCCGTCTATTTGCAAAATCCCAACACTTTACAGGGCAAATTTTGCTGAGGACAGGCACCAACACTCAAGAGGGGGACTATCAAAAAATCGCCACACTCAAAACTCTGGACTACCTCAAGCAACGGGCTGAGCGAGGAGACGAATCCCATGCTCTAAAGGTGCTGAAACAGTCATCCAGCGAACCTCCGCTTGCTTCAGATCGTGTCCACTAGAAAGCTTCGTGAGGCCATAGTGAGGCGTCTTTCTTCTTGAACTGGCATTGATGAAACCGTATGTGTCGTGTTCTCAAACCACTGCTGGCCCTGGGGCTGCTGGCCTTCGCCGCCGGATGCTCCACGCCTTCCCCTCCTACCTCCACAGAAAAAAACTCCGCCGCGCTCCGAGGCGTGCGCCGCACAGAGTTGAACGCCCCCCCAAAGGCAACTCGACACGCCTTCGTGATCGGCAATTCCGTATATCAGCACCTGCCGAACCTCCGGAACCCTCGTGCTGACGCGCAGGCAATCGCCGCACTGCTGAGCGAGGCGGAATTCGAAGTTTCCCTGCACCTCGACACCACCCGCAAACGCCTGCTCAACGCGCTGGATGAATTTCAGCAACGACTTGCCCCAGACAGCGTGGTGCTGGTCTACTACGCCGGACACGCCGTGCAAGTCGCGGGACGCAACCACTTGATTCCGGTGGATGCCAACCTAGGCAGTGAGTTGGATGTCGAGGCCGATTCACTGGCCGTGGATCGCCTGCTCGGCAAGCTGAAAGACCGCCACACTCGTCTCAAACTTTTCCTGCTTGATGGCTGCCGCAACAATCCATTTCCGAGCCAATCCCGGGGCATCCGTCAAGGGTTGGCGGAAATCCGTGCACCTGCCGGAACCCTGATCGCCTACGCCACCAGTCCAGGAACGGTCGCACTCGACGGTGACGGCCCGCACAGCCCCTACACCACCGCTTTGCTGCACCACCTCCGCAGTCCGGGATTGAAGATCGAGGACGCCCTCAAGCGGGTGCGCACCGATCTCGTGCTGCAAACTGACTTGCGCCAAGTTCCGTGGGAGTCCTCCTCACTCTACGGGGACGATTTCATGCTCTTTCCTGCGGTAGCAGCAGCGTTGGCTCCCGCTGACTCTCCCGAAGCCTCCACGCCCGCCTCCAACCTTTCCCTCTCGCAAATGGAGGAAGCCTTCGCTGAGTTGATGGCACAGGAATCGGCGAGTTTCGATCCTGCACCGCAAGCCACGCAGTGGGGCCGTTTTCTGCACGATTATCCGGACGACTTCCCGCACACCAACACCGATGATGATTTGCGTCGCATCGCCACACAGCACCTCGTTTTTTGGCAGGCACGGGTCGCGGAAGCCCAGAATCCAGCACGTCGGCGAGCCTGGGCGGCAGGAACGTGGACCGAACCCCACGCCGATCTCAAATTCGTGGCGGTGACCGGCAACGCGCACTTCCGGATGGGCAATGTCTTGGGAGACGAGGACGGCGAGGTCACGATTCGCATGGTGCCTCGGTTCTGGATGAGCCGCACGGAGCTCACCAAGGCGCAGTGGCAGGCGATCATGCAGAGCGGCACTGCTGCAAAAACCCCTGCGGCGGGTCTCAAGCACAAGCTCCAGCAGGGCTGGCAAACGCTCAAGCAAAAGGGACGGGCCGTCCTCCGCAAGGGGCAGGAATTATGGAAAGGGGCGGCAGTCCAATCCGGAGTAAGCCGCAAAGCAGCGGCAGAATTCCTGGAACGTCTGAACGCCTTGCACCAAGACCGCTATCGCTTCCGACTGCCCAGCGCAGCCGAGTGGGAATACGCCTGCCGGGGCGGTGGACTGCCCGTGCGTTTCGGCACCGGGCGGAACACGATCAGCCTTGCCGATGCCAATTTTGCCCCGCAAGCGCTGGGCCTGCGTCCAGTCTATGTTTCCGGACCCCAGCGTTCTGCCGCACAAGCTCAACCCGCTCTTGCCGGAAGTTTTGCGCCCAATCCGCTCGGCCTCCACGATTTGAGTGGCAACCTTGCGGAGTGGGTGACGAGCACTGAAGACTTACGGGGCGGTCACTTCCGCAGTCCGGGCCACGCCCTGCGTTGTGCCTCCCAGAGTCAGAGCGGCTGGTTCTCCAATTTGGAAACCGTCGGACTGCGGATTGTGCGGGATTACTGATTCTAGCCTCGAGTTCAACTCGTAAGTGCAACTCACCGTCTGGTGAAGAGAGGCGAGACACGCACTCAAAAAATCGACCAGATTCCTCCGGAGAGCACAGCAGCATTTCCGGATGGACTTGTTGCTCCCGCGCTTTGTGCGTATGATTGCACCATTGCAGGAGCGGCTGCGATCCGGCAACCGCGTCCTGTCCCGTTTCCGGACACCCTCATTTGTGGAGTATCCCCATGGGCGCAGAACGACGACAACACCTCCGAGCCCTCTTTGAGGAGAAGCTTGCAATCCGCACCGAGGATGCCACTGACTCCGCCGCCACCGGCTTGGACATTTCCCTCAGCGGCATCCGCTTTCACTGCGAAACCCAGCTTATGGACAACAGCGAAGTCTCGGTGGAGTTCCTTCCGGATTTCCAAATCTCCGGACGGGTGTGCTGGTGTTGGCCCATCGAGTGGTACTACCAGTCCGCCATCCAGTTCGTCGAGATCACTCCGGAGGAACAAGCTCGGCTACGGGAGTACATCATCGCCGTGACTGGAGAGGACTACCCGGATGACTCCAAAGAGGAGGCCGGGGCGAAGGTTGCCGCCGCCGCTGTGCCGACCCCTGCTAACCTTGACCTTGATGACGATGAGGAGGACTGGATGGACGATCTTTCTGAGGAGGACATTGCCGCTGCCGAAGAAAATTTCGACTCGTTTGACGACGAGGGGTTTGAGGATGGGTCCTTGGATGATCCCAAACCTGATCTCAAATCTGCCGACCGCTTGCCCTGAGTAAGCTGATTTCTCGTGGCATTCCGGGTGCATCAAAGTAGCGAGAAGACGCCTTGATCGAGAGTCAAACTGATGACCCCACTCGGTGCCGTTGGCACCCTCCTGCTGCTGATCTTCCTGCACCTTGCCGCTCTGCTGTTGTGGTGGCGCACCCGCAATGGTGCGTGGCTCTACCGTGTGGGCAGTGTTGACCTCGTGGGCGTGGTGATGGTAGGGGCCTTCTATCACGCCTCCCCCTCTGCCGGATTTCAGGATTGGCTCGGCATGATGCTGTTGTTGATCATGAACCTCGGCATCTTCACGAGCTTCGCGTTTCAGCGCAACACCGTGGTGTTCGGACGCCTCTGGGGAGTGCTGTTCTGGGTGGGGTTCACCGACTCCATCCTCGTTTTGGACGCCCTCGGCGTGTTTGCCCTCGCAGTCCGCTGAAGGGCGTTGCCATGAACATCGGTTTCCTGATGTATGCGTGGGAGCGGATCGATCCCCGCTTCGACTCCACCCTGCGGCTGCTCCACGAATGCGCTCGGCGTGGGCATCGGGTGGCGGTCACGCATCCGGGCAGCTTGCAGGTTCACCACCATGTTCCCTCTGCGAATTGCCGAGTCGTCGTATCCAGTTCCACGCCAGACGCCGCGCCGGAAGCCTTCCATGCCAACCTCCGCTTTTCTGAGCAGCAACTTCCGCTCTCCGAATTTGACGCCCTCCTCATCCGTCTGCCCCCGCCGTTGGATTCCGAGGTGTTGGGTTTTCTCGACGCAGTGCAGCACAAAGTGTTTCTGCTCAACTCAATTGAGGGCTTGCGCCGTGCCGAAAGCAAACTCTACCCGCTCACGCTGTCTGCCGCCTCCCAAGCCTTCTTGCCCGCCACCCACGTCTTGAACGACCGCAGCGAACTCAAGCGCATCATTGAGGGCATGAACGGGCGGGTGGTGCTAAAACCTCTGCGCGGACTGGCGGGAAACGGGGTGTCGGTGGTGGACGCTGAGGATCCGGAAAACTTGGACACCGTGCTGCGCCGCTACACAGACGGACGCTTTGGCTCGGAATCGGACTATGTGATGGTGCAGGAGTATGTCGAAAGTCCGGAGCCGGGAGACGTGCGCATCCTCTTGTTGGACGGCGAACCGCTTGGGGCCATGCGGCGGCGGCCTCCGGAAGGTGGGTTTCGTAGCAACCTTCACGCAGGCGGAGAGGCAAGGCCCCACACCCTGACCTCAACCGAACAACGCCTCTGCCAACAGCTTGGTCCGGAACTCGTCGCTGACGGGTTGGATTTCGTCGGACTGGATGTGATTGCAGACAAATTGCTGGAGGTCAACGTGTGCAGCCCGGGTGGACTCACACGCATCAACCGCTTCAATAATGTGCGGCTACAAGCGTCGGTGATTGACTTTGTAGAAACGCGAATGCAAGCCCGGACTCCGCAAATCCATGCGGAGGAAGCCAATGCCTGAACCCAATGCCTGAGCGTTACCCTGATCCCACTTTGCGGCGCATCGACCGCGCCGTGACCCGTGCGGCGAAGGCTCCGGATTTGCTGCACTACCTCACTCCAGTCAATCTCGAATCGGAACGCCGCCGCTTTCTGAAAAAACAAGGCACCCGCAATCCGGCCTTTTCGTATCGGCTTCCGGAACTTGATCCGATTGTCCAGAAACGCACCCTGCATCGCATCCCGCTGGAGGAAATCGCCGATTCCGAAATCCAGCAGCTTTATGTGGATGTAGTGCAGGACTGCTCGAATCGGCTGGACCTCTTGCAGTCGCTTGGCACGGAACGCTTCCTCTACGACAGTTTGCGCTACTTCGGACGTCCGGGACGGCAGGAACTCAAGGATGCGGAATTTCTGCTCCACGGAGCGCCATTGGCAGCGGACGAGCAGGAGGAGACTCTGCCCCTAGTGGACACCGCCCGCATTTTTGAGGACACCGCCCGCGACCACGGCTTCAGTTGCAGCATCGAATACACCGACCGACTCATCTCCAAGGCCCTCGCCGGACCCCGCGGCCTGCGCATTCGCAAAAATGTGCGGTTCTCCGCACAGGAAACCCGTGCGTTGGCACATCACGAGATCGGAGTCCACTACCTCACCACCCTCAACGCTCGCAGACAGCCACTCTGCGTCCTGCAAATTGGGCTTCCGGTCAACACGATCACACAAGAGGGCTTGGGGGTGTTGAGCGAGTACCTTTCCGGAAACCTCACGCTGCAACGCCTCCGGGAAATCGCGTTGCGCGTGATTGCAGTCCACGAGGTGGTGGAAGGCACCGAGTTCCGGCACACCTTTCAGCGGCTGGTCGAACAGTACGAGATTGACCCGGAACGCGCCTTTGACGTGACCGTGCGGGCGTATCGTGGTCGGGGTTTCACCAAGGACTATGTTTACCTGCGGGGTTTCCGGACGATGCTGCTGCGCTTCCAATCCGGACAAACACTGGACGCTCTGCTCATCGGCAAGACGCATCACGACTACCAGCCCGTGCTGGAGCGCATGATCGCAAAGCGCCTGCTGCACCCTCCGGCGTTCCAGACAGTCGCGTTTGCCAAACCCGCTGCGCCCGATCCGATTCTCGCCTACCTCGTGCGCTCCTTGCGCTGAGTCCGCAAGGCTCTGATGCTAACGCAGCTTGCCTCTCTTCGCCAGACGGTGAGTTGCACTTATGTGTTGAATCCGCGCCGAGAGAATGCTGGGATTCCCTCCTCGTGCGCTCCTTGCGCTGAGTCCGTATCCCGCTCCAGCTTGAGGTTGTGCCAAGCCTTCGGTACAGTCCAGACAGTTTTCTTGCAACCCTTAACTTTCCTGAAGAGCAATGACACGAATGCTTGGTTTTGCCCTGCTGCTGATGCTGGGTGTCGGCTTGGTTTCGGATGCGGAAGCCCTGATCGAACACCGTCAATCTTGGAACACAAACGGCGAAGAGGCTGTGCTTGCGGGTTACGACGTGGTGGCCTATCACAGGTTGGGCAAGGCGACGATGGGGTCTCCGGAGTTCATGGCGGAGTGGATGGGCGGGGTGTTTCTGTTTGCCAACAAAGCGCACCTCAAGGCGTTCTTGAAGGATTCCCGGAAGTACGCCCCACAGTTTGGGGGCTATTGCAGTTGCGCGGTCGCGCACGGCTACACCGCCCCGGTTGATGCCAAAGATGCCTGGGAGGTTTATCGGGGAAAGCTTTATCTCAACTTCAGCGCCAACATCCACAAGCAGTGGATCGAACAGCAGGATTACAACATCCAGCGTGGCGTGGAGAACTGGCCGCAACTCGCAGGTGAACGTGGCTGGGTGATCTCCAGCAAGGTGCAGCAACTCGCCAAGCCCCTCGTGGAAAACGAAACCGTGGACCGCGTGCGCCGCTGGTTTGAAAGCAAAATTTTCAAGGATTGACCATGACCCTCAAGGATTTGCTCTACGAACTCGTCTGCCTCGGCTTTGTGCCGAACCTCATGAGCGAGAACGGAGAGCCGCCCCTCGTATTCCACGCCACGCGGCAAGGCGTGGGGATTCACCTCTACCTCAACCTGCAAGCCCCGCACAAGGGGTCTGTGATCACCGGAGATCAGAAGTACACCCGGTTGGATTTCGGCACCGAGGAGGAGCTTTGCGAGTGGGCGGTGGCCACGCTCAACCAGTTGAGTGGCGAAGAACCAGCACCGGAGCCAGAGTTTCCCCCCACCCCAGAACCAGTCATCGAGCCAAGTTCAGAGGCTTAGCCGCGACGGCGCTTGCGCCCCGTTGATTGCGACCAGTCACGCGGTTTCCACGCGCCCTGCTCCCGGGAATCGTCCGAACGCCGCTCCCGATCATCCCCGTTGCGCTCGAAACGTTGACCACGCGGCTTGAAGTCACTGCTCTGCTCAAAGCGTCGGTCGGAGGGCTTGCGGTCGGAAGGTTTGCGTTCAAAGCGTTTGAAATCTCCCCGGCCTTCCCCGTTTTGTGGCGCAGGCTTGCGGTCAAACTTCTGGGAATCCTGTGAATTGCCACGCTGATTGTCATCCCGTTTCCCGTTTCGGAAGGAGCCACGATCCGCATCGAAGGAGCGCGCTTTCTGGAAACCTCCAGAACGTTCGCCAAAGCGATCCGAGTTGCGGCGGAATCCGGAATCCTGCTCACGAGAGGGTTGCCGTCCTTGGCGTTCACCGTTCGATTCCTTGGATTGTCCGCGTTCCTCGCGCTGGGGTGCTGATTTCTTATCGAAGGAGCGCGCTTTCTGGAAACCTCCAGAACGTTCGCCAAAGCGATCCGAGTTGCGGCGGAATCCGGAATCCTGCTCACGAGAGGGTTGCCGTCCTTGGCGTTCACCGTTCGATTCCTTGGATTGTCCGCGTTCCTCGCGCTGGGGTGCTGATTTCTTCCGGCCCTGCTGCCGCAGATCCACTGCAGATCCGGAATCCTCCCGGAAATTCCTGCTACGCGGGCGTTCGTCTCGCGACTCGTCGAAGCGCTTACGCTCCGGACGCTGCGACTCAAACTGCCGATTCACACTCCCAGAACGTTTTCCATCTGCGGAATTCTTCCACCGTGCAGGTTTTTCAAACCCTTCCGTGTTTGCAGAATAATCCTCACGTCGGTTCTCCCCGGACTCTTCCGTTCGAGCGGAGGCGGGTCGGTCAAGCTCCTTGGCAATCGTCCATTTGTGAACCGGAATGGACTGCTTCAACACACGCTCGATGGATTTGAGCTTCTTGCGCTCGTCCGGAGCGCAGAGCGAAACGGCGATGCCATCTGCGCCCGCACGCGCCGTGCGGCCAATCCGATGAACGTAGCTTTCCGGCTCGTCCGGGAGTTCGTAGTTGAAGACGTGCGAGATGCCCGTGACGTCGATGCCGCGAGAGGCGACATCGGTGGCGACCAGCACCTTGAGCTGACCCGTCCGGAAACCCCGCAACGCCCGCTCACGCTGGCTCTGGCTACGGTTGCCGTGGATTGAATCAACACGGACACCTTTTTCGCTGAGCGTTTTCGCCAGCTTGTCCGCCCCGAACTTGGTGCGGGTGAAAACAAGTCCTCGGGACATCTGCGACTCGTGCAGCAGGGTGCGGAGCAGGTCGCGCTTGAGCTTCTTGTCCACCATCAACACGCGCTGTTCGACGCGCTCGACCGTTTTGGATTCCGGAGCAATCTCCACTCGTACAGGATTGTTGAGCAGAGTATTCACCAAGTCCGACACCCCCTTGGGCATCGTTGCAGAAAAGAGCATGTTCTGCCGCGATTTGGGGAGCAGTGCAGCAATCCGCTTGATCTCCGGGAGAAAACCGACGTCCAACATACGGTCGGCCTCGTCGAGTACCAACACTTCCACGTCCCCCAAGAAAACGTTGCCCTGTTCCATGTGATCACGCAGGCGTCCGGGTGTGGCAACCAAGACCTCAACTCCGTTCTGAAGCATGCGACGCTGCGGCGGCAGACGCACTCCGCCATAGACCACCCCACAGGGCAGCCGAAGGTGCCGACCCAATTGGTGGACCACGGTGTCCACTTGCACGGCAAGCTCGCGGGTCGGGACAAGGATCAGCGCTCGCGGACGCTTGCGCTCGGCAACACGGCCTTCTGCCGCCAAGCGGTGCAACAGCGGCAGCACGAATGCGGCGGTCTTGCCGGTGCCGGTTTGCGCGATGCCCAGCAGGTCATGCCCGTCGAGTAGTTTTGGGATGGATTCGTGCTGAATCGGGGTGGGGGTGTGAAAGTCCAGTTCGCCCAATGCTTGATGCAATGGGGTCGCCAGCGGGAACTCTTGAAAGGTGTGCATAACACTCCAAATGGGTGGTGAAAAGACAGGAATCGCCACGCCAGCGTCACACACAAAGGGACACATGGCTCCGGGAGCAGTGCTCAACCGAAACAAACGGCACGGACAATCCAGATCGCCCTCGTTCAACGGCACTTCCGTTGCGGGGGCAGGGCTCTCAGGGTGTGCCGTGGGAAAACAAAATGATGATTTCTTCAGGCAGGATCATGAAAGCAATCTAGCTAGCATATCGTGGATTTTCTGAGTTGTCAACAAAAATTTTAACTTTGGTAACAAATCACGCAAATCCCTTCTTTTCGGTTGGAGTGGGCAGCCAAGTCAACTTGGGAACGGGTAGTACTTTTACCACCTTCCACACCTTTAATGGCAATGCGACTGAAGCCATCATTGCCTGCAATCCCCATATTTGGAATCGGTGGTAATCGTTTCAACCGAAAAGAGGGTCTGATCAGTGTCCCCCTCCGAATGCGGATGAACCGCTGATTGCCAGCCCAAGCCCGGCTAGGTTTTCGTGTTCCTCCCCCACAGGTGTGGGGAGGAACCGCTAAGCACATGCCGTCCGTTCAGACTGGGTATTGAGGAACTGCATCATCCAACTCGCCACCAACTCGGCTTGAATGGGATGCTGGAGCGATGCAACTCCGGAGGCGTAGAGTTCCTCGCCATAGTGTTCGCGTCGCAAGTCGAGGATGCCTTGGGAGAATTCCTTGGTGAACTCCGGGTGTCCCTGAAAAGACAACACATGATCTCCAAGGGTAAAGGCGGCGTTTTTACAGAAACCGCTGGAGGCAAGGCGAGTGGCCCCATCCGGGAGTTCCGTGACTTGATCCTGATGGCTGGCGAGGATGGAGAATTCCGGAGGGCTGGAATCGAGCCATGCCGGAGTTTCCAGCACTTGGTAAGTTTGCCGACCCACACCCCAACCCTGCGCAGCCTTTTCCGTCCGCCCCCCCAGTGCCTGCGCGATCATCTGGTGCCCAAAGCAGATGCCGATCAACGGCTTGCGAAGTTGGTGCAGGGTGCGGACGTAGGCCTCCAGACGCTCAATCCATGGCTCCGACTCATAAACACTCCGGGCACTCCCTGTGATGAGATAGCCTCCGCAGCCATCGGGGTGCTCAGGAAACTCCCCGGTGAACACACGGTAGCTCACACAGGTCAGCTTTTGGGCATGAGGCTGCAAAAGCCGTTCAAACACGAGCTTGTAGGAAATGAACCGAGGCCGCAGGTTCTCCGGAATGTGGTCACATTCAAGAATGCCGAGTTTCATCGTAGAGCTTTCGAGGATTGAGGTTGAACGAACTGGTTCTCCCCATGCTAACTTTTTCCAGGATGACCTGCAACGCAGACGATGCCCACACAGGCTGAGGGCGGGTCACATCGAGAACGATTCGCCGAGATAGACACGGCGAGCTTGAGGATCGGCAGCAAGGATTTGCGGGGAGCCTTCGACGAGCAGCGCTCCTTCGTTCATGATGTAGCCGTAATCAATGATACCGAAGGTTTCCCGGACGTTGTGATCGGTGATGAGGATGCCGATGTTGCGCTCGGCGAGTTGGCGGATGATGGACTGGATGTCCGCTACGGCGATCGGATCCACTCCGGCAAAGGGTTCGTCGAGCAGAATGATTGCAGGATCAAGCACAAGGGCACGGGCAATTTCGGCGCGACGGCTCTCCCCTCCGGAGAGCGCGTAGCCCATGCTTTTGCGGACGTGCTGGATGCCGAGTTCCTGAAGCAACCGCTCCAAGCGCTCGTGCCGCTCCTGCTTCGACAACGGCATCAGTTCCATAACGGCGAGCAGGTTCTCCTCCACGGTCATCTTCCGGAAGATCGAACGCTCTTGGGCGAGGTAGCCCAGTCCCGCCTGCGCCCGGCGGTGCATCGGCAGTCGGGTGATGTCGCGGCCGTCGAGGATGATCTGTCCGCGATCCGGACGCAGCACTCCAGCGATCATGTAGAAGGTGGTCGTCTTGCCTGCACCATTGGGGCCGAGCAACCCCACCACCTGCCCTTGCGTGATTTCGATGGAAACCTGCTGGACCGCATGTCGGCCTCGATACGATTTTTCCAGACTGCGGGCTTGGAGCCTCCGGGAGGCGGTCTGCCCTTCAGACTGCTCCACACGCTCTGGCTGAACCATCATGTCCATTGACAATTCTGCAAGTTTCTCATAAATTAGATAGGTTCATCGGTCAGCTTCCAAAAATAATCACTTTAGCAAAAACTTCCAGACATGCCAATTTACGAGTACGGATGCGCCGAATGCGGCTACGAGTTTGAGGAGATGCAGAAGTTCCGTGATCCTCCGTTACAAGACTGCCCCCAGTGCGAACAACCCGCCGCCCAACGCAAGATTTCCATCAGTGCCTTCCACCTCAAAGGAGGAGGTTGGTACAAAGACGGTTATGGCAACAACAAACCGGAGTCTTCCGGAAGTGACGAAAAATCCGAAAAATCAGGCGGAAGCGAGGCGAAACCCGAGACTCCAAAATCAGAAGAAGCCGGAAGTGGAAAATCCGAAGGCAAGTCCGAAAAATCCGAAGGCAAGTCCGAAAAATCCGGAAGCACCTCCAGCAAATCGGAAGGTTCGGCCAGCAAGCCTGCCGCCTCCAAGCCCCCTGCCAAAAGCGCGGCCTGAGCCGCTAGCTCCGGCCCCCCGCCGGATGATCCCCATGCCCGTCGTCTTCCAGCAATTCCTCGTTCTCGTCTGGAAAGACCTCCTCATTGACCTGCGGCGCAAGGAGCATCTACTCTCGATGCTGCTCTTCGCCGTCCTCACCCTGCTCGTGTTCCAGTTTGCGATGGGAGACGACCCCCAGCAGTTCCGTACGGCGTTGCCCGGACTCATCTGGGTGGTGTTCCTGATGACCGGAGTGCTGAGCCTCGGCAAATCACTCACCCAAGAAATGGAAACGGGGTGCATGGGAGCACTGCTGATGAGTCCGGTGGATCGCAGTGTACTGTTCCTCGGCAAAGTCGTCGCCAACGCCTGCTTTCTGCTCACCGCACAACTCCTCTTTCTGCCGCTCTGTGCGGTTTTCTTTCAGGTCACACCCGACAATCTGCTGGGCCTCACTCTTGTCCTCGTGGGCGGCACCCTTGGGTTCAGCAGCCTCGGCACCCTGCTCACCGCCATGACCGCCTCCCTGCGCGGACGCGAGGTGTTACTGCCCATCCTGCTCTTTCCTCTCATGATTCCCAGTCTGCTCAGCGTGGTCCGGCTCACGGCCTTCCTGCTCTTCGGAGTGCATGAGGACGAAGTATTTTTGTGGAGCCAGATGTTGCTTGCCTCCGATATCCTGCTCGGAGTCGTTTCCTTGCTAGCCTTTGAGTTTGTCACGGAAGAATAGTGATTTTGAAAAAAATAAATCCAATTAATTCAGTTGTTTTTATTATTTTTTGTGCGAATGCAAAAATAATGTTGACTTATCCGCAAATTCAAGGCAGAATAGCTTCAACATGAACTCACAAACAAGGAGTCTGAACAATGAAATATGGAATGGAAGTGATCACCCAAGGTCTGAATCAGGCACTGACAGTGCAGAAGGGCCTGTGGGCCCAAAGCTTTGGCCTCTATGAGCAATCCCTCAACCTGCGTGAGCAGAACTGTCAGCAATTGCAAAGCCAGTGGCAGCAGTGGCAACAGCAGGCCGCGGAGCAAACCCAGCAACAGCAAAAACGGGTACACGAATCCACGGAAGGTGCCACAGAGGTGCTATGGTCCGGGCTTGGCACACAAGCCATCGAAGTCCGGAAGCTCGTGGAGCAGCAGTGGGAGCAGGCACAAGCGCAGGTGCCGATCTTGCAAGAGCAGGCGGTAGCCCAGATCAATCAGCAGATCGTGCGCACCTTTCACTACGAACGTCAAATGTTGGACGCCGTCCGCAACCAAGTGGTCGAACAGTTGGACCGTGTTCAGACAGAACTGGAGCCGACCCAGCAAGCAGCACCGCAACCGGTGGCTCCGGAAAGCGACGATGTTGCGCCTGCACCAAAAGCTTCACCTCTTCAGGCCACAGGCCGGGCAGGGCTACAGAACCGCAAACCCAAAAACACAACGAAATAACCCAAGGGGTACCATGAAAACATCCGTACAAATCACAAGAGCAGAACTCAACACTGCGATGGAACATTTCTTTGCCAGAGGCGGTTTCATTGAACGCATTGAAACCGAGGTCAACGGCCTGCGGGCGGAGAACTACGAGGAATGGCTGGGCGAGGACACAAGCAACAGTGCGCCGGAAGGCGCGGATCTAAACCGCTTCAGCATCATCCCTGACTTCAGCACCCCAGACTGCTGAGTTGCAACTGCCCAAGAAAGCGGCCGAAATCTTTGCGGGTTGCGGTCGTTTTTTTTCCCGTCCGGCACCCCCGTCCGGGCGGGTTCCTGTCCGCTCATCCTCCCAAGTACCTTGGGAAATTGGCGAACACTCCGCCCATGTAGGTGGTGGCCTGTGCAAGCATCCAAGGGAACAAAGCCGCCATCACTCCCATGATCGCTCCCATCTTGGGGATAATTGCCAGCGTCTGCTCCTGAATCTGGGTCACAGCCTGAAAAATGGAGATCGCCAGACCAACAACCAACGCCGCCACCAGCATTGGCGCGGCCAACAGGGTTGTGACCCGCATCGCTTCCAGCATGATCGTCACCACCAACGCTTCAGTCATTGCACCCTCTTCAGATTAGAAATCCAGTTTGTCCGGCATTTGCAAAATACCTTTGATCCCTGCCCACAATCCTTGCGCTCGATCAACTTTTGAATTCTGACACCTGAATTCTCCTTCTGCAAGCACCATTCTGTGACGTTCGGCTAAAAATTCACAAAACTTTTGACCATCGAACCGATGATCAGGTGCCACCCATCCACCAGCACAAAGAGCATGAGCTTGAAGGGCAGTGAGATCATGATCGGCGGCATCATCATCATGCCCATCGCCATCAGGATCGAGGCGACCACCATGTCAATCACCAGAAACGGCACATAGAGCAGAAAGCCGATCTGAAACGCCGTCTTGAGTTCACTGAGGACAAACGCAGGGATGATCACATGGATCGGGACATCCTCAAGGGTTCGGGGGCGCTTCAGCTTGGCGATCTGGATGAAGAGTGCAAGGTCTTTTTCACGGGTGTAGCGTTGCATAAAACGCTTGATCGGCAAGCTGGCGCGGTCCAGAAACTCCTTCTGCGGGATCTGTTCCTCAAGATATGGCTGAAGCGCATCGCGATTGACCTCCTCATAAACCGGCATCATCACGAAAAGCGTGAGGAAAAGTGCCATGCCGATGACGATCTGATTCGATGGCGTTTGCGGCGTTCCAATCGCCTGACGGAGCAGGGAGAGGACGATGACGAAGCGCGTGAACGAAGTGGTCATGATCACCAGCGCCGGAGCCAGTGTGAGAATGGTGAGCAGGAAAATGATCTGGAGCGTTGCCGCCACCTGCTCCGGAGTGTCCGCCTGATCGATGGCGATGCTGATTCCCGGAATCGGGGATTGGGCAAACAACAGGCTGGGCAGCAACAGTCCGAACAGGGCCAGTCCTCCCAAAAACCAATGGCGTTGGCTGGAAATACGGGAGCGGCGGGCAGTGATTCCGGACATGAGGTGGCTCGAAAAGCTGGGGGCCTACTTGATCGGTTTGAGGGACTTAAGCCGCCGGGAGAGCTTTGAGGCAAACTCCTCCATCGCAGGGTTGTCCCGCAAATCCTGCTGCCACCCCTTGGCCCCTGCGTCCGCAGCCGGACGCAGCGTCGGCTTGTAGCCTTTTCGCCGTGCCGTGCGTTTTGAAGATTCCACAGGTTTTTCCACAACTGCGGCCGAGTCAGCTTCAGTTTCAGGAGCAAGAGCGACTTCCGAGCTGAGAGTGGCTTGCGGCTTAGGGGGAGACTGCTTCAGCATCTCCTGAGACTGAAGCCGTGCGGTGTCCAACGCCTTGAGGAAGTCCAGCCGGGAGCGATCGGTCTTGCTGGCATCGGCCCCAAGTTTCCCGGTCTCGGCAGTTTTGGCGGCCTGTCCGCTAGGAATCGCGGAGATGAGCGAGATCGCCGTGGGGGTGACACCACAGGCAAACTGCTGCCCGTTGATTTCGAGAACCACCACTTTTTGCCGGGGTGCAACATGAAAGGTGGACACGAGGCGGATCTGTACCTTGCCGCGAGAGGCTGGGAAACGCCCGGCGAGAAAACGGTTGTAGAACCACGCCAAGAGAAAAATCAGCAGCAGGATGAACAACAACGCCAGCACCAACGAGAGCAGAGTGCGCACCCAGTCGTCATCGGCATAGACCGGGGTGGGGAACCCGTCGGTCAACGGCTCGGCTCCGGCAGCTTCCGTGCGGCTGAAAGTGCTAGTGAAGCGGTCGCCCTCCTGAAGCTTCTGCTCCGCCTGCTCCAGCAGTCGGCTCGATTCCACGAGCGGCAATTCGGTAGCGGCGGGGCGGTGGTTGAGGGAGAGAGAAATTTGGTCGGTGCTGTAAGTGATTTCCGGATTGCCACGCAAGCGGCGGTCTTGACGGAAGTGCAAGTCGACCCGCACATAATCTCCGGAATCCGCATGGGTGGCCCGGATGGTGCGAATCAACGGACTGCTCGCAGGGCTGATCAACGGGGGTACGGAGGGATCCAGCCGGGTGTGGGGGAGCCGTAAACTCATAGACCCGGAGTCGAAGTTGATGAGTGGATCCTCCCGGAAGGCCTTGGAGAACTTCAGCGCGACCTGCTCCACTGAGCCGGAAGTGTGAACCTCAATACGCTGGAGCAGCAGGGGTTGTTCGGCATGGATGGAGGTCTGGCTCCAGAGCAAAAGGCTAGCCAGCAAAAGCAGAAGGGAAAGGGGCCGGCTGCTCATCGGAGAGCCTCAAAGGGCTGCGAAGCGGTCGTCGGGACTGACGATGTCGGTGATGCGAACCGCAAACTTGTCGTTGATCACCACGACTTCTCCCCGGGCGACAAGCTGGTTGTTGCCCCGGATGTCTAAGGGCTGGCCCACTATGCTTTCCAATTCGAGGACCGAACCCTGATCGAGTTTCAGCAGGTCTTCGATGCGCATCTGCGAGCGTCCCACCTCGACGGCGATGTTGAGCTGGACATCCAGCAGGAAGTCCATTTCCAGAGCGCTCGGTGCCACCTTGGCGCCACCTTGGCTTCCGGAGTCGGAACCGCTTTCGGCATCCTCGTCCTCTCCAGCTTTGGCCAGCACTTCCTCGCGGTTCTCCTTCAGGTCGCTTTCAACATCGGACCAGTCGAGGTCGTCCAGATTCTCAACGGAATCGTCATCGGTCGCCGCGTCGTCTTCAACAGCGTCCTCAAGATTCTCCTCTTCCTCTGCCATGTCGGTCTAGGGCTACAGGGTTGTCGACGGTCGGTCGTCTGGGTTCACTGCCGGTAAAACTCGGAGAACAGCACCTTGCGCACCGGCTTCGGCTCCTCCCAAGGCGATTCGTTAGGGAAGAGTGAATTGAGGCGCACCTGAAGATCCCGCTTGAACAACTTCCGGTTCTTGAGGTCATCAAACTGCTCTACCGTAACCGTCTTCAACTGCGCGATCACAAGATCCTTGACGATGGGTAGCCGCGCTTCCATCCATACCTTTGGAGCAGCATCCCCAAATGCAAGCTGGAGGGAACCCTTGAGGTAATACTTGTCTCCAGGCATGTTGACGATGAACGTGCCCAAGTCAATGTAGCTCGGCTTCTCCAGAGGCGGAGGTCCCTGCCTCACGACTTCCGGCTCCTCCTCTTCCTCCTCACACCCAGCGATCAGCACCGTCAGCGAGAGCAGCACAAGCAGCATCCGCCAAGTCAGCGTCCGTCTCCTAGGTTTTGGTGTCCTCCAAGGCATAACTCGCTCGTCCTTCCGCCTCTGGCCTCCAGTGCTCCGGTCACTGAATCACGAACTCTTCGAAGAGAACCTTCTTGATTGGCTCAGCATCCTCCCATTCCGGAGCTGAGGGGAAGAGCTGGCTGATGGCGCTGATGAGCCGTTGCTTCAGCACCTCACGCGCGTCCGCCTGTCCCACATCCTCTGCCGAAAGCGTCTGCAACTCGCTCAGGACGATGTCCTTGACCTCGACCAGCCTCAGGGTGAGGTAGGCGCTGGCCATAGGCTCGCTGAGCATGAGTTGGATCTTCACCTTCAGGTAGCGGCGTCCGTCCTTGAGGTTCACCACATAACTCTCCAGTGGGAGAAAGATCGGGACAGCAAGAGGTTCGGCGGATTCGGTGATCGGTTTCTCTTCCTCCACCACTTCCTCTTCCTCGCCTCCAGAGAGCAGCAGGAATGCCACCACTGCGATGACGAGGAGGAGTACGACCGCGACAATGATGATGATCAGCTTCTTCTTGCCTCCTCCACTATCTCCTCCTCCACTATCTCCGCCGCCTTCTTCCTCTGCCATCGTGTCTCCTTCGAGATTTGCACTTCCTTGCTCCGGTCCTTTGGGTTACCGACCAAGGAGATTTTAAAAGCAAAAGCTAACAGCAGCGTCTGCCAGAATCAAGTCCTGTTTCTCACAACAAGGTCAACGAGCCGCAATCCAGAAGCGCGGCCCTCCTTCGTAGTAGAGATCCGGGTAGCGTTGCCGGGCCACTTCGAGCATGGCGAGAAACTTGGGAACGTACTTGTAAGTTTCCTCACGCAGGTTAAGTTCCCAGTAGTTCCAAGTGCCCTGCTGCTTCATTTGGCGGGCAAGGTAAGTCGGCCCACCGTTGTAGCCCGCCAACGCCAGTTCCCAGTTGTAGTTGAACCGTTCGCCGAGCCACTTGAGGTAGCGTGCGGCGGAATGGGTCGATTTGCGCCAGTTGAGCCGATCGTCAAAGGATTTGCCCACACGTAGCCCGTACTCCCGCGCCGTGCCCTGCACAAACTGCCACATGCCTCGTGCGTGTCCGGAATCGGCCTTGGTGTCAAAGCACGACTCCAGCAAGGGCAGGTACACCAATTCCGGGGGCAGCCGATGCTTGTAGAACACCCGGTGGATGTAGGGCACATAGCCGTTATCCTGTGCACGTTCCAAGCAAATCCGGACGTGGTGGTTCTGCGAGTAAACCCGGACGAACTTACGGATACGGGCATTCGATTGTGTCCAGACCTGCGGGCGGTTGTCATGGATACCGGTGGCCTTCGGTGTGGTCGGGCGCGATCGGCTACGGCAACCGGCCAGCACCAGCACCAGCACGACGAGCAGAATCACTCCCCGGAAGGTCCGGAATCGAACAAATGCTGAGCGTCTGGACCTGTGAGCATCCTGCATGAAAAGACTTCTGCATCAACTGTCTGGTGGAGTTGCGTCGCCGCGTCATCCCGTGTATCGACGTCCTCGAAAACCCCGAAAACCGCCGAGCCGCTTCCACTCACGGATGCACCAATTGCGCCAACCGAACGGAGTTTTGACTTCAGCACTTCCAGTTCTGGAAACCGATTCCGCAAGGTTAGCTCAAAGCGGTTGCAGAGCATCGCCTCCAATGCTTGCGGGGAGTCCGGTGGATGCGGCGGGGACTCCTCCAGCGGCTGGCAGTTGTCGTAAGCCTCGGCGGTGGAACTGGAAAACGGAGGTTTGAGCACCACAAGCGGCAGACACGGGTAGTCCGGCAGAGGACACAACGCTTCCCCGCGTCCCGTGGCCTCGCAGGGCTGAGGATCGAGAAAAAACGGCACGTCCGCGCCCAACCCAACAGCAAGCATGTGGAGCATCGAAGCACTGAGTCGATTTCCGTGCAGATGGTTCAGCACCCGCAAAACCGCAGCGGCATCACTGCTCCCCCCGCCCAGCCCAGCCCCGTCCGGAATATGCTTCTCCAAGTGAAGCTTCAGATGCACGGTTTGCTGAGTGGCCTGCTCAAACGCCCGCACCGCTCGTACCGCGAGGTTGTACTCCGGCTCCACCATGACCGGACGCCCTGTGCTTTGAAACCTCACCCCTCCGGAAGTTTGCGGTGTAAAGCTCAACCGGTCATAAAGACTGATCGGAACCAGATGCAGAAATAGATCGTGAAAGCCGTCCGGACGCTTGCGCAGAATCTGGAGAACCGGGTTGATCTTTGCAGGAGACCAAATGTCCACTTGGCTTTCTGGAGAAAGAGGTTCCCGTTTGTCCCTGTAGCCAATCTCAGCCATCATAAGGGACTGCTAGTTTCTTCGCTAGAAGTAGATCACTCAGGTTTTGACCATCCACAATCACAGATGCAACAATCCTGAAGTACTTCTCCCGTTCAATATCGTGGAGGGTGATTTCGTTTGCGCGGTTCAGTATCCCCTCGATCAAAGTTTTGGTCTCTTTTGCCTTCTGTTTTTCAAACGGATATTTTCCCGTATTTCCAGTGTGTCGATGCCCCGCACCCTGATTCCGATTTCATTTCCAAAAAGCGGATGCACTCCGGGAATGTTTACGGTCATGGTGTCCCCGTCATAGTTCCGGACATATTCGACACCGGAGAAATTGGAGGTTGAAACAGGTGCTCTGATCAGTTTCTCTATCAACGGGATCTGCACCCACTGAATTCGACCTTTCCTCCTTTCATCGGGGGGTGCCGGGGACTGACGCCTCCTTAGCCCATGCAGGGGTCTTTTGAAAAGGAGAAAAGGAAAGAGGGTAAAGGGTTAGTTGTCCCGAGCTGGACAATAACCTCCCGGCCTATTTATTGTCGTTGATAGGGTTCGCCTAAAAAAATAAAAAAATCCCCGCTGCAAGCAGACGGGGTATTTTGGACGCTTTTGAGAAA
>CAJWCD010000047.1:0-23069 GCA_913020725.1 uncultured Pseudomonadota bacterium
CTGGTCGTCTTCGTCCCCGCGCGCGCCGCGTACTCCCACTCCGCCTCCGTCGGCAAACGGAAACGCTTCCCGCTGCGGGCGTTGAGCTTTTTGATGAACTCCTGAATGTCATTCCAACTCACCTGTTCCACCGGAAGATCGTTGCCTCTGAATTTTGAGGGGTTGCTCCCCATCACCGCCTGCCACTGCGCTTGTGTCACCTCCGTCTCCCCCAGCCAGAACACGTCCACCCGAACCGTGTGCGGCGTCTCGTCATCGTACCGCCCCTGCTCTGAGGACGAGCTACCCATCCGGAAACTGCCGCCGGGGATTTTCTGGAACTTCATGCCGGTGACGGATTCGGTCCATGCGGAATTTGCTTCAAGGTAGGCTTGCAGTTCGCGCAGCCCCTCGGCATCCTCTCCGGAGCTTTGCCAGTGGGTCAGCCGTGCTTCCGCATTGTCAAGGTCTCCGGAGTCAATCAGCGAGCGCACCTCGCGGCGGCGGTTGGCCATGCGCTGGCGTTCCGCTTTCATGCGTTGCAGTTCGGCATTCTTCTGGAGCTTGAGGTAGGCTTGCAGTTCGTCGAGGTTGCTGGGCGTGTCGCCCGTGGCCTCCCACTTGGCCAGTGCGCTCTCGGCGTCATTGAAGCGTTTCTGGTTGATGAGGAAGGTGATGCGCTTCCACTCGCGCTCGCGGGCCTCGGCGTGGCGTTCGCGTTTGAGGCGATGGAGTTCGGAAAGCGTGGCCTGTGGCGCGTCTCCGGAAGCTTCCCACAGCACCAGAGCCTCTTCGGCCTTCCCAAAGCGCTTGGCGTCAATGAGGGCGCGAATCTGCCGTTCCTTGATCTTCACCTGCTTTTTGCGGAGGGCATCGGCATCGGCCCCGTAGCTGGCGGCTTTTTCATAGTTTGCTAGGGCTGCGTCGTAGTCTTGCGCCTGCAGCCGTCGGTCGCCCTCGGCCAGCAGCCACGCGGCGGCTTGTTTGCGGATTTTGGCGACTTGCGGGGAGTCCGGCTGTTCGATTTCCAGCGCGAGCAGGGCCTCTTCGGTTTCCAAGTTCACGCCTTCTTTTTCCAGCCGTGCCGAGAGCAGCAGGATTGGGGCTTCGCGGCCTTCCGGAGTGTCCGGATGCTTAGAGACAAGGGTTTGCAGGCTTTGCTCTGCGAGTGTGGCGAGGTTGCGGTTTTTTGCCAGCCGATAGGTTTTCATCAGCTTGACGGCTTCCGGGTTGGAGGCGGGCCGCTTTTCAGCAACAGCGTCCGGAGCCGCCACGGTGGCCGCAGGCGCGGAAGTTCCGGTGAGAAAGGCGATTTCGGATTCGGCACGTTGGCGCAGGCTTTCATCCTCCGCACTGAAGGGATTATCTTCTCCATACTTGCCGAGAAACTGTTCCCAACGGACGGTGATGGTGTCCAGTTGCGACTGTTGTTGGGTTTGTGCTGCGGCGAATTCCAAGCGCATTTGTTGCTGTCGTTCGGCCCAGCGTGTGCGATCGGGGTCGCCGAGCATGAAGACGAAATCCCCCTTGTCAAGGTTGGGGTTCCTGATCTTGCCGTACTGCGGATGCTGTGCGCCCTTGGAGTAGTTGACCACGGAGTCCTGCAAGAACTGCCCAAGTTCGGTGCCGGAGAGGTAGCCGTCCCCGTTGGAGTCGCCCTCGCCTTCAAGCGCGGCGACGAACTGGCTGCGGAAGATGCTCTGGTCGGGCACGGTTTCCTCCGCGCTGCCGGAGGTGATGAACTGGCGGACGGGCTTGGCGGTCTTGTAGTTGATGCTCTCCGGGATGGCGCGACTGAGCGCGAAGAGCGAGCCGGAGAAGCAGGCGTCGAAGAGGAAGAGCGCGTGTTTGGCGTCAATGTTGAGCGCGTACTCCTCGATGCGCTGCATGCTCATCGCCACGCGCTTGAAGCGCCGCGCCTCGCGCTCGCCGAGGGTGGGCACCGGAGCGTCGATGGGCACGAGGTAGCCCAGCGGCTCACCCCCGAACTTGGGCTGCACCGTGTGCCCGTGTCCCGCGAAGTAGAAGAGCAGGCGGTTTTCCGGGTTGCCCCCGTGCTCTTCGATGAAGCCCTCAAAAGCATCGTCGAGCATGTCCTGATCAGGATCGAGGACGGTTTGCACGGAAAAGCCGTTCTTTTCCAGCGCGGCGGCCACGTCGGTAACGTCCCGCTTCACTCCGGGAAGCTTGGGCCAGTGTTCGTAGGCGCTCACGCCGATCACGAGCGCGTGGCTCTGCTCGTAAAGACCGATGGCCTCACCTGCCGCCGTCTTGATCTCGACGCGCTTGACGCCCCGCGATTCAGCAGCAAGGTCGGGAAGGGTGGACAGGAAGACCGCCAGCGTCAGCAGCAGCCAGCCGAGAGTCTCGTGCAGTTGGGATCGTCGTCGCATGGGCCTCCCTAGGTGGAGTGAGGGTTCGTGCCGATTCTAAACGCGAAGCCGAGCGCAGGGCAAGGGGTTTGAGTTTTTGTCGCGGATTAGCATTGGCCGCACTGACGACTCCCGGTTTTGACTTCTTCTACGGACGGCCAACTCAGGTCGTCCCGGTCATACGGTCCCCGAAGATGTGGAGCAGGCGGGCTTCGCATTCGGTGAGCGAGGTGTGTTCCTGCATGTCCTGAAGCGCGTACTCCTGCATCTGGGTGTTTTTGGAGAGCGCGTAGTCAATTTCGGGATTGCTCCCTTGAACGTAAGCCCCAATGTTGATGAGGTCTTCGGCTTCCCGGTAGGTGGCGAGAGTGCGGCGGTAGATTTGTGCGAGCTTGAGGTGCTGTTCGGTGGCGACATCCACCATCACCCGACTGGAGGAATTGAGAATGTCCACGGCGGGGTAGATGCCTTTGGCGGCGAGGTCGCGGCTGAGGACGATGTGGCCGTCCACAATTGCTCGGATGGCATCTCCGATAGGATCGTTGAGGTCATCGCCTTCGACCAGCACGGTGTAGAACCCCGTGATCGAACCCGTGCCCTCGTGGGTTCCCGCTCGCTCCAGCAATCTGGGCAGCAGGTTGTAAACGGAGGGCGGGTAGCCCTTGGTCGTGGGCGGCTCTCCGGCGGCAAGGCCGATTTCGCGTTGCGCCATTGCAAAGCGCGTGAGCGAGTCCATCGCCAGCAGCACGTCCTGCCCTTCGTTACGGAAATACTCCGCGATTGCCGTGGCGACAAACGCCCCACGCATCCGCAGCAGAGGCGGTTGGTCGGAGGTGGCGACCACGACCACGGAGCGTTTCAGCCCCCCCTCGCCAAGATTGTCCTCAATGAACTCCCGGACTTCCTTGCCGCGTTCACCGATCAGCGAAATCACGGTGATGTCTGCGTCCGTGTAGCGGGCCATCATGCCGAGCAGCACCGACTTGCCCACACCGGACCCTGCCATGATGCCGATGCGCTGACCCCGCCCGCACATCAAGCAAGCGTTGATGGCGCGGATACCCACGTCAAGGGGACGCTTGATGCGCTTGCGAGAGAGCGGGTTGATCGCTTCCGGATAAAGCGGGATTTCGGAGTTGACGAGCAGTTCGCCCTTGCCGTCCATCGGGCGCATCAGCGGGTCAATCACCCGGCCCAGCAACCCGTGGCCGATCGGCACCATCGCCGGGCGGTCTTCCGGAATGACCCGGCATTTTGGGCCAAGGTTGTGGGCGTGCTGCAAGGGCATCACCAGCACGCGCTTGTTCCGCAACCCCACGACCTCGGCAGGAATGCTGACCCCGCTTTGGGGGTTGTGGATCAGGCACATGCTGCCGACCGTGCAGCCGGGATTCGCCGATTCCACCATGTGCCCGACCACCTGCGTCACCCGTCCTTCCCGACGCAGCGGCACAAAACGCTCCAGCGGCGCGTGGTACGTCCCCAAGGAATTGTGAACAGGAAGCGTGGAATCTGTCATCGGTCACGCAGGCGTGGACGACTCCGCTTCCGGAACGGAGGTCGCTGAGTCTGCTTCGGCAGAGCTTTCGGTAGCAGCGGGGGAGGACGATGGAGCCTCCGCAGGAGTTTGGGAATCCGCAGAGCGTGGGGTGAAGTCGTAAGCATCCATCTCGACCTCGTGCATGCGGGCGTGTTGTTCAGAGAGGTGGTCCACCAAGATGCGGTCCAGCCGCTCAAGCTGATTCTGGAAGGTGAACTCGACGCTGGTTTCGTCACCCTCCACGAGGATTGACCCCGGAGTCGCATCAAGGCTGGCCCTGATGGTCAGAGTCTGCTCCTCGCCCAAGTAGCGCTCCAAATCCGTTTCGCTGTTGAGCAGGAACTCATAGTCTTGGGGATGCAGGTAGAGGTGGATTTTGCCATGCTCCTCCACCTCCTTGAGGGCAGAGCGGGCGAGGTTTTCTATCACTTTCGGGTTGACAGCGAGTTCTTCCATCACCACCTGCCTCGTGAGGTTCTGTGTCAGTCGTACCAGTTCCTCCTCTCCCTGCTGGCGAACCGTCTGCCGCAAGGTCCGGAGTTGCTCAATGACCTCCACAACCTGCAATCCCAGCACCTCGGTCTCGGCGTAGCGCTGCTGCGTCCCTTGCTCCAACCCGGATTCAAACCCCTCCTGATAGGCGGCATCCCGGATGCTCTGGACCTCGGACTCTGCGGCTTGGATAGCGGAGGACCGCTCTTCCTCGGCACGGGTTTTGAGGTGTTCTGCCTCCTTGCGGATCCGTTCCGCTTCGCGGTTGAGGTCTTCGGTTTTCCCCACCAAACCTTGGCGGTAGGTGTCGGCTTCGTCCCGGATTGACGCCGCGTAGGCTTCTGCGTTGGTGAGCAGGCTGTCTTCGCGGACAAAGGATTCGCTGGAGAAGGTTTCAGCGAGCTTGGTGCGCTCCTCCTCGGCTTGAGTTTCGCCCCCCTCCAAGTCTTCGGAAATGAGGGCTTCCTCCTCAAACTCGATCAGGGCAAAATCACCAGAAGGTTCCGGAGGAGGAGGTGACACCGCGCCTGCCCCCTGCCCAGCACCTTTCGAGGACAGCGCCTCGAAATCCTCTGCGGTGAAGGCTTGGAATCCTGATTCTTCAGGCATGGGAGCAGTAGAGAAGCGGCAACGGCCTCGCTGCAACCCAACACGGGTTGCAGGCGGGGTTATTTCTTATCACGCAGCCAAGTGCGGACAAGGGCTGCCGTTTTGAGCGAATCCTGTTTGGCGATTTCGAGAATTTTCTCTCGTGGTGGAATTCCGGATTCGCGCTCGGTTGGAATTTCCAGCTCTTCGCCTTCAAGTTCGCCAATCGTCGCAGGCAGTCCCATCAGCAGGTCAAGGTCCGCAGGCTTGGCTGCCAACCGCTGCACCATTGGGCGGATCACGAGGGTGATGAGGGCGACTACAGCAACACCGAGGGCAGAATAGCGCACCACATCAAGGATGAACTGGTTGCGGACCCGGTCAGATTCAAGTTCGAGTTCCTTGCTTTCCTCGAGAGCCTTCCCGAAGGGCAGGTTCCCAACGTAAATGTTGTCGCCCCGAGGTTCATTGTAGCCAATGGCCGCCTTGACGAGGTTGGTGATGACCTCCTTCTCGGTCTCCGTCCAGCGGATGTTATCCCGCCCAATCGAGTTCCCGTCTTCGTCCAGAATGTGTGGGCGTTTGTTGTCCAGCAGCACGGAGACACTGACCCGGGTCAGGGTGCCCGGCGCACTCTCCTTAATGACCTCACGACGGCTGCTCTCGAAGTTTTTTGTGGAGTTCTTTTTAACGAACTCAGAAACGGTCGCAGCTTCTCGACCTGTTGCTTCCGGAAGGTTCGTGGTCACACCAGAGGGGCCGACTGGCACCGAGCGCGACCCCACTGAACTCTCATCAACTATCTGCTCGCTGATCACGCTCGTCTGGTCCGGATCAATCAAGTGTTCCTTGATCGTCTGGCGGTCGAAGAGCATGGTTGCTGCGACAATCACCTTGACTCGCGCCTCGCCCACAACCTCCTCAAGCTGTTTCGCGATCTTCACCTCCAGTTCTTTCTCGAACTTGCTCTGGTGCGCGTAGTTGTCGCCAACATTGCCTCCGGCAGACCGATCCGAGACTCCTTTGCTGAGCAGTTTTCCGGACTGGTCCGTGATCCGGACGTTGTTCGGGTTGAGGGAGGCGACCGCACCAGCGACCAAGTGGATGACGGTTTCCACCTGCCCACGGTTGATACCATTTCCGGAAAGGGTGAGCGCAACTGCTGCAGTGGTGTCTTCCTGCTCATCGGAAAACAGCGTTTTCTGTGGAATCGCCAGCGAAACCTTGGCGGAGCGTATGACATCAAGCTGAGAGATGAGCCGCGCCAGTTCCCCCTCCTGTGCGATACGGTACTTCACTTGTTGCTGAAACTCGGTTTCGCCTAAACTCGGAGTTCCAAAGAGGTCCATGAAGCCCACCCCGCCTCCAGGAGTCACGCGCTCGCGGGCGAGGGTCAGCCGTGCCTGATCCACCATTTGCGGGTCAACCAGTACCCCCCGGCCTCCCGGCGCAAGCAGGTACGGAATCTGGTTTTCTTGGAGTTTCTCGACGATGCGTGCCGCATCGGTAGGGTCGAGATTCGTGTAGAGCGGCGCCCAAGACGGACGGTTGGCAACGATGATCAAACTCACCATGCCGATGAGCACCACCGCTAACGCTCCTAGTAGCGTGATGCGCTTGCCAAGACTCAGCGCTCCGAAGAAGTCTTGAAACTGGAGTCGGACATCCTGAAGGATATTTGCTTGTTCAGCAGCCATTTTGTCTGCGTTTTTTGCTAAAGGTCAAAGACATCCTGTCTGCGTTATAGTTCCGGAAATCGACAATTCGTCAAAAGTACCCATTATCTTGCCGAATTCATAAGGCTGGCACAACATATAACTGGTCTCATCATTAAGAACAAGGAAGAAACACCATTTTCTGAAATTTTTCCACAAGCAAAAACGATTCCATGCCCGACATCCCTGTTCCAGTTCCGATGAATAAACTCACCTCTTTTTGCATTCTGACCACCACCTGCCTTGGCGGAGTCTCCTTTCTGGCCTTCAACAACGGTTTCCTACTGGCTTTCCTCTCGCGCCTTGAAATGAGCGGATCTGAAATCCTGACCCTGCTGGCACTACCGTTGATGGTTCAATTCGTGTTGGTCATGCCGTTCGGGTACCTCTCGGACTGGTTTGGCAAGAAGTTCATCGGCCTGCTGGGGATGGTGTTTTCCGGATTGGGGTTGTTTTTGCTCACCTTTGCGGGGGTTGCACCTTTCCAGCCAACCCGTGTCATCATCATCGTTGGCATCGTTGCCTTCGGTGTGGGAACCGCTATGTCCCACTCCAACTGGTTCGCCTTGCTGGACCCTTTGGTTACCGAAGCAACACGGGGCCGTTTTTTCGGAAAACTCCGGCTCACTTGGCAGGGGTTCGGAGTGGGCTGCTTTGTGCTGGTCGCACTGATGCTGGAGCGTTTTCCGGAACTGGAAACCTACCGCATCGTCTTAGGGATTCTTGCGCTGTTCGGATTTGTGCGCATGATCTTCTTTTTCCAGATTCCAGAATTGGAACAGCCCAAGCCTCCGAGTGAACCCCTCTGGAGTTCGCTGAAAAAAGTCATCAAGCTGCCGGGTTATCTTCCGTTTTGCTCCTACTGTTTTCTGCTCTCGCTCTTCACCGCTTCAAGCCCTCAGCTTTTTGGTCTACTGGAAAAGGAGGTTCTACAGCTTTCTGACGATCAACTTGTGATGTTGGGAAACCTGATGGTCGCTGGAGCACTCATCGGCTTTGTGGTGGGCGGCAACATGGTGGACCGCATCGGCACGAAATATGTCTTCCTGTTCTGCCACTTCGGCTACGGGATTGTCCTGCTCAGCCTGCTCATGCGCGGCGGGTTTCCAGTTCCGGTCATTTGGGTCGCAGGATTCGTCTCCACCGGATTCGGCTTTGTGCAAGCCGCCTCCAGCATTGCGATGACCTCCGAGATCCTCTACCTCATTCCCAAGGAGAACAAGTCGCTCGCCACGGGCTTCTGGCTGACCCTCTGGAGCGGAGGTTCCGGGCTTTCCGGGGTGCTGTTCGGACAGTTGCTTGGTATCGGCATCCTCAGTTCCGACTGGGTCTTGTTCGGACAAACCCTGAGCCAGTACGATGGTATGCTGCTGCTCTCTGGAGGCATGATTGTGCTGCTAACGGTCACGCTGGGACTGATCCCCTCCGTGATCCGTGTGGCGCAGTGGATTCCGCAAGGCACCTGAGCTTCTGAATGGACCGTTTTCAGAAACACTCAAAAGACTGGTAATTGCAGATGGGGAATGGTAACTTAGAGCTTTCCGGCTGAAATGAGCCAAGCGCCTCCAAGCAACCACCCCAGACTCTGGAGCGGAAACAAGCGCAGACTGAAACATTATGCATTCCAAAAATGAAAAACTGCTGATCATTCTCAGCGTGGTGGTGCTGGCCGTGTTTCTCGTTAATATGTTCAGCGGCAACCAAAGTGCCAACGACAACACCCGCATCAGCGAACTCATCTACACCGACTTCAAGCACGAGGTCGCCACAGGCAGCATTCTCAGCGCCCAGTTTGTTGGAGACGCCAAAATTGAAGGCTTTGCTGATAGCGGACAAGCCTACCGCACCTACATTCCTCCCAACGATCCGGGGTTGATTGACCTCCTGCGTAGAAACCAAGTGCAGATCAACTACATTCCGGAGCCGGGCCTGCCATGGTATCTCGAATTGGTCATCCACTGGGGGCCATTCCTGCTGATTTTCGGAATCTGGATTTTCTTGATGCGCCGGATGCAAGGTGGTCTGGGTGGGGCTGGCAAGCTCTTCACGCTCGGACGCAGCCGTGCCAACAAGATCGAGCCAGATCAGCTAGGTATCACGTTTGCCAATGTTGCCGGAGTTGAGGAGGCGAAAACTGAACTGGAAGAAACCATCGAATTCCTCCGGGATCCCACGAAATTCCGCAAGCTCGGTGGACGCATTCCTAAAGGGATGTTGATGTCCGGACCTCCAGGAACTGGAAAAACGCTGCTCGCCAAGGCCGTTGCAGGTGAGGCGGAGGTGCCGTTCTTCACAATCAGCGGTTCCGAGTTTGTCGAAATGTTCGTCGGGGTCGGGGCCAGTCGAGTGCGGGATCTGTTTGAGGAGGCGCGGCGCACGGGTCCGTGCATCGTCTTCATCGATGAAATTGACGCCGTGGGCCGTAGCCGGGGGGCTGGTTTGGGTAGCGGCAACGACGAGCGCGAGCAGACGCTCAACCAACTGCTCGTCGAAATGGACGGTTTTGAACCCACCGACGGCATCATCGTCATCGCAGCGACCAATCGTCCGGATGTGCTTGATTCGGCGCTGCTACGCCCCGGACGCTTTGACCGCCAAGTTCATGTTCCGCTTCCGGATGTGAAGGGGCGTGAGGCCATTCTGCAAATCCACGCCGCCAAGGTGTTGATGGCCGAGGGGGTGGAATTGAACATCGTGGCCCGTGGGACTCCCGGATTTTCTGGAGCCGACCTGAAAAACCTCGTCAACGAGGCTGCGCTTGGTGCGGCGCGGCACAACAAGACGGCACTCACACTCGCAGATTTTGAGTGGGCACGGGACAAGATCCTCATGGGGCCGGAGCGCAAGTCAATGGTGATGAAAGAGGACGAAAAGCGCATCACCGCCTACCACGAAGCCGGACACGCACTGGTCTCCGTGCTGCTGCCCAAAACCGATCCGGTTCACAAAGTGACCATTGTGCCTCGTGGGCGGGCGATGGGCGTGACCGCTTATCTTCCGGAACAAGACCACCGCAACTACGAGAAGGAATACCTCCAGCATCGCCTCATCATTGCCATGGGAGGACGTGCGGCAGAGGAGATCATCTTTGACGAGTTCACCACTGGCGCCAGCAACGACATCCAGCAGGCGACCGAAATGGCCCGCAACATGATCACTCGCTGGGGGATGAGTGAATCGTTCGGGCCGATCGTGCTGGACAATGACGACCAGCAGATCGTCTTCGGTCGAGAGATTGGTGCAGAGCGGGAGTACAGCGAAGACACCGCCGAAAAAATTGATGTGGAACTGAGGACGCTCATTGCCCGGCAGTACGACCGCGCTAAGGAACTCTTGCGAGACAACATCAGCGTTCTGCACCGTGTTGCAGAACTGTTGCTCGAAGAGGAAGTCCTCGACGGTTCCCGCATTGTTGAGTTGGCTAAAGCACCCGGAACTCCGGCCCTGCAACCAGAAGGGTGATGCGCCCGGGCGGCAAGCCCTTGGGCTTTCATCTGCTCTTACTGCTGCCCCGCAACCTCTTCAGTCGGCTGTGTGGTCGCATTGCGGACATGCGGCTTCCGGTTTGGTTGCTGCAATCGCTGATCCGGGGCTTTGCTTGGGCGTTTGGGGTGGATTGGTCAGAAGCCACCCATCCTCCAAAGCACTACCAGACCTTCAACGAGTTCTTCACGCGTCCGCTCAAGCCCGGACTCCGGCCCATCCCCCCTGCATCCGAAGCACTGGTTTCTCCGGTGGACGGCACAGTGGGCGAGTTCGGAACGATCCGAGAGGGGCGTTTGATTCAAGCCAAGGGGTTGGATTACACGGTGGCCGACTTACTTGCAGATCCGGAACGGGCAGCACAGTACGAGGGTGGGGAGTTCATGACAATCTACCTCGCACCCCACAATTACCACCGCATTCACAGCATGGTTGCGGGCGAGGTGCGTGAGTTTGCCTACAACCCCGGAGACCTCTGGACGGTCAGTCCGCTCGGTGTCAACTGGGTGTCCCGCTTGTTTGCCATCAACGAGCGTCTCACCTCGTACTTGCACACCTCTGGAGGCGAGTGTGCCCTCGTGAAAGTTGGAGCAATGGTTGTAGGACGCATCCGAGTCCGGTATGATGATTTGTTTTCCAACTGTCCCGGCGCGATTCGGGTGCAGAAGACCTTGCGGGTTCCCTTGCGAGTTGAACGTGGGGAGGAATTGGGACGGTTTGAGTTGGGGTCAACAGTGATCCTGCTCTTTCAGCCCGAACAGGTGAACTGGAACTCAGTGAGCGTGGGGCAACCCGTGAGGCTAGGCATGGCACTTGGCACCTTCCGGTACGACTTGGAGAATGTGAAGCCAGCAGCAAACAAAAGTCAGATTAAGCCAGATTAAAAAACCATGATTGATTTTTCCGGAAAACGGGGATTGGTCCTCGGCGTGGGCAATCAGCGCAGCATCGCATGGGCCATTGTTGAAGAACTTCACAAGTTGGGTGCGGAGTTGGGACTCACTTACCTTACCGAACCCAAAGGACGCTTCGAGGCCAATGTCCGCAAACTGGGAGACAAAGTGGGGGCGAGTATCATCCAAGAGTGCGATGTCGGCAACGACGAGTCCATTAAGCAACTCATCGAGACCACCGAAAAAGAGTGGGGCGAACTCGATTTCCTTGTCCACAGTCTGGCCTTTGCGGATTACGAAGACCTTAACCGCCCCTACTCTGAAACCAACCGCGCCGGTTTCATGAAGGCACACGACATCAGCGCGTACTCACTGCTGCCCTTGTCAAACGGAGTCGCCCCGATGATGCGTAAGCGCGGCGGCGGCAGCATCCTCAGCATCAGCTTCATTGGCGCGGTGCTGGCGGTTCCCAACTACAACGTCATGGGTTCGGCGAAAGCGGCACTGGAAGCCTCCATACGCTACCTCGCCCGCGAGCTGGGTCCAGAAAACATCCGGGCAAACAGCATCTCCGCCGGGGCGATCCGCACCCTCTCGTCGGCTGGGATCAAGAATTTCAGCGAAATGCTCCGCGTCGCCGGAGAGCATTCCGCGATGCTCCGAACCGTGACCCCAGCGGAAGTGGGCAAAACGGCTGCCTTCCTGCTCAGCGATGTCTCTTCTGGAATCACGGGACAGACGGTGTATGTGGACTGCGGCTACTCGATCATGGCGAACTAACACCCCTTATGTTTTACGGGAGTCTGTTTTCTAAGCTCCAAATCCGAGGCCTCCTCGCTTGACTGGACACACATGACAAAAATATTAGACGACTTTCGTCTCCAACTCCGGGGGCGAGAATATGTACCCATTTTGGTGGGAGGAATGGGTGTGGACATCTCCACTGCTGCCTTGGCGTGGGAAACCTGTCGTCTTGGCGGGATTGGCCATATTTCAGACGCGATGGCTCCAACCGTTTCAGACCGACGTTACGACACGAAATTCGTCCAACAAAAACTCAAGACCTACAAGTACAACGTCAACAGCGCGGACAAGGCCATCGTGCAGTTCGATCTGCAACAACTTGCCCAAGCCCAGCGGCTGCACGTTGAGCGCACCATGTCAGCCAAGCGTGGCAACGGCATGATCTTCGTCAACTGTATGGAGAAACTGACGATGAATAATACCCGGGACACGCTCCGCGTTCGACTGAACGAGGCCCTTGACTCGGGGATTGACGGCATCACCCTGAGTGCCGGACTACACCTGAACTCCTTTGAGTTGATGCGGGACAACCCTCGCTTCCATGATGCCCTGCTCGGCATCATCATTTCCTCGGTTCGCGCCTTGCGCCCCTTCCTCAAACGAGGCAAGCGCAGCGACCGGATGCCCGACTATGTCATCGTCGAAGGCCCGCTTGCCGGAGGACACTTGGGCTTCGGCATGGATTGGGCCGAGTATGACCTCAAAGCCATCGTTCAGGAGACACAGGATTTTCTGAAGGACAACGATCTTGACATCCCGGTGATTCCAGCAGGCGGAGTTTTCACCGGGACCGATGCCGTTGAGTTTCTGGAAAAGGGGGCTTCCGCCGTGCAGGTGGCAACGCGGTTCACCGTGACCAAAGAATGCGGACTGCCCACCTCCGTCAAGCAGAAATACTTCGAAGCCTTCGAGGAAGACGTGGTGGTGAACACGATCTCCCCCACGGGCTACCCCATGCGGATGCTGGCGAACTCTCCCGGAATCGGCACGGGAATCCGCCCCAACTGCGAAGCCTTCGGCTACATCTTGGACAAGAATGGGCACTGCGCCTACGTTGAGGCGTACAACCGAGAACTAACGGAACAATCTGGAAAACTCTCGATCCCGGACAAAACCTGTCTCTGCACCCACTTTCGCAACTTTAAGATTTGGACCTGCGGACACAACGTCTATCGTCTCAAGGACACCACCCATCAGTTCCCTGACGGGCGCTACCAACTGCTCACTGCCGAGCATGTTTTCCAAGACTACCAGTTCAGCCGCGAACATGCCGTCCAGCTGCCACCGGACCCCATCGCCCCATCGCCAGAAGTATTGGAGTTGGCCTGAAGCGACCGCTGATTTATGTTGACAAGGTGGCGAGATTCACGCAATAATGGCTGTTTGGCATTTAGCCGCTGGCATAGCTCAACTGGTAGAGCAGCTGATTTGTAATCAGCAGGTTGCGGGTTCGAGTCCCATTGCCAGCTCCATGGGGGGAGGCGGCGACGATGGCGAGTCGCACCAGACTGTAAATCTGGCGCCTGAGGCTTAGGGAGTTCGAATCTCTCCCTCCCCACCACCGAGCTGTTTTAAAAGCCTTGGTAGCTCAGTGGTAGAGCGCATCCTTGGTAAGGATGAGGTCGGCAGTTCAATCCTGCTCCAAGGCTCCACGACCTTCTGAACGAGTTGGGAGATGAGAGAGACAGTACATCTGGAGTGTACAGAGTGCAAGCGCCGGAATTATGTAGCCTCGCGGAACAAGAAATTGAAAACCAAGCGATTGGAGCTCCGGAAGTACTGCAAGTGGGACCGCAAGCACACCCTCCACCGCGAAACCAAGTAATCTCTGGATTCTCTACTGAATCTCGGATAGGGCAGTAGCTCAGTTGGTAGAGCATCGGTCTCCAAAACCGAAGGTCGCAGGTTCGATCCCTGTCTGCCCTGCCAGCGGCCAAAGCCGCCATTCTGTGTAGGACTATGATCCGAAGCAACAGGCAATAGCATGTTTAAGCGTTTACGAAAATTCATTGAGGACATCCTTAGCGAGTTCCGCAAGGTGCAGTGGCCGACTCGCGAGGCCACCCTCAAATCCACGGGAGTTGTACTCAGTGTTTCGCTGGTGATCGCGGTCTACCTTGGAATTGCGGATCTTGGGCTTGCAAACCTAATGAAGCAATTGATCTCTGGCTGACGAACAGTTGATGGTTGAAGACAACGTGAGACTCGACACCGAACCCGTAGTGGCGGAAAAACTGCCCATCGAACCCGTAGTGGCGGAAGAGCAACAAGCAGAACGGGCAGAAGATTCACCCCAATTGGATGTGGTGGAAGAGCCGACTCTGGAGCCGGAGCCTCCACGCAACCCCAATGCCAAGTGGTACATCCTGCAGGCACACACGGGTTACGAGGGCCGTGTGGAACAGACCATCCGGGAAAAGTTGCGTATCAAGGGGCTGGGCGAATTGGTGGATGAGATCTTCATCCCCTCCGAAGAGATTGTCCGGACGAAAGGTGGCAAGCAGCGCCGTATCAATCAGAAGTACTTTCCGGGCTACATTCTCATTCGTATGGAGTTGAAGCCGGAACTTTGGCACCTGCTGAACGACATCGACCGCATCAGCGGCTTCGTCGGCGGAACACAGCGTGATCCCCTGCCAATGGACGAGGAGGAACTGAGCGCGATCAAGGCGCAGGTGAACGAGGGCTTCCAGCAAAAGGCCGCCGAAGAGGAGTACGTCATTGACCAGAGGGTCACGATCACGGAAGGACCGTTCAACGGCTTTACTGGCATCATTGGCGAGATCAACACCGAGCGTGAAAAACTCAAGGTGCTGGTCAGTATTTTCGGACGACCGACCCCGGTGGAGGTCGAATTTGACAAGGTTAAGAACGTAGAGGAATAACGGATGGCGAAAGAGATTAGCGCATACATCAAATTGCAGGTTCCATCAGGAAAAGCTAACCCCTCCCCGCCGATTGGCCCAGCCTTGGGTCAACACGGGGTGAACATCATGGAATTCTGCAAGGCATTCAATGCCAAGACGCAGGACATGGACACCATCATCCCGGTGGTGATCTCGGTGTATAAGGATCGGTCCTTCGACTTCATCATGAAGACACCACCAGTGCCGGTCTTGATCAAGAAGGCACTGAAACTAGACAAAGGTTCGCCGACTCCAAACACGAGCAAGGTGGGCACCTTGACCAACGCACAGGTTGAGGAAATCGCCCAGACCAAAATGCCCGATCTCAACTGCTATGACCTCGAAGCTGCCAAGCAAACGGTGGCGGGAACGGCCCGCAGCATGGGTGTGGAAGTCGCCGACTGAGCAAGGAAATCTCAATGAAAAAACTAACAAAACGAGAGCGGCTGATTCAGGAGAAGGTTGATTTGGTCAAACTCCACGAACTGACGGAAGCCATCGGCTTGCTCAAAGAAGTGAAAGCCACCAAGTTTGATGAAACTGTCGAGGTTGCACTTCGCCTTGGCGTTGATCCCCGTAAGGCCGACCAGATGGTACGCGGCACCTGCGCCCTGCCCCACGGCTTGGGCAAAGAGGTTCGGGTTTTGGTGTTTGCCAAAGGCGAGAAGGTCAAAGAAGCCGAAGACGCCGGTGCAGATTTGGTTGGAGGCGAGGAGTTTGCCCAGCAAATTCAGGGAGGCTGGCTGGAATTTGACCGCTGTGTCGCAACTCCAGATATGATGGCCGTGGTCGGCAAAATCGGCAAAATCCTCGGTCCACGCGGCCTCATGCCCAACCCGAAAGTCGGGACCGTCACCTTTGACGTGGGGGCTGTGGTGCAGAGCATTAAATCCGGGCAGGTGGAGTTCCGTGTCGATAAGTCGGGCAACCTCCAAGCTCCGGTTGGCAAAATCTCCTTCGATCCCGAAAAGCTCGAAGAGAATGTTTCCGCCCTCTTGGATGCGGTGAAGCGGCTCAAACCCTCCACCTCCAAGGGCATTTACCTGCGTGGCTGTACGCTCAGTTCTTCCATGGGGCCTGGCCTCAAGGTTGATCCGCAAGCCGCCTGAGTTCAGTACGTCTCACGATTGACGGCTGTCGAAGACAGTAGGGGCCGGAAGGCTTAAACTCCCTGCCGAGACAGGACCGCAGCCCATCCTCCCGGAGTTTCCGGGTTCTTGCGCATTCGCGTCCTTTTCTCTCTGTCTTCAGTTAATCCCGGTGCTCCCTTGTTGGGAGGACCATGCACACCTTAGGAGTGCCCATGAACCGAGAACAAAAAGAGCAGTCCGTGGAGGAGTTGAAGGGCCTGTTCTCCAGTGCTTCGGCAGGAGTGTTGGTGGACTATCAGGGTCTTTCGGCGAATGACCTCGTGGAACTTCGCAAGAAGTTGAACGAGACCCAGTCTTCCATGAAGGTGCTCAAGAACACCCTCGCCCGGATTGCGGTGAAGGACACGCCTTACGCCGAACTGCAAGCGCAGTTTGTGCGGGCACGGGCGATGGTCTTCAGCGACAACCCGGTTGAGCAGGCCAAAGTACTCACCGAGTATGCTGACGAGCACGAGAACCTTAAAATTCATGCTGGGTTGCTCTCAGACTCAGGACGGATCTCAGTCCTGAATTTGGATCAGTTGCAAGCGTTGGCGAAGCTGCCCTCGAAAGAGGAACTACTCGTCCAGCTCCTCTTCCTGATGCAATCTTCGACCACCCAGTTCGTCCGGACCCTCAACGAGGTGCCCGCCAAGTTCGTCCGCACCCTCGCGGCGATTGCACAAAGCAAAGAGTAATCCTGTAACCAAGCAAGAAAATGGCAGATATCACCAAGGATCAAGTCGTCGAATTCATCTCCAACATGTCTGTGCTGGACCTTTCAGAGATGGTCAAGGAACTTGAAGAGAAATTTGGCGTCAGCGCAGCCGCTGCTACCGTTGCTGCTGCACCCGCGGCTGGCAGTAGCGAAGCCGCCGCTGAGGAAGTGAAGACGGAGTTTGACGTTGTCCTCACCGCCATTGGCGAGAAGAAGATCAACGTCATCAAGGAAGTCCGGGCCATCACGGGACTTGGCCTCAAGGAAGCCAAGGAGTTTGTGGAGTCCGCTCCGAAGACCGTGAAGGAAGGCATTCCTCAGGAAGAAGCGGATGCGCTGAAGGCAAAGCTCGAAGCGGTCGGTGCTACGGCCGAGATCAAGTAAGGCTTTAGGCTTTTAGGCTGTAGGTTTCGGCACCCCCCTAAAACCTACAGCCTAACCCCTCTTTCCTCGGTACGCCCGTACCATCGTTTCCAGCAGCGTCTGCACAGCACTGTGCTGTGGACTCCAGCCCAGTATTTGTTTGGCCTGCTCGGCACTAGCCAACACCACAGCGGGATCCCCTCTGCGTCGTCCAGTCCGTCGAACCACAAAATCGACTCCGGAAATCTCTCGTGCTGCTGCCACAATTTCAAGCACGCTCAGGCCATTTGATGTGCCCAAATTGACGGTCAAATCCTGAGCTTCTGTGTTCAGATACCGCAATGCTCGAACATGGGCATCGGCCAAGTCGCTGACATGGATGTAGTCGCGGATGCAACTGCCGTCCGGAGTGTCGTAGTCCGTGCCGAAAACTTCAATATGCGGACGCCGACCGCTGATGGTTTCCAACACAATGGGCAGCAGGTTGTTGGGGTCTTGCTCCAAACCCCGGATTTCGCCATCAACATCGTAGCCCGCCGCGTTGAAATAACGCAGGCTGGCGAAGCGCAGACCCCGGAGTTTGCTGTACCATGCCAAGATACGCTCGATCTCTAGTTTGGTGAATCCGTAGAAATTGACCGGCTCCGTCGGGTGCGCCTCGTCCATCGGAGTGTACTTCGGTTCCCCATATACGGCAGCGCTGGAGGAAAAGACGATGTGCTGGACTCCTGCCTCGGTGGCTGCGTTGAGCAGATTGAGGGTGCCGGAAAGGTTGTGGGTGGCGTAGCGTTCCGGCTGCACCATCGACTCCCCTGCCGCCTTGAGTGCTGCGAGATGGATAATGGCATCGATCCCGGACATCGCGGCACGGATTTGCTCTGGAAGCAGGAGATCCCCGTGAATGAACTCGAATCCATCGAGCAGGTTGACGCGCTGGCCGCTACTGAGGTTGTCGAAAACAACAGGTTGGTCTCCGGAATCCCGCAATGCTTTCGCAACATGCGAGCCGATGTAGCCCGCCCCGCCGACCACAAGAATACGATATCCGGAACTCATGGCTGTGATCTCCTCCTTTGCACAAGGAAGGCGTGGGATTTTTGCGGGTCGTTGGATTCCTCGACGATTTCGTAGAGAATGCCGAAGGGGGAATCGTCTTTGGACTTGGGGTGGATGAAGAAGACGGTGGTTCCACGAGAACCGGGGCGTGGCGCCTCATCCACAACGCGGAAGCCGTTTTCCCGGAACCAGTCGAACGCAACTTGTGCATCCTGCACCCGGAAGCCGACATGCGCCACGCCACCACGACCTCCATTGCGGTCGATCTGTTTTTGCGCAGGGGAGTCTGGAGAGGTCGGTTCCAGAAGCTGAATCAGGTTGGGACTATTGCCGATCTGGAGCAGCACCTCCCGAACTTGGTCGCGCCCCCTCATTTCCTCGCGGTGCAACTCCCGAAAGCCCAGCGCCGTGTATGCAGCAACCTGCCCCTCCAACTCTCCCGGAAGCACAGCAATTGCAATGTGATCGACGAAAAGCAGGCCGGGCACTTGCTCCAACCCGGAAGTTGCAAAATCTTGGAGACTCAACGCTCAATGCTCCTCGACAATCTTGATGTCGCCGGTGTGGGGCAGTTTGAAGTGGGGCTGGGACTCGGAAACCTCCGCAGGCTCCAACTGGAACTGATAGACAATGTTGCGACGCGGCGGTGTGAAGCGGATGGTGAGCTGGCGGATGTTCGTGCCCAACCCCCGTGTCCGGGCCACCACAACGTAGAAGTAGTTCGGCGCGTTGAAGGTCACGCGGCCCTCCAACTGAACCTGCTGGCCGCCATCGTTCACCGCCTTGATTTGCAAGTCAGTTCCTAGAGCCACCTGACGGGTGTGTGAGACGGTCAGCTTGGGATTATCAGAAGTGAAGCCCAGCTTCTGCCGAACGGCAACCAACGCCTGAAGCCGGGATTCGTCAATCTCGTCCAACTCCTCCAACGTCTGTTCATAGCGCTCAATTTTCTCCAGCACGAGGGCGTAGTCCTTCTCCTTCGTGAGCCGTGACATCTCCCACAGCACTTGGGCTTCTTCCTCGGTGAGTTTGTACTTGACCTGCGCACGCTTCATCAGGATGACTTGGGCCTGCTGGTAGAGAGCGTCCTTGAAGGGATCAATCTCGGCTTGATCCGAGGTGTAGTAGATGTTGAGGTTCCCTCGGTCCGTGTCTTCCCAGAAGGTCTTGCCCGCAAACCGCAACCGTGCCGCAGTCATCTCAATGACCCTCCGGAACGTCTCCTCATCCAAAATGTGGAGGTCGTCCAAAACGTCGGTGGTGATGCGATTCACATAGTCCATCTTCCGGTGCCGATGGTAGAAAAGCGCCAGCGCCATCTGCACCACCCGGACTCCGTTGTTGATGAGAACCCCCTGTGAGAGGTCCTCCTTGTTGAAATCCGGAGGATTGTCCACCTGCAAAATCTCGTTGAGCAGCCCGTTCTGAAGCTCGTTGTCCCAGTTTTCTTCAAAGATGCGCTCCAGCACCTTGCGCATCTCGGTCGCCACCACATCAACAATGAAGTACATTGCGGGGGCGGTGCTGCCGTGTTTGAAGATTTCCACCCCGTAAATCCTAAAGTACATGAAGCACTTCTTGACGAACGCATCACGCTTGTAGTCCACCAGATAATTGACGAAGTTTCCGTAGTAGAAGATGAGGTTGTAGAGGTTGCGGGGTTCGTTGTTGCGAATGGCGTGCTTGATGGCAAAGCGCAGAAGTGTGTTGAAGCGAATGATGATAATCTCCACCATCTCATCGTCCCCAAGCTCAATGGCCTTGAGTCCCATCTCGCTGACTTCCCCGGCAACCAGTGAAGAGAGATCGAACTCTCCTCGTTCCAACAAGCGGATGAACACATTGCCGAGTAGTCGGTAACACTTCTGCTCGTAGAAACTCCGGGTCTTCTCCATGTCTCCGAATTGCCCGACCATGGTCTTGTAGGAGATGTCGTTCTTGATCCTTTGCTGCACTTCAAAAAAACGAGGGTCGAACCCCTGTTTGATTTCCATGTAGTCCCGGACGGTCTCCCCCATGTCGTTGATGATGTCGGCTTTCAACTCCTTGAACGAAACATACTCCAGAATGTCGTCAAGTTGGTTCAGTGACTCAAAGATTTCATACTGGTAGTGCTCCACCACTTTTTTATCATTCATCAACGCCTTGATCCTTGGAAACGTGAGGGAGCGGATACGGTCCATGTTATTCGAGTGGATGCGGTTGATGATGTTGGTGGGCTTGGTGTAGCGCAGGATGTAGAAGACGTAAGGGAAGGAGATGAGAGCGCAGACGGTGAGCAGGATATGGGTGTTGAACACCCGGCTCGACTCGCGCATCAGGTTGATCTCACCGTAGAGTTTGATGAGCAGTGCGTGTCCTCCACAGACGATCAGGAACCAGACATAAAGCAGGCTGGGCAGATCTTTCATGTAGAGGTCAATGAGCTTGGGGATGCTCTGCGATGCAATCGAAATCACCAGAATGAGAGTGCCCAGCACCAATCCCAGCAACGCCTGCCAGACTTCCGGGGTGAAGCCGATGTCCACCTCCGTGAACTTCCCCGGTTGTACGCCAGAGAGCGTCTCGACCAACGAGACATAAGGTTCAAACAGGAAGTTGTCGAAAATGATATCGAAGAGCACAACTCCAATTAAGATGAAGAAGAATGACGCACTCGAGCGGCGTTCGTCAGCAAACTCGATGAAGCGGTAGAGAAAGTGGTAGAAGCCTTGGTGGTCTTCCTCCTGCTTGGGGGATTCTACCAAAGCTTGGGCTTGGGGATCAATTTCAAGTGCTTGTTCCATTTTCCTTCAATTCAAATCAGTTCCGATCTGGGATCACGGTCACTCCGGGGAGTTCTCGTCCTTCCAGAAATTCTAGGGACGCGCCACCGCCTGTGGAAATGTGTGAGACGTGTTCGGCGAGTCCGGATTGCTGCACAGCGGCGACAGAATCCCCCCCGCCGACCACCGTGACGGCCCCCCCAGCAGTTGCTTGCGCGAGAGCCTGTGCGACACCAACCGTTCCGGCAGCAAAAGGTAGAATCTCAAACACGCCTAGCGGCCCATTCCAAAACACCGTCTTTGCGTTCTGCACCACACTTTTGTAGGCCGCGAGCGTTTGCGGCCCAATATCGAGAAGTTTCCAGCCCTCCGGAACACCATCCGGCAGTGCCACAGTTTTCGTTTCCACGTCTGCTTTGAGTGCTTGCGCAAGCACACCATCCGTGGGCAAATGCAATTGCACTCCTCGGTTCCGGGCCTGTTCAACCAACCCCGCCGCGAGGTCCAACGACTCATCATCTACCAAGGAATCACCCAATGCAAAGCCTTGCGCAGCCAAAAACGTGTTAGCCATGCCTCCGCCAATCACCAACGCCTGCACCCGTTCCATCAAGTTCTCAATCACCTTGAGCTTGTCCGAAATCTTTGCACCTCCCAGAACGGCCACATAGGGCTGTCTCGGATTCTCCAGCAAACCTCCCAGAAAATCCAGTTCCTTGCGAATCAGGTAGCCTAGTGCGGCAATGGGTAGGAACTTGACCACTCCGGCAGTGGAGGCGTGGGCGCGGTGGGCGGTGCCAAAAGCATCGTTGACGTACACATCACCCAGCTTTGCCAGTTGCCGACAAAACTCCGGATCGTTCTTGGTCTCGGCTTTGTGATAGCGCAAGTTTTCCAAAAGCAGCACCTCCCCGTCCTGCAGCGCCTGAACTTGGGCTTCCACCTCTGCGCCAACACAATCCGGAGCCAGCGTAACAGAAGCCCCAAGGAGCCGGGACAACTCTTCCGCTACAGGCCTGAGACTCAGTTCGGGGACTTTCTCTCCACCGGGACGACCAAGGTGGGACATCAACACAGCACGACCACCCTGCTCCACAATGCGGCGGATGGTGGACAACGCCTGCCTGACCCGGTTGTTGTCCGTCACGCGCTGTTTCGCGTCCAGCGGCACGTTGAAATCCACCCGCGTCAGGACACGCTGCCCCCGAAAGTTCAAATCTTCAAAAAAGGTTTTCCGCACCCAATACGACATGGCCCTCTAGAAAAGCAGCACTACAAATGCGAAAATGATCGGCGACCCTCATGGAATGTTCAAGCTGAGAAGCATTTGCAGAGCATGCCGTTCACCGGAAACCGGAATGAGGAGTGAGAATAGAGTCCGTTGATCTTCCTACTCCAGCACCAAATTATTCTGGAGCCAGAGGTCCAAGGACTGATGCAACTGCCGAAGCTCCGGATCGTCCGGGAGGTCGTAGTCGTTAATGGTGGAAAGCGCCCGCTTCATCTTCTTCGCTCCGACGAGGACCGACATGATCCCGGAGATCTTGAGAGCTTTCCGTTGCTCCTCCGGGGTGCGATTGGCAAGGTCCTCATCAAGGAGTTGCAAGGTTTTCTCGTAGTCTCCCGCACGGTTGGCCTGCTCGACTTCACTAAGTAACTCCGGATACTTGCGAACCTTGAGCGCAGCCACTCGTTCCCGTTCAGTCAGCTTGATCGCCAAAGCGACGGCAAGCGCCTCTTCATCCAAATTGACAGGTGAGGGTTTGATTTTGCTGCTCAAGCGGTCGGCCAGTTGTTTCTCGTTGATGCGAGACTTGATTTGGGTGGAGAGGCGCTTGGCGAGGGCCTTGTCATCCACCACCGGCTTGATCTGCTTGGACAGGCGTGCCGCCAAGGCTTCGTCGTCCACGATGGGCTTCACCTTGCTGGACAACTGCTCGGCCAGTAGCCCATCATCGACCAGCCGCCGAGCCAGTGCCTGTTCATCCACCACCGGCTTGACCTGCTTGGACAAACGTTTGGCAAGAGCTTCGTCATCCACCACGGGCTTGATTTGACCCGAGAGACGCGCTGCCAGTGCCTCGTCATCGACCACTGGGCGGATCTTCTTCGATAACTGCTCAGCCAGTAGCCCATCATCCACCAAGCGCCTCACAAGAGCTTCGTGATCAACCACGGGCTTGATCTGACCGGAAAGGCGCTTGGCAAGGGCTTCGTCGTCCACCACCGGCTTGATTTGACCGGAAAGGCGCTTGGCGAGAGCTT
>CAJWCD010000048.1:0-22816 GCA_913020725.1 uncultured Pseudomonadota bacterium
TTTGAGAATGCAGGAAAGGGCATCGAGCCTCCAGTGGAATGTGTGCGGCTGTCTTCTACCACCATCTCCCGCACGTTGCAAACCTCAGTGGATTCTTGTCTGGGTCTTTAGCGCTTCAAGATGCTCCGCGCAGAGAACATCCTCCAGACCCTTGAGTGTAATCCCCGGGTGAGAACGTCCCACGCTTGCAGGGCATCCCCAACTTCAGCGGATGCTGTTCCCGGCTGTCCACGATCACGGTGAGGTGTTCCGGCTCAGGCTTCATCGCTTGCATCGTGTGACTCCTTGCGGTGTTGCGGGTAGTGTCGCTCACAAATACGGTTCAGCAGCGGATTGGGGGTGTTGGAGTTCAGCTTGGGTTTTCGGAACCGTGCAGCGCGGGGTGTGGGCATGGGTCTCCTTGGGTCGGGTTTGGGTGTTGGGCACACGCTGTTTTGCCCAACCTACCCGAAAACCCCGGTCCGTGCAACGGGAATCGTTGCTCTTGCCCTCACCCCGGCCCCGATGAAGAGGGGGGCGCTTGCGGTGAGTGAGAGCAGTGAATTGATTTCACTGGAGTTCCTGCTCGAATGCTTGCTGGATTCTGCGCAATTCCTCAATGGCAGCACGGATGTCTGAACTGTCCAGCACATTGACTTCCACCCGCTCCCCCATGTGCGACAGCCGACGCCGACTCTTGCGGTGTTCCATGGATTTGAAATCCTCGACCTGAAAGATCTGGAGTGGCCGCGCAAAACCCTTGGGAGTGATCGTGTCAAAGGGTTCCGTAACGACCTGATCGTCAATCAGGGCATGCGTGTTCTCATCCACAAGAATCGCACCGGGATTGGCCATCGCCTCTAGACGTGCCGCCAGGTTCACCGGACTTCCCAGCACCGTGTAGTCGAGCCGCAGGTCGGAGCCAAAATTCCCCACGGTGCAGTACCCGCTGCTGATCCCCATGCGGACCCTGAGTCCGTTGGACGCTCCCAGTTTTTTCCAGTGTTTCTGGAGTTCCTGAATGCGCTGCTTCATCCTCAGCGCCATCTCCACGCATTTCAGGGCATCCTCCGTTTCCCCCTCGGATTCCGGATCGCCAAAAAAGACGAGGATGGCATCCCCGATAAACTTGTCAATGGTTCCCCCGCTTTCCAGAGCAATGATGGACATCTCCGAAAGGTAGGAATTGATCACCGTGGCCAAGCGTTCGGGTTCCATGGTGTCAGTGAGGTCGGTGAACTGGACGATGTCGGAAAAGAACAGGGTCAGGTTTTTTCTGGCGTGCCGGACCTCGGTGCCCTGCTGATCGCTGAAGATGCTCTGGTAGATCTGCGGGGAGAGGTACTTGGCCAACCGGGTGGCAAGGCTCTCCAGCTGTCGGGTTTTTTCCTCAATGATTTCACGGTCGCGGATTTTCTGTTCCAGCAACTCTTCGCGTTCACGACGCAACTCCCATTCTGCGGTGCGGTCCACAAATTGCCCCTGCACTCCGTTGAGGTAGGAAAAGGAATCATCGTGGGTCCGTGCGGAAAGCAGGGAATAGACCCGCTCCTCTCCGTTGATGGTGATGTTGACCTGTGGAATCAGAACGGAACCCTTTTTGGAAATGTCTTCAACAAATTGTTCGATCTGCTGGCCTGGAATTCCCAACTGCTCCAGAACGTCCGGGAAATAGACATTGTTGACATTCCCCAGAGTGGGGAAGAATTTCCTGAAATTTTCATTGATCTTCAAAATCTCAAGGTTCTCCTTGGCAAAATAGGCGGCCGTAATGGCATTCGAGAAATTGAAGAAACTCAGATCTATGATGTTGTGCTGGCTGAAAAAATCCTCAACTTTCATGTTGTCTCGCTTTGAGTGAAGAGGGAACTCAACCGGCAGGGTGGTCGGCCAGCCACTGGGCACGTTTCCCCAGAATCGCTCCCCAAGTGGTGACGCAATACGGCACACAATAGGTCAGAATGATCTTGAGAAAAACAGGGGGATTCCCCGCAAGTATGACATCACCATGATTGATGGTGGTCAGAAGGGTGCCCACCACCAGGGCCGTCATGATGGCTTTTTTCGGTGTTCCATTTCCAAACGCCAGTTGGAAAAAGTCTGGGGCGGCGGCTGTAGGCATTGTTTTAACCTGAATGATTCATCGATTCAGTATTGTGAACGAAAACTTGGTTTTTTCCAGAATCGTGTGCCCAGCGCAACGGGAATCGTTGAAGTTCGCTGGGTCGGATGCTACCGTTCCTTGTGGCAAACTTCAAATCCGGAATGATCCCGCCGCCGCAGAGCAGCGGGGTCTTCTGTGACGCTTTTGAAAAAACTTGGCAACACCATGGCTTGGGACGCTGAAAAAAGCAGCAAGCAGCGGGGCATGCAATCTAAAAAGAGCTTCACCCTCATTTCATGAGTGCTTCCTCCAGTTCGGCGGTTTTCCCCAGCGCAAAGCGCTCGTTTGGGCTGCGGATTTTTCAAGACCTGCTGGAGCGTAAGGCGTGTCGCTCTCCACAAATTCAGATCAACAAACCGCTTGACCTGCAACCGGAGGCCGACGAAATTCGCATTTTGTTGCTGGGAGACACGGGGTCCGGCGATGGCGATCAGCGTCGGGTGGCGGAAGCGAGTGCGAAAACTTGTGACGAACGCGGCGGGGATTTGGTGCTGTTGCTCGGCGACAATTTTATCCAGCACGGGGTTTCCGGAATCCAAGACCCGCAGTTTCGCAGCAAATTCGAGGACATCTACCCGCACGATCTGCCGTTTTACGCGATTCTGGGCAACCATGATTTGCGGGGCAACTGGCGGGCGCAAGTGGAGTACACCAACCACAGCACACGTTGGATCATGCCGGATGTCAATTACGCCTTCCGTGCGGGTCCGGTGGAGTTGCTGGGCATCAACACCACGTGCACGATCTGTTCACTGTGGACCCTCCAGCACCCGCGCACCTGTCCGTGGCGGCTGGTGTTTGGGCATCGTGCCCTCGTCACGCAGGGACGACACCGGGGCATGAATTGGCTGGAGCGACGCTTTGTCCGCGCCTCAACTCCGGACCTCTATTGTTCCGGACACAACCACTTGCTTGAACACGTCCACTGGCAAGGCATTGACCAAATCACTTCCGGTGGTGGAGGCAATCCCATCCACCCTGCCGACCTCAACGCCGCCCCTGCCGAATTCCTGCACGAGGGTTTCGGCTACGTCTGGCTGCACTTTTGTGGTACAGAACTCGTCGCACGCTTTTTTGACGATCACGGTGCCGAACTCTACGGGTTTCAGCGCACCCTTCCGGGCCGTTCAACTTGAGTCTGTCAAGGCAGGCAACCCCCAATCCTGCGGGCGGAACTGTTCCAGAGAATCAAGGAATTGATCAGGGAGGGGGTTGTAGAGGCTGCGATCCATCTTGGGGTCCGGAACCACCACCACTGCCATCCCGGCGGTGTGTGCCGCTTGGGTTCCGGAGGGGGCGTCCTCAAACACGAGACATTCGGACGGGGCGAAGCCCAGGCGTTTGGCCGCCAAAAGGAAAATATCCGGTGCGGGCTTGCCTTGCTTCACTTCCGGATCGTCACCATTGACGACCGTTTGGAAAGAGTTGAACCACTGTTGCAGGTGGGCGGTTTTGATGTTGTAAAGTTCCTGCCCTGAACTCGTCGCTACCGCCTGCGGGATTCCGACATCATGCAGGTGTTGCGTGAGCCGGGTTGCGCCGGGCAGGGGTTGAGTGTCAGGAAACAACTCCCGGAGCCGCTCGTTACGCGATTTCAGGTATTCGTCAGGCGTGATGGGCAATTCAAGGGTTTCGACAATGATTTGTGCAGATTCGTGCGCCTTGCGTCCGATGATACGAGACTTGAGCGTCCAATCGAAAGTTTTACCGTACTCGGCAGCGATTTCCTGCGTGACCACCGTGTAAAAACGTTCGGTGTCCAGCAAGAGGCCGTCCATGTCATACAGGACGCAACGGATAGGATGGGGCATATTGGAGAACTGAATCAGAAAAAACCGGGGGCGTAATCGCGGAGGTCGTACTCTTGGACGCCGCCGTTGCTGAGGGTGGCAGTGAGAATTGAGAGACCACGCCAGCCTAGCCGTAGGCGGGCGGAGGTGTCTTGGATGCGTAATTTCAGCAGCACCTTGCCCGGAGCGTTGCGCTTGACAAGGTGCAGCCGGAAGGTGTAGCGGCGCTTAGCCTGACCAGCGATTTCCACCTCTTGGGATTCCGAGATGTGGTAGAAAACAGCGTGCGTGTCGTTGAGGGTAAGTCCCGAGGCGGTGCGGACTCCGGGGCTGAGCAGTTCAATGTGATCGGCCTGAACCCGGAAGACCTGCTGAACCCCGGCCTTGTAATCGGCAAACTCGTAAAACTCGCCCCGCCCTTTGCGAAGTCGCCCTTCCTGATCGTCCGCAGTACGGATCAGTTCGAGCTTGAGCATCCCGTCCTGCTCCTCGACAAGCGCCAGCACTCCGCGATCATCGCGGATGTTGAGGGCGGCACGAACTGACTGTTCTGGAAAGTGCTTCAGCAGGGTTTGTTTCAGATAAAGCGCGTTGCCAAAGTGGTTGATTGGATAAATCTGGAAATTTCCCATCTCCAAATGGGCGGACTGCCCCAAGGGGCGCGTGAACGCTTCCAGTCCCCATGAAATTCCAGGCAGGAGCAGCGTGAGGAAAATTGCGAGAACGAGATGAATCCGAACAGTCATTGGGCAGAGATGGTTGCAAGTACTCACCCGAAATACTGCACTGAGGCTCAAGGGCACTCAAGACGAATCTGCAATTTCTGGAACCGATGCACAACTGTTGCATTGATTATGACTCCTGATTTCACATGGAAAGTGACCTTTTGATGTCTCCCAGTTTTGACCTGACCTGCGTGGTTCCCCGCTCCGGGAGAACCCTGCGGAACTTCCTGCACCGCTTGGTCGGGCTGGGGGCGAATGCCGAGGAAATCGCGCAGATCGTCCGGATCATGGATGTCAGCAAAGGCAGCAGCAATCCGGATTTGCCCACCGTGTTGGAAACTTTCCGCAACATCACCCGCAAGGCGCCTCCATGTTTTTCGGTGTTTGTGGATCGCAAGCGGGCGCACCGGCCCTACCGCATCGGCTTTTTGGGCTACGAGTGGCAGGTCGGTAAGCACCGCCTTCGGGTGGAGGGCGAGGAGCCACACAACGGCTTGTCCCTGATCAAACTCGATGAGGTGGATTTTGCGGTTGTCGGCTTGGACGAACTGCTCTCCATGACGCAGTATTATCTGCGCAATCCAACTTTGGTGACCAAGTGGGGCATGTACAACTACCACTTGGAGAAACCGACGGGTATCCGCATCGCGGGTTCGGCAATGCTCACCAGCCACAACGCGCAGCTTGACGAGCAGATCCAGGACATGGTGGGTTTCTTCCTGATCTCCAAGCCCAGAGGCCGCAGCCGCTCCCCCGTGGATTTAGAGACACTCTCCAAGTACGGGCGGCGGGTGTATGTCAAAGGGCGCTACACTGGAATCGTCTATGCGGCCTATCCAGGCCTGCACATCGTGTCGGTGGAAGATGTCGAGGAGGCCGTCACGTCCGGTGAGCGCGGCAGCGTGGGCATCGAAATCGTGCAGTCCGGAAACACCCTCAAGCGCAAGGGCTTAGTCCTGCATGGATCACCGCTCTTTCTCTCAGAAAGCCTGCTGGTGGTGGACTACGACCGCTATGTACAAAACACGGCCCTTCGTAATCTCATTGAATCACTCAAGCCAATCGGCTATTTTGAGGCAGAGCGTATCCGACAGTTTGCCAAGTGGTTCTACGCACTGGAGCAGAACTTGGGGGAATCGTGGATTGAACAACCTGCGGTGGAATCCCTGTTCTGTGTGCCCGAAGACGTTCCGGAAGGCTTGCGGCCCTATCGGTTGCAAACGCGCAAATGGAAACCGGATGACCGCTACAAACGCGGGGAAGCCGAGGCGTTGGTGGAACGCTCACGGCAACAACTCCGGGAGTGCTACGAAACCCTGAAGCTCCGCAACTCACCCAACTGAACTGATGTCAACACCTCACTTTGATCCGCAGCGCTTCCTGACGAAGTTACTGCTGAAGTCGGCCCTCTGGATCGCCCTGCTGATGGGCTGGAGTTTGTCCGCATTTGCGCAACAGGGGTTTGTGGACAACGAAATCCTTGCCAGCCGCATTGCCAACTCCATCCAGCAGCGCATCCCACCGCAATACAAGGCACTGGCGATTTCCCGGATTCGTCCGCATGACAAGCAAACCAGCCTCAACATCAACGAACTGATTGACTACACCAACGTCAAAATCGTCCGCAGCCGCCGCTTCCGCGTCACCGACCGCTCCAAGCTCAAGCTCATCCTCAAGGAGCAGCGCATCCAGCTTTCGGAATTCGTCACCCCCAGCGAGTACAAGGAACTTGGTCAAATTCTTGGGGTGCAGGTTTTCGTGTACGGCAATGTCTATCCAGATTCCTTGATGCTGAAAGCGATTGACGTGCAAACCTCCTCCATCGTTTGGGCGGACAGCTTTCCGCTCTACAACCAACGCCCCAACTACATTCTGCTCAACAGCCTGAGCGGAAATTTCCTCGCCTCTCTCAGCAAGGATGCCGAAAGGTTGCGGGCCGAAAAAATCCGCAAGGTCAGCTTTTGGAGCATCGGCACTCCGCCCGGCATGGATTCGGAAGAGGTGATTGACGCACTCACGGTGGTGGTGTCGCAAAACGATTTGCTGCAAGTTGTTGATCGTGAGAACCTCAAGCTCATCTTTCATGAGCAAAAGCTCAACCAGTCCGTCTTCATTGACGAATCCCAAGCACGGCGACTGGGCGAGTTGTATGGGGTGGACGCCTTTGTTTACGGCCAGATCACACCGCGTCCGGACGGTAGTTATGTTGCGTCCCTGAAGATGATGAGCATCTTCAGCGGGGTGATTGTTTGGGCAGACTTGATCAGGTTCAGTCCACCACTGGACAACACAGCCAACTTGCTCAATCCGTTCACGAAGAAGATTCAGCAACGCCTAGCCCCGGAACGTTCACAAGGGCAGGTCGCCATTCCGGGCGGAGTGTTCCTGATGGGCAGCGGTGATCCGCTCTATGGCAACGCCGCTCCGGAGCGCACCCTGCGACTCAAACCCTTCCTGATCGACGCACAGGAGGTTTCCAATGCGGAATACCTCCAGTTTGTGAAACAGAAGCAACACCGCCGCCCCGTGACGTGGAAAGGCGGCATGTTTGAGGAATCCCAAAAGGACTATCCCGTGGTGGGCATTGGCTGGGAAGATGCCAAGCTCTACTGCCAAGCACTGGGGAAACGCCTGCCCACCGAACAGGAGTGGGAGCGGACCGCCCGTGGACCAAAGGGGCGGCGCTACCCATGGGAAGGAGACGTGTTTTCAGCAAACTTCGCTGTGACGCGGGAATCCGGAGCGAAGCAGTCAGTGCCCGTGTTCACGCGCAACCGGGACGTGACGCCCGAAGGCGTCCGGCACCTCGCCGGAAACGTCCGGGAGTACGTCGCCGATAAATACCTCCCCTATTCCAACCCCGTTGCCGCCTCCTTTGAGCGCGTCATCCGGGGCAGTTCGTGGGCCTTCAGCGCGATGGAGGCGGTGGGCTTTCAAAGAGGACACAGCCGCCCCAACCTCGCATGGCCAGAAGTGGGATTTCGTTGTGCCCAGAATTTGTAAACCGATGCTGATGCACCCCATTCTCCGGAGTCGCGAATGATGTACCTGATGCTCACTTTGGGCAGCGCACTGGTTTTCTTTAATCCGCTCGCCAATTTTGACAGTGCAAGTGGCGGCTTGGGCTTCTCCCGCTTTTCTGGAGGGGGAGGCGTGAAAAGCGGCATGATGACGGGGTTGGAAGGAACCGCCGAGTCCTCCTATCCAAAATTCCCTCCCCTGCGGCACACCCTGCACTATCGGCAGTTCTCCAGCAGCGGTGCCTCGCTGACCCAAACTGTGGTCGGGCTGGATTACCTCACGCAACCCTTCAAGCGGCCTCTGCTGATCAGCTACGGATTTGAGTTGAGTTCTGGGGATTTGCGCTCCACCTCCGGAAACAGCGTGTCGTCCATGGACCGCCTCGGCTGGGGCTTACGGGCCGAGGGTCGTCACTATTTCGAATACGAAGGACACCTACTTTATGCCTCCGCCCGCTCCACTTTACAGTTTGCCAGCTATCCCACCAGCGCCGGAAGCGCCTCCGGAACCGGCCTCGCTATCAGCGCTTCGCTGGGCTACAGCTTCTGAAAATCCGGATTCTTTACTTGCCGTTGTTGGCGAGTTGCATGAATTCTTCCCGCAGCGTGGTATCCTCCAGAAACACACCGCGCAGGGTGGAGGTGGTCATCAATCCGGTGTGGTTGACCCCTCGGAGTTCCATGCACATGTGGGAGGCCTTGACCTGCACCGCCACTCCTTGGGGGTGCAACCCGGTTTGCAGAAAATCGGCGATTTGGTTGGTCAATCGTTCCTGCACTTGGGGACGACGGGCGAAGTGATCCACCACCCGTGAGAGCTTGGAGAGTCCGCACAACTGCCCATTGGGGACGTAAGCAACTGTGGCCCAGCCAAGGATGGGCAGCAGGTGGTGGGCGCAGATCGATTTGACGGGAATCTGCTGCAACGCCACCATGCTGGAATCCGCTTCCGATTCAACGGGAAAGGTGGTGAGCCGAAACTGCGGGCCGTTCAGTCCAGCACACAATTCCTTTGCCCACGCTTCGGCGGCGCGGCGCGGGGTGTCCTGCAAATGGGAGTCGGAGCGATCAAGTCCGAGTCCCTCAATGAGCAGTTCAAAAGCCCGTTCGAGCTGCTCCATGTTTTGTTCACCCAATGTGGTTTCGCCGCGATGTGAATCAGGCATTGGCCCTTCCGGAAAGTTCGACGGTTGCGGAGTTCTTGTCATTCTCGTACATCGTCACTCGGTAAACCCAGGCGCGTCCGTTGGATTCCCGGCGCACCAACTCATTAGCGTAATCCAGAAAATAGCGGGCCATGCCTTCCGCCCCGCAGTTTTTCACGATCCGGAGTTTGCAGAGGCCCAATTCATTCATCTGGCGGAAAAGATCGAGGTGTGGGTCTGCTTCGTTGATCAGCAGGGTGTGGTCGCACATGTACTCCAGATGCTCGTACAAATCCTTCAGGTTGCCAAAATCAAAGACAAACCCGTTTTCGTCCAACTCGTGGGCCGCGCAGTGAAACTCAAAGCTGCGGGAGTAGCCATGAATCTTCGAGCAGTCCCCCCGGTGGTTGTGCTGGCGATGGGCGCACGGCAGGTTGTAGTAGCGCTTAGCGCAGGTGTAAGTCATCATCGGTGTCTCCTCTGAACCACATTCAAGCGTTTCATGGTGGCACGGAACCCCACGAGAGTCCAGACATGAGGTTAGTTGTAAAACAATGTTAGGAGGTTGGAAGCATGAAATGTTCTTCCAGTTGACAAACACCAAGTGGTTGGGCAGAATAGAGCTTTTTGTGAGATCAACCTGAGAAACTCGAAGGATCCTTGAGCACCGACCACGAAGGAAACGCATGACGCCCAGCGGGCCACCTCCTTCACTGCGGGCCGCTGTGCTGGTCGGTGGCGGTTCCATCCGGATGGGGCGTCCCAAAGCGTGGCTGGATCATGGACATGGCCCCCATGCGCTCCATCTCGTCCGCTTGCTGCAAGCACTTCCGGAGGTTCAGGAGGTGGTGCTGTCTGGCCCCCTACCCTCCAACGCACCCGCAGGCATTTCCGAAATTCCACACTGCCCGGATCAAGTGTCTGGAATCGGCCCGGTGGGCGCATTGCTCGGACTCTTCGCCCAGCATCCAGATGTGGCGTGGCTGGTGGTTGGTTGCGATTTGGTGTTGCTGGAAGCCGACTTGTTGGCATGGCTCTGCCGGGAGCGCAGTCCCCAGCATCCGGCAACCGTCCCGATTTCCCCGGACGGACGGCACGAAACGGTACTCGCCATCTACGAACCGTCCCTGCGCCCGCTACTGGAGCAAATGTGGCACGAGGGCCGAAAATCGCTCCAGCGCCAGTTTCCGCACTGGCCCATCCACGCCCCCAAGGTTCCTGACGTGTTTGCCGGACAACTCGTGAACGTGAACACTCCCGAAGAACTCAGCCAAGTGCAACCGCAACCCTCCTCTACACCTTAATCCTATGTCCGGAAAGCTTCTGCTCTTTTGGGCGGTCTCACTGATGTGGCTGATCCTCGATTTTTTCATGTCCCTGGAATACAACCCGGATCAGGACAACCGCATCAACTTCATCACTGGCTTTGACGCCGTTTACTATTTGCTCACCGGAGTCTTGCCGGTGGCGCTGGGAGTTTTGATAGTTTGGAAAACGGGGCAGCGTTCACGTTCCCGCGAGGCTCAGGAAGCTGTGGCGGAGAATCTGGAAGGATAGTGTCCATAATGCTGCTGTACGCAGCTAACGATGGTGTTCTGGATGCGCGGATCGCTTTGCAACGCGGCGATGATGCGTTCGAGGTTGTGGTACTCGAGGTGCTTGCAGAAGATGGAGAGGTAGAGGCGGTTGATACGCTGTTGCGGGTCCGGGCTGTCGCTGGATTCGACCTCGACAATGCGGCGGGCAAGGAAGAAGATCAGCCAAGGTTGATCCTCGACCTTCTGCCGGAACGCCCCGAAAATCTCCTTGTTGAAGACCTCGATGAGCGCGGTGGAGAACTCTTCGCCCAGCGTTTCCGGATCAATGCCGTAGTAGAGGCCGACCCGATACTTGAGGTGTTCGAGCATCCGCCCCTGCAACATGTTCACCAGCAGATGCCCAACTGGGCAGGTACAGCCCACCTCTTCCGGAGGCGTGTCCTCCAAGCTGGATAAGCATTGCGCCATCGCCCGGGTGTACGGGCTGAGGTCTGGCATGTGTGACTCTGTCAGGCAACAGGAATCAAAGTCCGCTGCCTAGCACTGTCGAAAGAGGTTGATGAAATCCGGATCAGGAATGGTCCCGCCGATAGATTCACTCTACTGAAGGGCATTGGGCACACGCAAGCCCCCAAAATGTTTTTTTGCATTTTCTTCTCGTCTTCCAAACCAAGCATCAAGTGTGCCCGGAAGTTTCTCCCAACGACTGGAACCGACGCTGCGCCGCCGTGATCGCCAACCGTTCTTCTGGAGTCCACGGTTGCGCCCAAAAACTCACGCCCATGCTCTCGGCAATGGCGTCCTTGAGGAGAGCATGCAATTCCGGAAGATCGTGCCGCTCCAGCACCCCCAGGCGCTCCAGGGAGTGCATCTGCTGTTGGAGGGTTTGCACGGTGGTGTGGGGAAAAAGCGCGGCGAGCGTTTTGGAGGGATCGGCCAGTGGAATGGAGCCGTGCTGGAGAAAGACCCGCTCGTTGGAGTCATCTTTGTTCCGGACGGTTCGCACACGCTGGGCGCTGCCGATGAGCTTGCGGCCCTCCGCCAAAATCTCGTAGGCGCTGGGATCGGCGAAGCAAACGTGGGTCTCCGTTGATTTTCGGGAGTTTGCCTGCAATTCGGGGCGCAGTCCCAGTTTCTCGAAAAACCGGAAAAACCCCTGTGCCAGAAAGCGGTAGTTGTCCAGCACTCCGCCTGCAAATTCCGGGGCCAGCACTCCGCCCACGACCGCATAGGTCAAGTCCGAGCCGTGCAGCACCGCCTTACCTCCGGTGCTGCGGCGGACGATGGGAATGCCCAACTCCGCACAGCGCTGCGGAGCGAGTTCGGAATCAAGTCGTTCGTTGCGTCCAATGGAAAGGGTGGAGCGCTCCCAAGCGTAGAGGCGGAGAATCGGAGAATCTCCGGGACAGAAGCGTTCCAGCAACACCTGATCCGCCGCCATGTTGAACACTCCGGACTGCGGCGCGTCTTCAATCAACCGCCAGCGCACAGGGTCGCTCAGGATTTGGGAGGTAAGAAGTTGCCGAGGTCCATGTTTCCCGTGAACTCCCCGAATTGCTTGCCCATGAATTCCTGCGCCCGTTTTCGGCTTAAGCGGATGCCCTCGTTGACCGCCGAGCGGATCAAGTCCTGCAACGTCTCCACATCCTCTGGGTCAACCACCTCCGGATCAATCTCCACCGCAAGCAGTTCTTGGTTGCCGTTGAAGGTCATCTTCACCATCTCGCCCCCCACAGAAACCGAGAAGGTTTCCTTCGCAAGCTCGGTCTGCTGGCCCTGCATGTTTTGCGAAATTTGCTGGGCTTTCTTCATCAATTCATTGAAATCCATGTCGTTCTCTCAATTTGGGTTGGAAGTTCAAAACGGCAGACCCGCACTCAATGCAGTCGAATCTCCGTGATCTCGCTGCCGGGAAAGGTTGCGAGGATGTTCTGGATCAGCGGGTGTTCCCGAGCTGCTTGGCGGCGACGTTCGCGTTCCTGCTGCTCGACAAATTCCTCTTGTTCCAGCACCGTCCGGAACAGAGAAACCTGCGGTTCCTGAAGGCAGTGGACCCCCACCTCACGGCCTAGAAATTTTTTCAGCAGACGTGCCAATTCGCTCATGTTCTCTGCCGTGAGCATTTGCACAAAACCGACATTCCGAAAACCCAACCGCAACTCCTGGCCCCCAAGCTCATCCGGAATCGCGTTGCGCACCAACCCTGCGAGCTTGGGAGCATGCTGCCGCAAAGACTGGACAAACTGCACCCAGCGTTCGGAAGGCGGTTGTCGCTCCATCGTCCCGGCCAGTTCCACCGGATTTTCGGGAACGCTCAGACTTGGTGCCAGTTCCGCAACCACCTCCGGTTCCGGAGCATGGCCATTGAGGTGAGCCGCAGAGAGTTCCGGTGCAGACGACGGTGGTGCCTTCGCCATGCTGGGCGGCTCCGGTTTTGGAGATTCCATCTTCGTCATACCGGGAGTTTCCGGCGGCTTGACGGGTGCGGATTCGGCTGGCTTGCGTTCCTCTTGCTTGAGCATCGAGGTGATGCGTCCGGCCTTGCGGTGATAGGGGGGGGCAGGGCCAGTCCCTCCGGAAGACGAAGAACCTCCGGTGTTTCCGGAAGGCGGCGAAGGTGGTGCGGCAACCTCACCTGTCGGCAAGCCCCGCAATTGCTCCAGCAACTCTGGAATGCCGACGAGCGGCACCACCGAAGTGAGTTGCAGAATCGCCATCTCGAAGCAGATGCGGACGTGCGTGCTGCGTTTGAGGCGTTCTTCCAGTTCCAGCAGTACTTGAAACATCTGCTGCAATTCATCCGGACTCACCTGTTTCCCCAGTGCTGCAAAGGTCTCCAACTCGTCGTTCGAGTACTCCTGAAAGAGCTCCCGGTCTGGCCCCAAAGTCTGGATGAGTGCGCAGGTTTTGACCGATTCCAGCAGGTTCTGGAGCAGGGTTTGGGTATCGTGTCCGCTATCGTGGAGTTCCTGAAAACACCGCATAGCGGCAGGAGCGTCCTTGGCGGTCAACGCCTCCAGCAGTCGCATCCGGGAATGTGAATCCAGCACCCCCAGCAACTGCGCAGTTTCCTCATCTGACGCTTCCTCGCCGAGGCTGCTCAGTACTTGGTCAATCGCCGTAAGCGCGTCTCTCATGCCGCCCACGGAATTTCGTGCAATCAGCTCTAGGGCACTTTCCGGCAGTGTGATGCCTTCCTGCGACACCACTTGGCGGAGGTAGTCCACCATCGTGCGCACCGGAATGCGCAAGAAATCATAACGCTGGCAGCGCGAGAGGATCGTCTGTGGAACCTTGTGCGGATCGGTGGTGGCAAGGATGAACTTGACGTGCGGCGGTGGCTCCTCCAGCGTCTTCAAAAGCGCGTTGAACGACTCCAGCGTGAGCATGTGCGCCTCGTCAATGATATAGACCTTGAAGCGACAGCGGGCCGGAGCATAGTTGACGTTCTCGCGCAGTTCCCGAATGTTCTCAATGCCTCGGTTCGAGGCCGCGTCAATCTCGTAAACATCCGGAGCTGCGCCGCTTTCGATCTCCCGACAGTTCTCGCAGCTACCGCAGGGATCGGCGTCTTGAGGCGTCAGGCAGTTGAGGGCGCGGGTGAGAATGCGGGCGGCGCTGGTCTTGCCCGTCCCCCGCGACCCCGTGAACAAAAACGCATGGGCCACACGGTCCTGCCGAATCGCGTTTTGGAGAATCCGGGTGCTGATCTCCTGACCAATCAAGTCAGAAAAACGTTGGGGGCGAAGCTTGCGCGCCAGTACGATATAGGCCATCTGGCCGAAGTTCAGGGAAGGGGTTTATGGATGACCGGGGTGACGCGGCACATCTAGGAAATCTTAGTGCTGCTTCCGCTAGGATCTGACACGATTCGAAATCGTCGATTGCGCGGCCCCGGCCTTGTACAGGGTGCCCACGATTCGGGGCGATGTCAAGCGCTAAGGCCGCGACTTGCATCCTCCGGTTCCCTTGGGTCGTCGCTGAGGGTAAGCGCGAACTCAGTCTCCTGCGTTTTCCGGAGGGCGGCTTCGTCGGCGTAGGAGAGCTGAGGGCGGCATTCGGATCGGTGTCTGCGGTGATCACCGGGACCGAATCGCCCTGCTTATAACCCCTCCGGAATCGGCAGGCCACCGTAGATGACTTCGACGGCGAAGGCCACCTCCAGCGAGGGAAGTTGCACGGTATCACTGGATTCGTAATCCCGGATAGCTTGCTGCAAAAACGGCGAGAAAACGATCGACCTCTGCATCCGGAAGTGCGTTGATTCCAGCGGCGCCCGCCCGCCCGCCTCCGTCGAATTTTCGGCAAAGCGCATCCGCACCTTGCGGGCGTTCCAGTGGGGCGCGCACGCTGACCACCAAAGTGCCGTGTCCGGTGTCCACCAGCACGGCGTGGGCCAACTCCGGATGTTCCCGCGCCATGCGGTTGCTGAACACGCCCACCACCCGCCGACACCACGGTTCACAAGGCAAGCGGAACACACGACCACCTAGGCTTTCTGACTCCGGTTGCAAGGTTTCCGTCTGCGCCTGATCAGCACGATACCCTTCACGGAGTTTTGGAAGTGCCTCGGATTCGTGAATGAAACTCCACGGAGATTCGTGCGGTTGCATGTGCCGGAAGAGTTGATCCGGCGGAAAGTGCAAATCGGCAACGGTCTCGCCATAGCCGTTGTAATTGAGCAACTCGCCGAGTTCCCGGAGTTGGGTTTGCTGTTCGGCAGCAAGCCCGGCTTGCTCGGCAAGGCGTTGTGCAGCACGGTACAGGTTGTCTCCAAACGCAGCGGTGAGCGCCCATTCCCGGAATTTCCCTGCAAGTTCCTGATTCACCAAAAGACTGGTGCAAACTTCCGGACTCGTGTGGATGGTGGCGTGGAGCAAGGGTGAATCGGGAATTTCTCCAGAAAAATGGTGATCAAACCAGCGGATGTGATTGCCTTGCTCCAGCAATTGCTGGAGGGCATCGCGGTTGCTGTCGAGCGAAATGTCGAGAACGGTGATCTCGCAATCACATCGTTCCCGGATGCGCTCCAGCAGCTGAATATCACGCTTCACTCCGGTGACGAGTTCCGATTCCGCAGGTTCCGCAAGCCGGAGCTGGTGCAGGGCGCACAGTCCATCGGCATCACCGTTGAAGCAGTCGATTGGATTCATGTGAAAACCACCGGAGTCAACGGCGGAAAGGATGAGCGTCAGTTGGTGATCAACACCACTTGCAGAACGAAAAACACCACGAAGAGCACCACCCCGCTGATTATCAGCGTGGGAACATCAAGGTCAAAGCCGTTCTTGGAAAACTTGGAAGATTTCTGAGAGTCAATGCGTCGTCTGGATTCGGCAGGTTTTGGTTTAGGAAGCGTCATGGGTTGGGTCGAAGCAACAGTTAAAGCCACTTCAAGTTCATCATGCAAAGGACAGACCCGATTTGCTCAGGATTTGAGACGATCCAAAGTCTTGGCCTGATTTCGAAAAAAATGATCGGCCAACACCAGCGCAATCATGTTGTCCACCATCGGCACTGCCCTTGGCAACACACAGGGATCGTGCCGCCCCTTCGCCCGCAGTTTGACCGCCTTGCCCTCGCGGGTCACGGTGTCCTGCTCAAAATTGATAGTCGCCGTCGGTTTGAAGGCAATGCGCAACTCCAAATCTTCACCATTGGAAATACCCCCTTGGATGCCTCCGGAGCGGTTGGTGCGAGTGTGGATTTCCCCGTCGCGGGTCTCAAAGGCGTCGTTGTGTTCCGATCCACGCATGAGGACCGCATCGAAGCCCAAGCCGAATTCCACCCCTCGTGTGGCGGGCAGCGACATCAGGGCTTTGGCAAGATCAGCGGTGAGCTTGTCGAACACCGGTTCTCCGAGTCCGGCAGGCATGTTGCGGACGTGCGCCCGCACAATGCCCCCGAGGCTGTCACCCTGCTTGCGGGTTTCGTCAATGCGGGCGAGCATCTTTTCCGCCATCGCGGCATCCGGACAGCGCACCATGTTGGCTTCAATGTCGGCTTCCGTGACCGTGTCACGGTCCACCTCGGCCCGGAGGTCGTGAATCTGCTCAACCCATGCCAACACCTCGGCCCCGCAACATTCCCGCAGCAGCGCCTTGGCCACCGCACCTGCCGCCACTCGTCCAATCGTCTCGCGGGCACTGGAGCGACCGCCCCCCATCCAATCCCGGAACCCAAATTTCTGTTCGTAGGTGAAATCGGCGTGGCTGGGCCGGAACAAGTCCTTGAGGTGATCGTAGGCTTGCGGGCGGGCGTCCTGATTCCAGACGAGAATGGAAATCGCCGTTCCGGTGGTGCGGCCCTCAAAAACCCCGGAAACGATTTGGGCGGTGTCGTGTTCCTTGCGCTGTGTGACGATGCGGCTTTGTCCGGGACGGCGGCGGTCCAATTCCCGTTGCAGCAGAGCTTCATCAAGCGCCAGTCCGGAGGGGCAGCCATCAATGACCACACCGACTGCGCCTCCGTGCGATTCACCCCAAGTGGTGATCCGAAAAAGTTGTCCGAAGGTGTCGCCCATTTTTTTCTTGAGAAGTCAGGAGTCAGGAGTCCCGGATTCCGGGTCTCCGCTTTGCTCCGCCTGAAATGACAAGATCGGGTACCGTGACAGCACCCCCTCCTTGATTTTTGCAGCCTTTCTCTCACTCCGTGCCAATTTCTGTCTCCTGAATTCTCCCCTTGATCATGCCACCGTCTGATTCGGAGGTTCAAGGTACGACAAATCGGCCAGCGTCAACCCGTTTTCTTCGGCAATCGTGTGCAGTTCCGGCAGCCCTTGCAGCGCGTCTTCCGGACGATGTGCGTCCGAGTTGCAGATGACCGTCACCGGATATTCCGCCGCCAGTTCCCAAAACGGCTTCCACGGATAAGGTTTGCGCTCACCCTCCGAGGTGTGGATCGAACGCTTGCGGAGTCCGTTGCCGTTGATTTCAAGCGGGGTTTTCGTGTCAGCAGCAGCGGCGAAGATGTCGTGGGCACAGGTTTCGGCGTCGCGGTCCCAGCGCTCCCAAGCGATGCCAAAAATATCCGGATGCGCAATGAAAGCGTAAAGTCCGGTGGCCATCATTTCAGCGAGGTGGTCGCTGTAGGCCCGCAGGGCGCGGGCGTTGGTGAGTTCTGAAAACGAGTTCAACCACTCGCCATTCAGCGGGGTGTAGTGTCCCGCGCCAATCAGGTAGTCAAAGCAGCGGCGTCCGAGCAGTTCCTCTTCGTAGTACCGGCGAAACTCCGGGACATCCTCGCACTCCATGCCGAGCAGAACCGTGATTTCCGGCACCTCGACCTGCGCGTGACGCACGGCGGCAACATAATCATCCAACTCATCGTGGGCCATGCGCACACTGTCCCAGCGGTTATCCGGAAGTGCTGCGTGGTCGGACATCCCGTAAACCGACGCCCCCCCCACTCGTGCCGCCCGCGCAAACTGCACCGCGTCGCCCTTGGCGTGTTTGCAGCGATAGGTGTGGGAGTGGTAGTTCTTCCAAGACATGAGGGATCGGAGAAAATCAAAAATTCACCATGGCATCCGCATCCGCAAGCCGCAAGTGCGATGTCAGCAAGCGTGGGTTCGACAAACAGAGAGCCCGGCTTCGGAGAATTTGCTGTGCTGGAGTTTTCGGGGAGCCGCGTCCTATAAATACGGGTGCGTCGCCACACACTGCCGTTTCTTCATTACTGATGTTACGCAGAGCGTAATATACTGAAATTATTTGAAAAATTTATTTTTCTCAAATGTGTCCTAGAACCAGTAGCTTTGACTATAAATTGCGGGTGATCGGGCTGACCACTTTCCGGGGTCGTTGTGCCTGCTGCGGGGAAGTCCGCTCCACCCATCCCCTTCAAGTCTCCACAGCGGTCGGGGCAGCAGGAGTGCATCTCGGTCCCAACGCCCTTTCAATGACCGCTCAGCTTCAGCACCGCTGGCATCTTTCCAAGCGCAGGAGTTGCGATCTCCTGAAGGAACTCTTCGGGCTTTTCCTGACTCCGGGAGGGCTGGTGGAGGCGACCCATCGCCTAGCCACCAAGCCGGCCCCCGAACACAAGGCTTTGCAGGAAGAAGTTCGCCATTGCGAAGTGCTCTACAGCGACGAGACAAGCTGGTATGTGGGGGCTCCCGGACACACCCTCTGGGACTTCACCAACCCGCAACTGACCCTCTACTGCATCGTTGCCCACCGCACCGGGAGCAACTGCAACAAATCATCGGAAAGGACTTTCTCAGTGTTCTCGTCAGCGACGGCCTCTCCATTTATGACGAAGCCTCTCCGCTTCAGCAAAAGTGTTACTCCCACCACCTCAAGGCCGTCTCAAGAGCCCTCGACTCCCATCCCCGAAACGGGGAAGGCTTCCTCAACGAGGTGAAACTGATGTGCAAGTCTATTGTCCAAGTTGATCGTCAGAATTTTGCAGAACTGCCATCGGCACCACATGGTGCTGTGTTGCAAGCACGGCGGGCAGCGTCACTTCCAGCAATTCCAAGTCGTCCGTGCCGCCCGTGAGGGCGTGACGAGACTGCGCCGGAATCACACAGGAAGCTCCGGCTTCGAGCCTATGGGCACCGCGTCCTGCGACGGTGAGCGTGATTCCACCCGACAGCGTGAACAGGAAGCAAAACTCCCCGCTGTGGCTACAAATTTGTGGAGTGGTGTTTTCCACGGGGCGAACCACCTGTACTCCGGCAAGTCCATTTGTCGCGGCACCGATCCCGGTGTCCCGGAACTCAAAGCCCTCGATACGCCACGGATGCCATTCCGCTTGGGCCACTTGATGTAACACGAAACGCTGACCTCCGAAATCCCGCTGGGACTGCACTTCCGGAGTTGGTAAGTCAAGTTCGGGATCGGCCCAGGTTTCGTGTTCGGCAGGACAACCGATTTCGATGACCTCCAGTCCGGGGGAGCTTTCCAGCACACGGTGCCGGATTTGCGGAGGTTGTAGCACGCAGTCCCCCGCCTGCATCACGAAGGGCGACCCTTGATCTTCGTACACCAAGCGCACCCAGCCCTTGTAGCAGTAGATCATCTGAAAGCGGATCTTGTGGAAATGAGTGTAATCCGGGACAGGGCCACCATTGGGAATGCGGATGTGCGAAGCAATGAAGCGCCCGCCTTGGCGATCCGGAATGAGGTCGCGGTACTGCATCCCCGCACGGCCCACCTGCCATTGCGAATCGTCGCTGATCCGGTTGCACACGAACGACTGCTGTTCCGGAGGCAGCACCAGCGGTGGGTTTGCAGCGACGAGTTCGATGCGGGCGCCGTTGGGGGCGGTCAGTTCGGAGGCACCGTCTGCAAACTCAGCAGGATTTTTGCAGAGCAGGCGCAAGATTCCGGGAGTGCCGGAACCCCCGCGTTCCAGCCGGAGACGCACACCATACCCGCTGATCACTGCCACTGCCGGGGCGTCCGCTGGAAAGATAGTGTTGACCCGGAAGCCAAGTCTCTCCGTGAAAAACTCAAGAGTCGGGTTCAATTCCGCACATGGTAGCACGATTTCTGCGGCTTGGATCGGGTTCTCAGGGTTCACGGGCATGGTGTGGTTTGGAATTCGCCCAGAGGGGGAGTTCTGCTAACTCTTGCCGTTGGGTTCAATTTGAGTCAATCTGAAGCAGATCACTGCAAAAGTGAGACTATCATGAAACTTGCGAAAATTTCAAGAGAACTGCTTTTGACCTCCAGTCGAATGCCTCGATGCACCGTTTGCTTCATTTTCTGATGAGGACATTACGCCTTCAGCTTTGTCTGCTGCTGGGGCTGGGTTTTGGAGTTCCGGAAGGGCGGGCGCTTTCGCTCTACACGAACCACCCGACGGTGGCGGAGGCGTTGACGAGCGCAGCGGAGGAAATCAGCGAACTCGCGAAGGATCCTCTGCGGCTCGCCCCACGGGTGGCGGTGGTTGATCTCGTGGAACGTCTGCATCGGGAACGGAATCCACTGTCCACGATTCTGGAGCAAAGACTCGCGCAAATGCTTGAAGAACGCTTGGGCCAGCAGGCGGTTCCGTTCATAAAACTGGAGCAGTTGCGGGCTGAGTGGAACAGCGCCTTTCCCGGACGCAGCAGCCAGCAGTTGGTGGAAGACCTCGCCGGTCAAGCCGAGGCCGACTGGATGATCACGGGAACGCATCATCAGGAGGAGGGGGTTCTGAAAATCTCGCTCCAACTTTACGAGTTGGCGACCGAATCGGTCCTTTGGCAAACTCTACTCGAAGCTCCGGTTGCAAGAGTGGAAACCAAGCCGTTCGAAACCCCAGTGGTGGCTCTCGAACCTGCGGAAACCACCGAAGCCGCTCCGTTTGCTGAAGCCGTTGACACTGCGCCTGAAGCCACTGTGGAACCTGCTCAGAATTTTGGGTTTGTCGCTGAGGGCATTGACGAACCGCTGGAAGAGGAAATTGAGGATCCGTTGGCAGCAGAATTCGTGGGCGAGAGTTTTGCCGAACCTCAGCAACTGGCGCTGGTCGAGCCTCCACAAGCTGAAGTCCGGCTCTCTCCAGAGCCGGTCATTCCGGAAGGCATGCGCCTGATTGCTGGTGGGGAGTTCATCATGGGCAGCAGCACGGGACGTGCGGACGAAACTCCGGATCATCGGGTCGAGGTCCGTCCATTTCTGCTGGGGCAGCATGAGGTGACAAATGCCGAATACGCCCGCTGTGACTTGTGCGAACGCGGAACCGGAGGTTTTGACACGACCGCTTTTGACCAGCCTGCGGTGTATGTTGACTGGAAAAACGCGCAGGCGTACTGCAAATTCCGAGGCTACCGCCTGCCCACGGAGGTCGAGTGGGAGTACGCTGCCCGTTCCGGAAGCCCCGGACCTGACGCTTTTGGGGGCGATTCCGTGTTGCTCGGCCAGTACGCTTGGTTTGCCGAAAACACTCGTGACGCAGGCCGTTGGTCCGCTCAACTCGTCGGGCAAAAACTCCCCAACGCCTTTGCATTGCACGACCTGCACGGCAATGTTCTCGAATGGGTGGCGGACTACTACGCGCCAGACTACTTCTCCCACCTCGGCCTTCCGGACAACCCGACGGGGCCGGATGCTCCTGAGCGCGCAGACTATCCCCTGCGCGTGGCGCGTGGCGGTGCGTGGGACGGACTGGACGGAGCCGGAGCGCCGGAAGGTTTGCGCCCAGCCCGCCGCTATGCCTTTGCACCGTGGACCCGTTCCTTCCGGATTGGTCTGCGCTGCGCTGCCGACTGGAATCCTCCCCAAGAAATCTACCCTGCGTTCGGGGGAGCGCAATGAACAAATCGTCACACCCCGACCCTGCCGAGCAGGCGCGTCTTCCCCGGCCAACCCCGGCTCCGGACGGGGCGAAGCAACCCTTGAGCGAACGGCCTCCCTCCGTTTCGAGTTTTGAGGAAATCCTGCCCTTCCGGACGGATGCCGAACTCCGGGAGCGTTACCTCAATTTCTTTGGAGGGCTGCGACTTGGCAAACTGCTGGAGGATTTCGACCTCAGTGCTGGCCGAACGGCCTACAACCATGCACAGGGCTGGGAGCGCGGACTCACCATTGTCACGGCAGCTTGCGACCGCATTGACCTGCTGGACGAGTTGCGCAGCGACCGTGACCTGCGGGTGCGGGCTTCTGTGAACTGGACGGGACGTAGTTCGATGGAGGTTGGACTGCAAGTCGCTTCCGAAGACGGCAATGGCGGGTGGCAAGCTGTGGCGCGGGCGTACTTCATCATGGTGGCGCGACAGGGAGAAACATCCGCCGCAGTCAACCCGCTCGTGCCACAAACGGACGAGGAGCACCGACGTTTTCAGGAAGGAGAGCAGCGCCAGCAGCAACGGCGGGCGATGGCACAAAACAACTACCTCAAGCATACGCCCACCGCTGAAGAGAGCGTCCGGCTGCACCGGCTTTTTCTGCGCACAAAGCATCAGCAAATCACCGGGGTTCCGATGCACGAAACCCAACGGCAGGCGACACTGCTGATGCACCCGCAATCGCGCAACATCCACAACAAAATTTTTGGCGGTTACCTCATGCGGCAGGCCTTTGAGTTGGCGTGGAACATCACCTACCTGCACTGTCGCTGCCCTCCGCAATTTGTGTGCATGGACCACATGTATTTCTTCCAGCCTGTCGAGATTGGTGCCATCCTCTCCTTCACTGGATTCGTCATCCACACCGATGGTCTGCACCTCGTCATTGAAGTCACCACGGAAGTCATCCACCCCCAAACGGGTCGCACCCAGACCACCAATATTTGCTACTTCACCTTCTCCGCGCTTGATGATTTCGGACAGCCGCAACCGGTGCCGATGGTCATTCCCCACACCTATGAGGAGGGGCTGCGCTACCTTGATGGCGCAAAGCGGTTGCGGCTGGGGGAAGAGCTGCGCCGGGCCAAGGGTGTGAGGAGTGCCAGTAAAAGTGAGACTTCTTAATTAGTGCTTGGCCGAAAAAAGTCTTTCATCAATTATATCAAGATGATATACT
>CAJWCD010000049.1:0-22777 GCA_913020725.1 uncultured Pseudomonadota bacterium
TCCTCTGAAAATCTGGAAAAATAACTGTAAACCGGGGTAAACGCACCGGAAAACGTCGTTTATTCGCGAAATCCCAACACTTTACAGGGCGAATCTTGCTGAGACGGGCACCAACACTTCAGAGGGGACTACCTCAATTTGTCATAATTAGAATTGCTGGCGTCACCCGGAACCTTCCGGTTCAACAAACACCCCGACCTCGTAGTTGAAGAACTGGAACCCCCCATCCTGTCCTGCCAATTCCCCCAACTCATCCGAAATTTTGAGCAGATAAAAGGCGTGTGTTCCAAACTTGAGGGGAAGCGAAAATTCCTTGCGGCGGCGCAGTCGGTACTTCTTCAAAACGGCTCCTTCGGCATTGGCCAGCACAAGCTGAGGCAACAGTTTGGTCGCGCCCAACACACGCCACTTGAGGCGCACCTTCACCCCAGCCCCCGGAGGCGACAGTTTGAAAATGCGCATATTGCTGCGGGAACGGATCAGGTCATGCGTCCATTGCCCTGTCGGCAGCGAGAAAACCACAGCAGTGGTGTCTGTTTGAGGCAGGGAACGGGTGGGCAGAAACTCATCCTCCAAGTCCTTGAGCCACAAATTCATCTCGACCGTGGGTCGAAAAAACTCAACCTCACGGGTGGGAGGTCCGGAAGGCTTGGCGAAATCGATGAGTTGGAAGGACGCCTCGGTGGAAGCCGGAGTTGTGTGGCCCGCTTTCAAGGTTTTGCGGATGCCGTTGTAGAGCTTCGGAAGGGCCACGTCGGTGGTTAACTCGAACGTGGTTGTGTCGGCGGAAAGCGCATAGAGGTTGAGCTTCCGGACATCCACCCCCACAGCGGAAAGGCGTTGAGTGACGGTGCGTTCGTACACAGGGTTGGAGCGTCCGTTGAATATGAGGGTGAGTTGTGCGTTGGAACGAACGGCTGCGCTGAGCTTTTGGTGAAACCTTGGCCACGCCAAAATCAATTTGTCGAGCAGTCGTTCAACTTCATTTGGAAGAAGTTGATGACCTGCGGAAAGTTGTTGTTTCAGCAGCACTCCGCCCTCCGGGTCTAACAAAGTGAGGGAAAAGACTGCTGGCGTCGCTGCGGACTCATCCGAGGGGGCAAGGGTGGTTTTCCTGACAAACTGGAGTTGGTGGATTGGCTCGGTGGTTGGGGTGGTGGATGCTGTTGATTTCACACGGGTGACCACCACCCGAAACGCATTGAGCCGATCGGTGAGTTTCCGGAGCAACGTGCGATGTTCGCTGCGCTGGAGGTCCGGGGAGACCCGCAATTCCACGGAGATGGGCCGCGCCCATCTAGATGCCGGATTCAGCCCCAGTTTTTCGAGGGCGTTCAGCAACCGCACTCGGTAGAAGTGCTGCTCTAGAGTGATGGAGTACTCTGTGAGCGTTTCGTTGCGAAACTCGTGAATGACCCGTTTTGATTCGACGAATTGCCCGGGACTTCCGAAAAGTTCGCGTTCCAGCAGTGCTTGCGTGAGTTGGTATGCTTCCGCACCAAGCAAGCGCCGAGTGACTTGCTTCAGCGCCTGTCGATCTGCAAGCTGTAGCGCTTTCGCCTTGGCCAGCGCAACGTTCTTGCGCTCTACAGGAACCGTGAGCGACACCACCTCCTGCACTGTGCTTTGTGCAAGCAGGATGGGGGCAAAAGCCAGCCAGCCAGCCAGCAGCCAGCAGCTACGAGTTCTCATGGCACGATGTCCTGCACGAGCCGTTCATAAAGCGCGTTGAGCGCGGGTGCGTCGTCTCCCCGTAGGTTGAAGTAATACTTGATCTTGGGTTCCGTCCCGGAAGGCCGGACGATGATCCGACCATCTTGCTCCAGTTGCAAAAACAAGACATTCGAGGACGGCAAGCCCGGACCGGCCTGTGTTGTGTTGGTTTGCAGGTCAAGGCATGTGTTGTTGGAGAGGTCGGTCAGGGATTCCACCACCAATCCGCCCAAACTGCGCGGAGGCTCCTTGCGCAATTTCTGCAATTGCTGCTGAATCCTCGCCCGGCCTTCCGGTCCAGGGAGCGAGATGCTGACGAGTCGGTCAAGCTGCCGTCCGTGTTGTTGCTGCAAATTCTCCAGTTGCTGCAGCGGGCTGGAATTTTTGGCTTTTAGAGTCGCACACAACTCGGCGAAGGCCATTGCCGCCCAGACGCCGTCTTTGTCCCCGCAGTGCAGGCCCATCAGGAAACCGTGACTTTCCTCCATGCCAAAAATGAACTGCTGCCCTTGTGTGGCACATTGCTCGGCGGCATCCCGAATCCACTTGAACCCAGTCAGCACGTCACGGGTTTGCAGGCCATACGCTTGGGCAATACGCTTGCCCAGCGGCGAACTGACGAAGCTCGCAACATAAACCCCGTTCTCTGGAAGTGTTCCGGATTGCTGCATGCGGGAGAGCATGAAGTCGAGCAGCAACGCCCCAATCTGGTTGCCGTTCAGCCACACCCACTCGTCTCCATTCCGGACCATCACACCAAGGCGGTCGGCATCGGGGTCGTTCGAGAGAATCAAATCGTGTCCGGAATTGGCAGTTTTTCGGGCAAGCTCAAAAGCCTGCTCTTCCTCCGGATTTGGAGTGGTCAGCGTGGGAAATTCGCCATCGGGTTCAATCTGCTCTGTGACCACCTGCACGGCAAAACCCCGGCGTTCCAAAAGTGTTGGAACGCAACGACCTCCGGTGCCGTGGAACGGCGTGTACACGACTCCCAGATTCCGGTTCTCGGCCACACTGCCAAGGGCGAGGGCATCGAGTGTGTCCAAGTAATCGGCATCCGGTTCGTTCCCCAAATCTTGAATCAAGCCTTTGGTTTTTCCCTCCGCATAAGGCAGACGCTGAATTTCATCGAGGCGTTGAATGCGACTGACCTCGTTGACGATTTCGCCGTCCTCCGGAGGGATCACCTGCCCGCCATTGGAGCCGTAGATTTTGTAACCGTTGTATTCCGCAGGGTTGTGACTGGCGGTGATGACCAGTCCGGCGCGGGCCTTGCGGCGCAGCAGCTCAAAAGACACCAAAGGTGTGGGGGCAACTTCCCGGAAAACCCACGTTGGAATCCCATGTCCGGCAAACACTTCGGCGGCGGCTTCGGCAAACTCTCGTGAAAAGCGGCGGGAGTCATAGCCAATCACCACGCCGGAGCGGGAATCCTCCGGATGTGCTTCCAGATGCCGCGCCCAGCCTTCGGTCGTGAGTTGCACGGTGTAGAGGTTCATGCGGTTGGTGCCCACGCCAAGCAGACCGCGCAAGCCCCCGGTTCCAAATGCGAGGGGTTGACCGAAGCAGTCTTCAAGCTCCGAGGCGTTCTCGTTGGCGAGCAGTCGATCGATTTCGGCTTTGGTGTCCTCGTCAACGAGGGAGGATTTCCGCCAAATCTCGGCGGTTTCTTGTGCAGTGGTCATGTGGGTTACTGGTGGTCGGTTACTGGGTGCGGTTAAGGATTACTACTACTGCCTCACACCTAAACGCTTTACGGTTTTCATACCTTTGTGCCTTCCGAAAAATCACGGAGCAAACGGGTGTTGTCGGCGCGGATCATAATTTCCTCTCCGGTGTCTGGGTGCGGAAAGCGGATTTCCGAGGCGTGCAGCAGTTGCCTGCAAACCACGCACCCCAGTGCCGGGAGGCAAGCCTCGCCCTCCTCCAGCCAGCGCAGAAAACCCTCATCCGCAAGCCCGTAAAGCTTGTCGCCGAGAATGGGGGAACCCAAGTACGCTGCGTGAACCCGGATTTGGTGGGTTCGTCCTGTGAGTGGGCGCACCTCCACGAGTTGTGAATCTCCGATTTCGTCAAGGGGCTGAAAATGCGTTTGGGACGGTTTACCCTGCGGAGTGACAGCCTGTTTGATGCGGATGACACTGTCCAACGCCGGACCGATGGGCTGGTCAACCGTGACCGGTTCCGGTAGATGTTTTGACAAAATAGCCTGATAGGTTTTGTGAACCTGGCGGTTGCGAAAATGCTCGGCCACTTTTTGCGCCGCCGCTTTGTGCTTGGCAAACGCCACCACTCCGCTGGTTTCTCGGTCAAGGCGGTGCAGCGTGAGCAGGGTTTCGCGGCCTAGGCGCTGTTTTGCAAGATTGACCAGTGTGTGCTTGAAGTACTTTCCGGAAGGACTCGTCGGCAGGTTCCCGGATTTGTTGAAGGCGATCAGCGCGTCATCCTCGTAAACCACCTCGAAGTTTTCGTCCACCTCCGGTTCCAGAAAATCCGGGCGCAGGTAGGTGATGCGCTGGTGGTTGCGAAGCCGCTGGCTGGGGCGTCCGAGGCGGTTGTCCACCCATAAACGCTGTTGCCGGATGCTCTGTCGCCACTCCGACTCGTCAAGGTACCGGAACCGCCTCAGCAAAAACTGGAGCAGGGTTTCGGAATTCCCCTCCACCTGCATGTACTGAAAACTGAGTTCGGTGTGACCGTCGGTGAGGTGGATGGTCATGCGAACTCATTCGGACTCGTAAAAGTCGCTGCGTTTGTACAGCAAATCCCGCGCTTGCCAAGTGCGCATGGAGAACACACGTCCGTTGATGCGCTCGTGCAGCTTGCGGACGGAATTCTGCAAGGTCGCATTGTCGCCACCGGCCAGCGTGACGCTGAGGCGAAAGGCATGTTCCCCGTCCGGCATTTCCGTTTCCCCAAGCTCAATGAGCAGCTTGCGTTGGTCGGCAAGGCTCGCCTCAATTTTTGTGATCTGGTTCAGGGAATGCTGGGTTTCGGTATTGTCGTCCTCCAGCAATTGCTCAAACGACAGACGCTTGAGGCGATGCAGCACTGTGCTGACCTTGCTCTGCTTGAGTGGCTGTTCGGCCCCTTCCATTTGCCACTTGCTTTTTGCGTCGGCACGATGGAAATGGAGGAGATTCCCGCTGGATTGCGTGATCCGCACGTTCTGGAAGAGGTCTTCCTCAAGATTCAGCAGTTCCGTCTCCAACCATTCGGCTTGGTCTGCGGAGAGCGAGAGCAGTTCTGGCACCAAATAAACTTCGGAAGAGTCCTCAAAACGGATGTACTGCCCCTCTCCCTGCTCACGGCTTTTTCCGGCCAACAGCGCAAGCAACGGGGTGCCGGAGTCGTTCAGCAGCCGCAGTGCCGTGGCATGTTGTTCGGAGTCCCGTTCTGCCAGAGTTTGCGGGGGTGTCAGCACCTGAAAGCGCTCGTGGCGTTCGGGATTGTCGGTCACGCGGTCGCCAACCACGGTGGTGGTCAGGGTGAGCAGCAACTCGGAGATGGCTTCCACCTGTGCCGGATAGCTGCTTTGCTCTTCGATCCAGCCCGCTGCGCTGTGAATCAGGACAAGGTCGCCCGCAGCATCAACAATTTCAATGCGGGTCAGTTGGTTGGTGTCGAGCTTTTTAGCAATCGGGATTCCGGAGCGTTCGGCAGTGATCGTGTCAGATTGGTTGAACGAGAAGAGCAGAAGGCCGCCTAGCGTCAGTGCCGCCGCAGCCAGCAACAGAGGTTTGAACATGGATTGTAAGTGAAAGGGAGTGGAGCAAACAAGGGTGAAGCAGCGAAACTCAAGACTTACTTATAGGGGATAACTTAACAATTCTCAAGGTATCTCGTATCCGAGGCTTTGTCGCCTACCAGCCCGGACACGTCGCGGAAGCCTTTCGGCGTGGACACCGCCACCTGGGTGCAAGTAAAGCGGATTGAGCTTGGGTCATGTTGCCTCTCCCCAATAAATTCGGGATAAGCCTTCTTTCAGGTTAGCATTGATCTGCTCGAAGCGCATCCGGATGTGGTCGCTGATTCGGGCCAGCGCGACTTCCTTGTCCCGCTTCCGGATGGCCTGAAGGATTTGCCGATGTTCGTTTTGCGTGGTGGAGCGTCGGTTGTCCATGTCAATCCAGCGCACAAAGCGGATGCGGGCGTTGACATTCTTCAGGGTACGCAGAATCTCCCGGTTGTCGGCCAGTTCGGGCAGCTTTTCGTGAAAATACTCGTCAATCTTCAGCAACTCCTTGCTGTCGCGGTCATCGTAGGCGGAGCCGGTTTATTGCAAAAAATCCTCAAGCTCGTCCAGCGCCGAGTCCATGGCGTGATCCACCGCAAGGCTGACCGCCTCGCGCTCCAAAGCAGCGCGTAAACCGTAGAGGTCCATCACCTGCTTCGGCTCAAGGGGGCGGCAGAAGAAACCGCGTCCGGGTTCAAAATCGAAAAACCCTTCGGCGGCGAGTCGGCTCAACGCCTCCCGGAGTGGGGGCGACTGACTCCAAACTGCTTGGCTAAACTGCGCTCGTTGAGCCGCTCTCCGGGTTTGAGTGTGTAGTCAACAGCCATGTTTTGAAGGTGCTCGTGCAAATGCTCCACCCCGCCCCCACGTCTGCTCGTGTTGCCTACTCCGGGCTTATTTTCTGCCACCTTCGATTCCATGCTAACGAAGTCGCAAGTGGTCCACGGGCAGTTCCGGAGTGCGCCCCGCCACAAGGTCGGCAGTGAGGCTTGCCGTGCTGCAGACCATCGTCCAGCCCATGTGTCCGTGCCCGGTGTTGAAGTAGAGGTTGTGGTGACGGGCCGTGCCGAGAACGGGCAGGCTGTCCGGGGTCATGGGACGCAACCCCACCCAGTACTCGGCGTTGGCGTAATTACCGGCGTTGGGGAGCAAATCGCGTGCAGACTGGAGCAGGTACTCGAAATCCTGCGGAGAGTGTTGGGTGTCGTATCCCGTGAACTCCGCAACCGTCGTCAGTCGCACTTGATCCCCCAAGGGCGAATACGCGAGTTTGCGTTCTTCGTCAATGCCACCCACTGCGGGAGAGGTGTGCCCCTCCTCTACGGGAATCGTGATGGAATACCCCTTGACCGGATAGACGTGCAACCGCACTCCCAAGTTGCGGACCAGCAAGGGACTCCAACTGCCGAGGCACAGCACATAGCAATCTGCTGCGCGCTCACCACGGTTGGTGATCACCCGTACAATGCGTTCGCCTGTGGCTTCGAGGCGTTCGATGATGGAGATTGTCATCCGGTCAATCCGCCCAACTTTGGGGCGGGTCGCATTTTCGGAACGCATCAGGCGACCCACTCGCTGACGGGGGCGCGGGCTTCGTTGAGCGGCTGACAGATCACATCCACCAGCGTGGGTCCGTCCACCGCCACCGCCTTAGCCAGCGTCGTTTGCAATTCGGCGGGGTCTTCCACCCGGAAGCCCTGCACCCCAAAGGCTTCGGCAACCGCGGCATGTCGGGTGCGGCTGAAGTCCACCGAAAAGTAACGCTCACCAAATCCGGCTTTTTGACCGGCCTTGATCCAGCCAAAGGTCGAGTTCGAGCAGACAATCAACGTGACCGGGACGTTGCATCGCACAATCGTTTCCAATTCTCCAGCGGTGAATCCAAACGAGCCGTCGCCCATGATGCCCACAATTTTTGAATTTGGACGACCATACGCCGCACCCACGGTGGCGGACAAGCTGTAGCCCAAAGCCCCGTGCGCTCGGTTGGAAATGAAGTGCCGTCCCGCCTTGGGTAATTCGTAATATGCGGAAACATACGGACACGGAGTTCCGGGATCGGCGACGATCACGGCCTCTTCCGGCAGCACTTTCTGCAAATCGGCAATCAGGCGTTCCGGACGAATCGGAGTCTCGGATGAGTTGGAAAGCTCTGCGAAAAACTTCGCTTTTTCACACTTCGCCGCTTGGGCGCGTTGCTTTCCTTGAAAATTGGTATCCGCAACTCCGCGTTTCCGGAGGGCGGCGTTGAGGGCGTCCAGTCCCAAGCGAGCATCGCACACCAGCCCCACTTCGGTCGGGTAGTTCGCGGAAATCACCATCGGGTCGGAATCCATGTGCAGAATTCGGGTTCCCGCTTTCGGGGAGCGCCAGCGTTCGGTGGTCACGGACCCGGCCCGGCAACCGAGGAACAGCACCAAGTCAGCTTCGTCAATGACTGTGCGGGTCGCGGGGATGCCACCGTTGGAACCGACCACGCCGACACAGTGCGGATGCGTTTCCGGCAGGCTGCCCTGTCCGCTGATAGTGGTCGCCACGGGCAAGTTCAGCGTTTCCGCAAATTCTGCCAGCGCGGCTTCGCCTCCGGCGATCACCACGCCACCGCCGCAAACAATCACTGAGGAACGGGCGGAAAGCAGCGCGTCCAGCAGCGCGTCCGCCGCCACCGGGTCGGGAGCCGTCGGCAGGGCGGGATAGCTGCCGAACTCTGGCTGCGCCCAAATTTCGGTTTCCGGAACGGCTTCTTTCTGCACGTCGAAGGGTAGTCCAAGATGCGCCGCGCCAGGCCGTCCGGTGGTCATGGCACGAAAGGCCGCCCGGACTTGGGCGGGCAGATAAGCGGCACGTTCAATCACCGCGTTCCACTTCGTCAGGGGCCGGAACAGTCCCTGTTGGTCCAGTTCGGTGAGGGTGTAGTGTCCACGCCCGGCGGTGGAAATGTCCGTGGTGATACCAAGGATTGGAATCGAGGATTCGCTGGCCTCCACCAAGCCCGGCAGAATGTGAGTGGCCCCGCCGCCGCTTGGCCCCTCGCACACGCCCACCTTTCCGGTCACACGGGCGTAGGCATCGGCCATGTAGCCCGCCGAACGTTCGTCGCGGGTCAGGATATGCTCCATGCCGTGGTCCAGACCGTGGAGCGCATCATAGAAGGGTAAGGAGGTGTCGCCGCACAACCCGAAGATATGCTTCACGCTATACGCCTGAAGCATCCACACCAGTGCCGAAGCACCAGTGAGTTGTTTGTTGTTGCTGCTCACGTTCTACCCTCTTCCATTTTGGAAAATGTTTGGTCTGCCAATTGGCACAAGCAATAGAATACCAGCAGATTACAGAGTCAAGAGAAAAAAGTTGATGGTGGTTCCGTTGAAATTACCACAGCCTCCCAACTTGTTCTTTTCGTTCCAAGCACCCAGAATTGCCGGATACAAATGCTTCCCGAACCCTCGCGACGCGCAGTCCGAAATGACAGGAGGGCATTCTGACACAACAGAGCGACCAATACCGATCAACGAACGACAGCACCATGGGCATCACAGACATTCTTGTGATCGGTGGAGGCATCATTGGTGCGTCCGTGGCCTATGGCGTGGCCGAACGAGGGGTACGGGTGGCGTTGCTGGATCAGGGGGGCAGCGCACCCAACGCCTCGCGGGGGAACTTCGGACTGGCGTGGGTGCAGGGCAAGGGGCTGGGGATGCCGCGCTATGCCGAGTGGAGCCTGGAAGCCGCACAGGCGTGGCCCGAATTTGCAACGCACTTGCGGGAGCAAACCGGAATATCGACGGATTATCTGCGACCCGGCGGTTTTGAGGTCTGCTTGGGCGAGAAAGCATGGAAAGCACGGGAAGCGTCAATCGTTCAGATGCGCCGCGAGTCCGCGACCGGAACCTGCGACTGCGAAATGCTGGACCGTCAGGCCATGCAGGAACGAATTCCCAAACTGCGTTTGGGTGAGGCCGTTTCTGGAGCCTCGTTCTCTCCGCACGATGGCCACCTGAATTCGCTGGCGCTGCTGACTGCGCTGCTGGCCGCCAACCAGAAAATCGGAGTTGTCCATCATCCGGAACAGCCCGTGAAGTCGGTTTCCTTCCAGAAAGGCAGCTTTGAGGTGCGGACGTCCACGAAACATTTTTCTGCACAAAAAGTGGTGCTGGCCTGCGGCTTGGGGATCAAACCCTTGGCGCGGCAGGTCGGGTTGGAGATTCCGATTCGGCCTCAGCGTGGACAGATTCTCGTCACCGAACGCACACATCCTCTCTTGGAGCAACCGTTTGTCACCATCCGGCAAACGCAGGAAGGTTCCTTCCTGTTCGGGGCATCCCACGAGGAGGTCGGCTTTGACACCGGAACCACGCTGGAGGAGATGCGCCGTTTGGCGGGCCACGCCGTTCAAGTGTTCCCGGAACTCGCAAGACTGCAACTGGTGCGCTGCTGGGGGGCACTGCGCATCCTCACTCCAGATACCAAGCCCGTCTATGTCGAGTCCGAGTCGTGTCCGGGAGCCTTCGTGGTCACGTCCCACAGCGGTATCACTCTCGCCCCGCTCCATGCGCAGCGGCTTTCGGAATGGATTGTGGAGGGCGTTGCCCCGGACGGTTTCGAGCAGTTCCATCCCCGGAGGTTTGATGCTTAAACGACGCTGGCCCCCGCAGGGCAAGGCGGTGACGCTCTGGTTCGAGGAGCAGCCAATTCTGGCGCATGAAGGCGAAAGCGTGGCAGCGGCGCTGCTGGCCGCAGGTGTGGATTACTTGCGCAGTGCTCCGGTCAGCGGGACGGCCCGCGCGCCCTACTGCTGGATGGGTGTGTGCTTCGAGTGCCTGCTGGAAATTGACGGGCAACCCAACCAGCAAAGTTGCCTGATCGCCGTCCAAGACGAAATGCGCATCCACCGCCAGCCGTCGAGCATGGGGGAACCATCATGAGCAAAACTTATGATTTGGTGGTCATCGGTGCGGGGCCAGCAGGACTGGCCGGAGCGATGGAAACCGCTGAGCACGGACTCTCAGTGCTGCTGCTGGATGAGCAACCTGAGGCCGGTGGGCAGATTTACCGCTCGATCCGCACCACCCAACGCCTACGCCCGCAAGCCTACGCCCTGCTCGGCCCTGATTATCAGCACGGGCAAACGCTCGAAAGTGCCTTCCAGCAGTCCGGAGTGGCCCACCTTTCCGGGGCTTCGGTGTGGCAAGTGGAGCCGGATCGAACGGTGCATTTCCTGCGGGACGGGGAGGTCCATGAAGTCAAGGCCAAGCGACTGCTGGTGGCGACCGGGGCGCTGGAGCGTCCCGTGCCGATTCCCGGCTGGACGCTGCCCGGAGTGATGGGCGCGGCGGCGGCGGATGTGCTGCTCAAATCCTCCGGGGTCGTGCCTTCCGGACGCGTGGTGCTTGCAGGAAGCGGCCCTTTGCTGTGGCTGACCGCCTCCCGGCTTGCGGCGGCGGACGTTGAAATTCTGGCGGTGCTGGAAACCACAACCTTCATCGCTTACCTCCGAGCCTTGCCGCACCTCCCGCGAGCCTTGCAGGCCAGCGAGTATTTGCTCAAAGGACTGCGCCTCAAGTGGCAGGTGCGACAAGCCGGGATTCCTGTGCATTCCGGGATTTGTGGCCTCCGTGCCGAGGGCACAAGTAAGCTCGAAGCCGTGTGCTTCACCCAGCGCGGGCAGCCCCAAATGCTAACAGCGGAAACGCTACTGCTCCACGAAGGCGTGGTTCCGAATACACAACTCACCCGGCAACTCGGTTGCGAGCATCGCTGGTACGAATTGCAACGTTACTGGCATCCTCTGCTCGACGAATGGGGCAACACCAGCGTGGAAAGTGTGGCGGTGGCTGGCGATGGAAGTCTTGTTGCCGGAGCCTTGACCGCCGAAGCCTCCGGACACCTCGCCGCGCTGGAAACGGCCTACCAGTTAGGATCCATTTCCAGCGCACAGCGCGATGCGGCTGCTCATTCCTTCCGCAAGGAAATTCGGCACCATCAAGCCGTGCGCCCCTTCTTGGAACACCTCTATCCGCCCAGCCCGGAGACCCTGAATCCCCCGGACGATTCGACCTTGGTGTGCCGTTGCGAGGAAGTCACGGCGGGGCAGATTCGGCAAGCGGTGTCGTGGGGTGCGGTGGACCTCAGCCAAATGAAAGCCTTCACGCGTTGCGGAATGGGGCCATGCCAAGGTCGAATGTGCGGGTTGACGGTCGCGGAGATTGTCGCCAAGGCTCAAGGAAAATCCCCCCACGAGGTGGGTTGTTACCGGGGGCGTCCGCCCCTCAAACCCATCACCTTGGGACAGTTGGCTGGACTGGGTGGCGCTCAAGATTGACGGTCGAGGGCGAGGTAGTCGGTCAGTTCGGCGAGTTGCTTACGGGCGGGAACGTCCGGGAGGGTTTCTAGGGCACAGCGGGCGGTTTCGGCATGTTCTCGGCAGATTTGCCGCACCGCATCCAGTGCCCCGGAACCCTCTGCTTTTTCGATGCACCACGCGATGTCTTCCGGACGAGTCTGCTCCGGTTCGGCGAGCAGGGTGTTGCGGACGCGCTCCGTGTCTGACGAGGAAAGCCGTTCCAACATTTCGATGACGATGAGGGTGCGCTTGCCCTCCGCAAAATCCCCGCCGCGTTCCTTGCCATAGCCGCCTGCCCCGGCGCTGGGCGACTGATGTTCGCTGTCCGCTGTGAGGTTGAGCAGGTCGTCCCGAATCTGAAAGCCCATCCCCAACGCCCCCCCGAAACTCCCGATCACTTCCAATTCCGATGCGGACGCTCCCGCGATCAAGGCACCGCACTGGCACGGCCCGCGTCCGGAATACCACCCCGTCTTGCGCACGATCATTGCGTGGTACTCCTCGCGGGTCGGAAAGCGGTTTTGCGCGACCCAACCGATGTCGAGCGCCTGCCCCTCGAAGGTGCGGTTCATCACGGCGGAGAGGTGCCGATGCACTTGCAGGGCGAGTTTTGGTCCAAGGGTTTCGTGATTATCAAGCAGGGTCACGTGGACGAGGCCGTGCATCGCGTCCCCCGCGTTGAGCGCAAGCGGAATTCCGTGGATGCGGTGCAGTGCGGGTTGCCCCCGTCGAGTGTGCGAGCTGTCCTCGATGTCATCGTGGACGAGCGCGAACTGGTGGAACAATTCCAGCGCAACCGCCGCAGTCAATCCGTCCTCTGGATTTCCGTCGAAGAGTTCGCAGCCGAGCAGCAGCAGTGCCGGACGAAAGCCCTTCCCGCCCCGTGAGGGGTAGTCCCGCATTAGTGGATAGAGGTAGTCCGTGTCGGAAGTTTGCGGGATGCGGCGCAGCACTGCGGCGGTGACGGTTTGCCCGACAAGTCTCAGGTATTCCGTGACTCCAGAAGTTGCGGAAGCGCGAGGTAAAGCGATGGTCATGAACCGAGGCGTTGAAGCTGTGGAATCCGGAAGGTTTCCTGAATGCGTCGGTTGGCAGATTCGAGAGCGCGGGCAGGTAGGATGAGTCGCCGACGGTCGGCTCCGGGGCGTAACCGGATGACATGATACTTGCCCTGTGGTTGCTGAAATGCTTTATGAACGGCCTCCAGTCCGGAAACGTCGAGGCCGTTGATTTGCTCAACCACCTCATGCGAAAGGTCTTGATAGCCAAGATTGATCGCATCCGGAAGCACATGCGTGAGCAGCACAACGCGCTGGGAGGGGGTTTCCAAAGCGGCGTGTTCGAGTGCCTTGTAGAGTCGCAGGCGCAGGGGGGCCCGTTTGCTCCATTCGCTCCCCCACGAGCGCAGGTAGTTGAGGGAAAGTTCCTGAAAAAGCAGCCCGCCTTGGACGAGGTAATGCGGCGCGGCACCAGCAGGTTCGCTTGGCACCAACGCCTGATTTGGCTCAAAAGGGCGGACGGTTGCGGTGACAGTTTGCTCACGCCCGTTTCGCCAGATGCGAAGCTCAATCGCAGTGCCCAGCGTCAGTTCCTCCAGAAAGAGGGCATCGAAGAGGACGGAACCCCAAACCGGATGTTTGATCTGTCCGTCGGCGTTGAGTGTCCATGCTCCAAGCTGCGTGAGCAAATCACCCGGACGCAGCACCTGCGACCCCGTGCCAAACGGCAAAATTCGGGTGATCCAGATGCCCACTGTAGCAGCGGGAATCCCCGCGTGGTTGGTCACACTGGGTTGGGGGACGCGAGTCCACAAAAAACCCCGGTGCGTGAGGGCCGAGTTGGGATTGCTGGGTGGATGCTCCAGAAACTGCTGCAAGTGCGTGGCATGAAGAACGCTCCACGTTTCATCAGTCTGCTTCAAGGCGAGACCGATCACACGACCCTCTTGCAAGACGGGCGCACCGGCAGGCCCAGAATCCTTCACGTCCTGAACTTGCAGCACCGGAATCCACGTTTCGGTGCGCAGGCGATAGCCCACCTTCAATTCATCCAGCATCCCCGCCTGCTGCTCCCACCGGTCCGGAGCCTTGGCAGTGGCTACCTGCACTTCTCCCTTCTGAGCCTTGCCCCAACCCGGAAACTCGAGTCCGGACCAGAAGGCGTTGTCCTCAACCTCCAGCAGCGCAAGGTTGAGGGCATCGTCGGTGCGTAGTACGGTGGCTTTGGACGGGTAGCGATCTCCCGGACGATAGACCTCGACCAATGTGTGTTCGGCAACGAGTTCTGCGGTGGTCAGCAACCGCTGATTCGGTGTGACCAGTGCGAGTCCGGTTTGCCGACGAACGGGCTTGCGGTTCCACGGCATCTGCCAGTCGTAGGGCTGTTGATACACGCGCAGGAAGACGGCGTGCTGCACCTCGGTGGCGGAAACCGTTGTTGCCGCGAAACCCATCAGTAGAAGTCCAGAAATCAAAAAGATGGAAGCAAGCGGTCGCTTCCGAAAAGTGTTCATAAGCCAGTTTTCCGATGTAGCCGCTTGGTTTCGGTGATGCCATAGGTCCGGAGAATTGCATCGTGTTCTGATGCAATCTCGTGTCGGTTCAGTATTACGGGCACTGGATTCCAGTGGCTGGTGAAGACGAGATGTTCGGTTTCGGATGGAAGCGAACGCAGCAGCGAGTCGAGGTGAGCCAGCGACTGCACGGGGGTGTTGTTGAATTGATCGAGGACGAAGTTGCGTAACTCCGTGTAGCCGGAATTGCTCGAAGCAGGCAGCACCCGAGCCAGCACGACCCGCTGCTTGCGGCGCGTGTTGGGCTGCTCGATTTCTCGGTACCAGTGTTCGTAGGCAAGCACGGGATGCAACTGCTCCTGCGCTTGCAGGTAGTTGCGGGTGAGCGCAACAAAGACCAGTCCACCGTGAATCAGGTACTCCGGAAGTCGGTCATAGCTGTTGCGCACCTCGTGTCCAAACGGCGGGGGCTTGAGTGTGAGAGCAACGGTTTGGCGCTGGTGGTCACGCCAAATCACAAAGCTCAGTGTCTCTCCCACCTGCCGACCTTCGGCGACAATGTAGAAATCAACGAGCAGCGCTTGATGATGCACCATACCCGCGAGGTCGATGGGCAAGCCCTCGATTTCCAGCAAAACATCGTCTGCCTGCAAGACGCCCGCTGCCGAAGAGCGTGAGAGGATGCGGTCCACATGGACGCCACCCGCTCCTTCCGGGAGACCAAGGAAGGCTCGCTCGTTGCGGTTGAGCAGGGTGCTAGTTTGGATGCCGATTTCTGGAACACCGTCGTAGGAGCCGTCCTCAAGGTCGCGCAAAAACCGTTGGATGAGCGGCACCGGAATGAAGTAACCGACATCGTTGAGCTTGAGGTTGGACTGAAACGCGACCCCGACGACCTTACCCTCTTGGACCACCGGGCCTCCGCTGTTGCCGGGATTGATCGCGGTGTCTGTCTGAATGAGCAGGTGTGAGTCCACTCCCGGATGGACATAGGTGCCGAATTCGATACGCGACACCACCCCTGCGGTGTGCGACAATTCCTCTCCGCCGAGCGGATACCCGTAGGCTTGAACACGACTCTGAAGCACTGGGAGTCCTCCGAAGGGCAGCGGTGTCAATCCTTCGTAAAACGAGGGATCTTCCACCTGAAGCAGTGCGAGGTCGGAGTCATGAGCAACTGCCATGACTTTAGCGATGAAGGGTTCGGGAACTGAAGGTTTGTGAACCAACAACATCCGGGAATCACTGACCACATGCGCACTGGTGAGGATTAACCCCGGTTCCACAAGGAAGCCTGTGCCTGTGCTAGGCTGCGGAGGCTTCATGCGCCACGGGGCGTTCCAGTTCGGACTCTGCTGGTAGTTCGTGAGGCGCACCACGGCCTGTTCCACCGTCTGCCGCTCGCGAGGTGCGGCGTGGAGTGGCGAGGCGGCAATGATGAAAAGGCTAAGCAGAAGGGCTAGGCGCATTGGGAAACGCTCAAATCTTCTCATGCTGCGCCTCCAACTGCTGCGTTGAGGTGATGCAGGTGCCGAGGTCTTTCAGGATTCCATTGTTGATGTTGTAAATCCATCCGTTCACAGATAGTTCAACTCCGGCCTTCCAAGTGTTTTGCACAATTGTGGTGTTGCAGACGTTCTTAACCTGCTCGATCACGTTGAGTTCGCAGAGCAGGTCGGACTTCTGCTCTTGATCGAGTCCGGCGAGTTTGGTGGTGTTGAACCGGATCACGTCTTTGATGTGCCGGAGCCAGTTGTCGATCAGACCGTGATCCTGATTCTCCATTGCGGCCTTGATGCCCCCGCACCCATAGTGTCCGCAGACGATGATGTGCTTCACCTTCAGAATCTCGACAGCATACTGGATGACCGACAGGCAGTTCAGGTCGGTGTGGACCACCAGATTGGCAATATTGCGGTGAACAAAAACTTGCCCTGGAGGCAGGCTGACGATCTGATTCGCGGGAACTCGGCTGTCGGAACAGCCAATCCAGAGGTACTCCGGTGCTTGCTGCTGGGACAGCATGGAAAAAAATCCGGGATCCTCCTCCTTGACCGCAGCGGCCCACGCTCGGTTCCTCTCAAACAAGTACTCTAGGGTTTTCACGTTTGGTCACCCTTTGGCAAGCAGGGTTTGCCGAGGCACGGCTTTAATTGTTGTCGGTTTCGTAAGCCAGCTTCAGGGAAGCAGCAGCGGTACGCAAGCGTTTGTCTTGGGTCCAGAGGCGAGTTGGCGAGGTTAATGCTGTAGCGGCCATCAGATGTGCGTCAATGTGCCCGATTCCCCGACCCATCAACTGGTGTTGCTCAATGCAGCACAAGACTTCGGCATCGGTAGCAGAGGAAACCTTGGGTAAATCCTGAAGCATGGACAACACTTCGATTCGGTTCTTGAGATTCCCACATGCCAGTTCACCAATTACAAAGGGATGGATCACAACCTCATTGCGATTGAGCAATGACACCAAGTTTGGATGGCCAACTCGAAGGTGATCAATCCAGACGGACGTGTCAACTAGAACCATGTCGATCAGGATTGCCGACGAGGGGTTGTTTGTAATTGAGGCTCGCTCCCCCCAAACGTGCCAGTCTGCGGGCACTCTCCCGTTCAATCAGGGCGCCAGCCCCTCTCGGACAAGGGCTGTTTTTTCCGCCATTCCTGTGATTTGTTGGGCCTGAGTCAGCAGTTCATCATCAATGTTTAAGGTAGTTCTCATGTAGGTATTGTTTGCAAAGGTCACACTATAGTAAAATCCATTAAAAATCGAACACTATGACCTAGCGATAAAATCTAATAAATATTGTTGAATATCAATGAATTGGATGTTTGTATCCCAGTCCAAATGTGTCCTAGAACCAGTAGCTTTAACTATAAACACACATCAAATGATGATAATCTATATGCGGTTCATTGGCAAGCCCGTGGAATGTTTAGGGCAAGGTCGCCAAGATCACGGAGCCGAGCAGGAGGCGGTAGAGGACGAAGACCAAGGTACCATGTGTGCGCAGGAAGCGTAACAGGAATTCGATGGCAACCCAGCCGCACACAAAGGCGCTGCCGATGCCGAGCAACAAGGGGAGCGTGCCGTGGTTTCCAAATCCGGAGTGCGAGAGTTCCCACAGCTCAAAGAGGCCGCTGCCGAGAATCGCCGGGAGCCCGAGCAGGAAGGAGAAGCGGGCAGCCTCGGCGCGGTCGAGTCCAACCAGCAAGCCGCCCATGATTGTGGAACCGGAACGCGAGCAGCCCGGAATCAGCGCGAGGGCTTGGCAGAGGCCGATCACTTGAACCGACCAGAAACCGAGCGTGTCGAGATTGCCGCGACGACGGGAGTAGCGTTCGGCCAGCCAGAGCAGGATGGCGAGTCCGATCAAGGCCACGCCGATCACCCAAAGCTGCCGGGCTTCGGTCTTGATCCAATCCTTGAAACCGAGGCCGAGGATCACGACCGGAAGCGTGCCGACTGCGATGCTCCACGCGAGTCGGGAATCCTGCGTCTCAAACAGCTTACGGGCGGCAAGGCTCCGGAACGCCGCGAGTGTGAGACGGACGACATCCTCCCGGAAGTAAAGCAGCACCGAAAGCAGAGTCCCCAGTTGAATGACGGCGGAGAATTCGGCGCCGGGGTCGCTCCAACCCAGCCAGTGCGGCACGATCCGCAGGTGGGCGGTGCTGCTGATCGGCAGGAATTCCGTGAAGCCCTGCACGATACCCAACACCAAGGCTTCAAAGACACTCACCCCTCGTTCTCCTCCGCTTCCGAATCTGCATTATCTGCATTATCTGCATTATCTGCATTATCTGCATTATCTTCGGGGGCCATTCGGGGTTCCGGCTCCGGGCGGTAGGGATTCTGAAGCTGGATCAGGTGTTCCCAGCGTCCGGCCTCACCGTACAACTCGATCAACTCTTCGTCACGCAGCGGGTACTTCAGCGAAACCGCACTGCCGACCTCCCAGCCCACGCTGGGGGCGTACTGTCGCACGAACTCGATGCCGTTGATACGCTCGTCGTGATCGAGCCAGTCACCCAGCACAAGGTAGCAGTGGCCGTACTGGACCATGCTGCGGCGCAGCGCCAGCATGGACTCCCGGAACGCCTGCTTCCACTGCTTGGGCGTGAAGTTGCGCTTTGCGCCTAACTCTCCTTGTTTCATCTCCGAGGTTGGCATTTGCAGCCACTTCATGCGCAGCAGGTGATGCTCAAAGTAGTCGTAAGTCCCCGGGTACGGCGGATTGGTGATGATGCAGTGGACCGAACCTGCTGCCACCGAGGGGAGCGTTCGTGCGTCCTCGTTGAGCAATGTGGGTTGTGGAACTTTGGCGAGCTTGAACTCCATGCGCATCTGCTGGTCAAGCAACTCCTGCGTCTTTGCGGTCATCCAGCGTGCCACCGCGCCACGAGGATACTTTGGCATGACACGCTCCAGCGAAGTGTCTGCCTTGAAGGTGGAGAACTTGACGATGAGGCTGGAGAACACCGCCCGCAGAGTGTCACGCTCCGGAGTGGAGGGCAGTTGATCAATCGCGTCAATCCAGTGCAACATCTCCACAAAGAGGTGCGGCGGGTGCTGGAGTTTGAGCCAATCAATGTACGGTCGGCGGATTGGGCCTTCCTCCCGGCCACGTGTCTCTGCACGCTCCCGGACGGCCTCCAGCGCCCCCCAAACGCGCTCGGCGTTGGATTCGCTGAGCCAGCGGCAGCGTTCCTGCGCCACAAGTTGAGCAACCGGATTGAGGTCGTTGCCGATCACGCGGTGCCCCCGCAACAGTCCTTCCAGCAACACGGTGCCTCCGCCCATGAACGGGTCCATCACTACCGGATGTGACCGCGATGAGATGGAGCGCAGCAGGGTGCGTGGCAGGTTGGGATGAAAGCGTCCGGGGTAGGTGTGGAAACCGTGGGTCCAGTCGCGGATCGCCTTTTCGGGCTTCGGGGTTTTCAGCGCGGTCATCAGCCACTCGGCATCCTTACCACGCAACCGCTCCTTGATGCTCTGCTGCGAGGCCGCCCGACGCTTGCCCTTCCTTTCCGGGGGCATAGATTTGCCCGGACGGTGCCATTCCTTGGGCAGTGGAGCGCGAGAGATTTTTGAGGTGCGCGGCCTGTCCTCGCGGCGGGGGCGTTCCTCCCGGAACCGACGCTCCGGTCTTTCCGAATCCACGGGCCCATCCTCGAGAAAACGGCGACGCTGCGGGGGGCGTTCTTGGTGAGAATCCCCGTCACGGTCGAACCTGCGCCCTGTCCGGTTGCCTTCGTCCCGGCGGCCTCGCTCAAAACGACGCTCTCGTTGATCGTTTCCATCGCGGCCACGCTGACGGTCAAACCGATCTCGGTTTGGGCGCTCTCGCCGCTGGTGCTGCGGAGTTTCCTCTTCAGGTGGCGGTTCCGGAGGGCGTTTGCGCACACGGAGCGGCCTCTCATGAGAGACCGGAAAATCTGCTGGATTTGGTTTTTCAAAGTCGTCGGAATTCATCCGGAGTTGACGGTTGGGGTGGTAGGTTCGGAGGATTGAAAGCTGGCAACGACCGTGGTCCCGATGATGAAGATGCCACCCAGCACGGTCTGGAGAGACGGGATTTCACTGAGCAGCAGCATGGCAAAGAGGATTGCGTACACGGACTCCATGCCTGCGAGAATGAGGCTGGCGAGTTGCGCCCGCACCCGCTGGAGTCCGTGAAGGAACAGAGCGTAGCCTCCCGCCGTGCAAATCAGACCAAGGGCCAGCAAGAGGCTCCAGTCGCGCCCGTCCAAGTGCCAGTTCAACCCTGCGGAAAACGGCAGCAGAGCCAGCGCGGCGAATCCGTTTTGGGTGCAGCTGATCAGGAGCGGGGAATGCGTTTGCACATGCAGCCGATTGAGGATCGTCAGCACGGCCAAGGTGAATCCGGAAACCAGCCCCCAACCCACGCCGAGCAGCACATCGGGGGCGTCCGGATTTGCAGAATTGCCGGATTCCGAAGTGGCGATCAGTGCAATTCCGACCATCACCGCCAGTGCAAAACCGAGGTGAATGGGCCGTAGCCGTTCCCGGAACACCCACGGCTCGATCAGCGTTGTGAAGAGCGGATAGCTCGAAAAGGAAAGCAGGCCAATGGCCACCGTCGAAACCTGAATCGCGTGAAAAAATGTCACCCAGTGGGCAGCAAGAATCCCGCCCGTCACCGCCAGCCAAAACCACTGGCATCCGGAAAGCCGCGGACGTTTGCGCTGAAGGCTCAGCACGACCGCAAGTGCCAGTGCGGCAATCGTTGAGCGGCCTTGTGTGATCAGCACGGGCGAATGCTCCAGAAATTTCCCGAACAGTCCCGCCATACCAACGGCGAGGGTTGCTGCGTGGATGCTGGCCACCCCACCCAAGGAGTTGCTTGAGTTCATGTCTTTCGGACTCGTCAGATTTGTGCAGGCTCAAGAGACCGCCTGTACTGGTTGGGGCGGATTTGAAACCCGCCCGTCTTGCTGATGTGCCTTGAGGTAAATCCGCAGAATGGTGATGGCGGCAGGAGTGATGCCGTCCATGCGGCTCGCCTGTCCGAGTGTGGCGGGCCGGATATTTTCCAGCTTCTCGATCACTTCCCGTGACAATCCAGAAATCCCTTTGGGCGAGAAATCCTCCGGAATCGCAAGACGGTCCAATTCACGGTGGTGCTTGAGTTCCTGCGTCTGCCGAACGAGGTAGCCCGCATACTTGATGCTGATTTCGACCTGTTGCGTGGCCTCTGGAGCATACAACTCCCACGCCACACGCTGGCCAAGCATTTGGGTGGTCCGGAGCCGAGCCAGTGTGAGCTTGGGGCGTTTGAGCAGTTCGGCGGCGGAAACTGGATGCTTGAGTGGTGGTTCCCCCAGTGACTCCAACTCAGCTTGGGTTTCTGCATTGGGAACCAGTTTTTCTGACTGAAGCACCCCGGAAAGCGCATGGACCTGCCGCCGTTTTTCCTGAAACTTTTGCCAGCAGTCATCCGTAAGCAGCCCCAGCGTTTTGCCGTGTTCGCAAAGCCGCAGGTCCGCGTTGTCCTCCCGGAGGTGCAGGCGGTGTTCGGCACGGGAGGTGAACATGCGGTAGGGTTCACTCACACCCTTGGTGACAAGGTCGTCCACCAAAACGCCGAGGTAGGCTTCGTCGCGCCGCAGGATGAACGGCTCACGCTTTTGCACCTGCAAGGCGGCGTTGATTCCGGCAATCAAACCCTGTGCGGCAGCTTCCTCGTAGCCGGTGGTGCCGTTGATCTGCCCGGCGAGAAAGAGTCCCGGAACCGACTTCAGTTCCAGCGTCACCCGCAGTTGGATCGGGTCCACATAGTCGTACTCAATCGCATAGCCCGGCTTGAGGATTTCCACCTGCTCCAGCCCCTCGATGGTGCGGAGGAATTCCAACTGCACCTCGGTGGGCAAGCTGGTGGAAAGTCCATTCGGGTAAATCATGAAGTTGTCGTCCGCGAGTCCGGTCGGTTCCAGAAACACCTGATGCCGCTGCTTGTCGGCGAACTTGACGATCTTGTCCTCAATGGACGGGCAGTAGCGCGGGCCGATTCCGGAGATGCGCCCGCCGTAGAGCGCCGAACGTCCGAGGTTGTCCTGAATGACGCGGTGGGTGCGTGAATTCGTGTGGGCAATGTGGCAGCAGACCTGCGGTTGGCGGATTTCCGTGTCCCAGAACGAAAAACGCCGGGGCGGCTCGTCTCCGGACTGCACCTCGAGTCGGCTCCAGTCGATGGTGCGTTTGTCAATGCGGGCGGGAGTTCCGGTTTTCATGCGTCCAAGCGCAAGGTCATGTCCTGCGAGCGCAAGCGAAAGCTGTTGCGCTGGAGGCTCGCCCACCCGTCCGGCTGCCTCGCGCTGCTCACCCCGGTGGATGAGGCCGTTGAGGAAGGTTCCGGTGGTGACGATCACCGTTTCGCTCAGGAATTCGTCAGTTTGGGTACGGATGCCCGCGCTGCGCTGGTTCCGGAACAACAACTCTTCCACCAAACCCTCGGCAATTTCAAGATTGGGTTGGCCTTCCAGCACCTTGCGCAACTCCGCCTTGTACGCATACATCTCGGACTGGCAGCGCGAGCCGCGAGTCGCCGGTCCCCGCGAGGCGTTGAGGACGCGGAACTGGATTCCGGTGGCATCGGCAATCTTGCCCATTTCTCCACCGAGCGCATCGATTTCCTTGACGAGATGGCCCTTGCCAATGCCACCGATGGCCGGGTTGCACGACATCTGCGCGATGGTGTCGCGAGACATCGTGACCAGCAAGGTGCGGCACCCCATGCGGGCGGACGCAAGCGCGGCCTCACAACCGGCGTGGCCTCCGCCGATCACGAGCACGTCGTAGGTGGTGGAATGTGTGATCATGGCACCTTCCGTCGGGAAGCCTCTGCTCAATTCGGTAAAGTGTTGCGGAGCGAGGTGTACACCTCCTCCGGAGATTGCATGCCGTCGATGGAAACGAGATTGCCTTTGTTGCTGTAGTACGAAACCAGCGGCGCGG
>CAJWCD010000050.1:0-22622 GCA_913020725.1 uncultured Pseudomonadota bacterium
TCAGGCGCAGCAAGTTTGGCTTCACGCAAGCGGACCGGGAGCGGATGGTGCGCATCGAGACCACGCTCCAGATGTTCATGGAATCCACGAATCAGCGTTTTGAGCAGGTGAACCAACGCTTTGCAGAACAGCTATCGTTTTTGAAGATCATCACGGGGATTTTCACGGTGATCATGGTGGCCGCCATCGGCTTTGCATTTTGGGATCGCCCGCACGACCATTTCCAAAGCGAAGGAAGTCACGCTTGAGGCACTGGAGAAACAGGCTGACGGCAAAGAAAATGCGCTGGTGGAACGGGTGGTTGCCGAAGTCCTCCGCCGTTTGGAAGCTCGCAAAGAAACCCCACCCCAAGTTCCTCCGTCGCCTGTGACCGCTTAACCAGACACCCGGCTCAGCGCATGATCTTGAATCCGGAACGCCGCACCTCGCGGCGGTCCAGCATGTCGAGGTAGTGGGAGGCGAGTTGGTGGAGGTTTTCTTCCTTGAGTACGAAATCCTCTGGCTGGGTGGTCTGCACCAGTTGTGAGAAGTGCAGCCGCGCCTCAAAGAGGTTCTTACGCTGAAAGGCGATGACTCCGAGGTGGAAGAGCGCGTCCGGTGATTTGCCTCCCAACTTTATGCTTTGCTGCAAAGCCTTCTCCGCAGCGTCGTTTTCCCCAAGCTCCAGCCGCAACCGTCCCAATTCAATCAAGAGCTCTGCGCGCTCTTCGGGTGTGCGGGTTTCGGTTTCGAGTTCCTGCGTGACGCGCAGCAGGAATTTTCCGGGGTGCATGGAGCGCCCCAGAAATTTTGGAAAGCGCAGGGGGCGGATGTTTGCGAGCCGCTGGGCTTCGTCCTCGCTGATCCGCAGCAGGTGGGCGGTCAGCATTTCCAAGTAGAGTCCGGAGCGGAAGCCAGCGTCCATCTGAAAGCGCAGCGAGGTTCCGCAGTTTTTGCACATCAGCGTGTCCGGCGTCCAGAGGTCATCGTCACTGAAGGGTTGACGCTGCTCGATGGCGTCCGGATTGTAGTAGAGCAGAGACAGCCCGTAGTGGTAGGCGGTGTGGCAGCGCCCGCAGGGAATGCGGACGCTGAGGGTGTTGCCAACGCCGTGCTGGGCAGATTCTGCGTTGATACCTTCCGGGAGCGGTTCTCCGTGTGCGGTGCAGAGCAGAAACAACAACTGTCCAACGGCGGCTTCGCCCTCGCGGTGGTGGAGGGTGAGCGGTGCGATGAAACGCGGGTCCGGGTTGCGTTCGATGAAATCGAAACAGGTGTGGTAATGTTGGTTGATGAGAAAATGAAAATGCGTGATCAGCAATTCGACCAACTCCGGAGCGGGATGGCGTGTGAAGAGTTGGAGCGCGTAATCGAGGTGATCGTGTCGAGCTTCAGCGACAAGGGTTTCAAAATGCTGAAGGTAGCACTCGGCGAGTTGTCGGGAAAGCTCCGGCACCCCAAGCTGCCACGGTTTTGGAAGCAGCGTCGGGAAGGAGCAGGTGCGTGGGTCCGCGGTTCCGGAGAGCAGCGCCAGCACGGCCTCCTGCGGGGTCAGCGGGGTGTGCGGACGGGCTGCGGCCAGCGTGGCCTTTTGCTCGGCAGTGAGTGGCGTTCGCTTCAGTAGGTGTTCGGCCAGTTCCCTCAGCAGCTCTGAATCCAGCAAGGGCGCACGGAGCAAGCGCTGCAATTCTGGAAGCTGCGTGGTGGGGGATGCCGCGATTTGCAGGGCACGGTGCCGCACCAGTGCGATGAGGGGAATTCCGAGCAGCAGCAGCAATTCCTGATTCTGAACGCGGATGATGGCGTCGTCCCAGTTGGAGGTGATGTGATCCCGGAAGCCCTCCAGCAGCCCCTGCTCCAGCGTGGTGGACGTTGCGGGCGCCAACTGTTTCAGGATGTGTAGAAGTTGATGGAGCAGTCCGGAATAGTCCGGTGTTTTGAGAAGCTTGTCCGCCTGTTGCAGCAGAGTTTCGGTTTCTACGTCCAGCGCATGTCCGACGGTTTGGGCGACGATCTGTGTGACGGTCCGGAAGGTCTCACCTGCCTCTAGCTGCAAGCGCAATAACTCCAAGGTGGGCCGACCTCCGAAAATTTCGGCGAGGTGCTGAATAAACTGGGGATCGCTGGTGTGACTGCGGAAGTGGGCATAATGCTCCGTGAGTTGGTAAACCTGTGAGTCTGATTCCACCTGCTTGCACAGTGTCCCGAAGAGGCAGAGCGCCTTGAGGTGCTGATCGTGGAGTGTGGCGAGGTGCTGCTCCAGCGTCTCCCAGCCTCCGGAATCTTCCAGCAGCAGCAGGTTGTTCACCGCGCACTGGAGGTCTGGAAGCTGAAGTTCATCATCGTCAAGCAACTGCTCCAACCAGTGCTTGAGGAGATTAGGGAAATTTGGTGGGCAAAGGCTGGTCAGTGCCGTGGCGCAGGCACGGCGCAATTCTCCTGCACTGCGGCTGAACCAACCGAGCAGTGGAAAGGTAAAGCGTTCCAGCCGCTGACGGCCAATCAGGTAAACCCCCGCCTCGCGAACGTCCTCTAGTTCCGATTTTAACAGTGTGCCCGCAAACTCGTCAGCGTGGTCCTGACAGTGTTCAAGAAGCTGGTAGGTCGCCCACCTCCGGAGCCGTTCAGAGGGTTGTTCCAGCAGTACGAGCAGTTGAGATGGCTTGAGGATTTGCATACGCTTCGTATGATCAGACCAGACTAGCAACCCTCGACCGGGATCATTCATGGCAAGTCGAGACACCGTAGGGCAACAATCCTGTGATTCCTGCGGGAGAAGCATAGCCCGTGCCGTGCTGCTTGCAGCGTTCGGCCTAGTGTTCGGTGGGCTTCCGGCCTACGCGTTTGACGGAGCGCGTCAGATTTCGAAATCCTACCTCAATCCGGAAAACTTCCTCGACCTCCAAGCTTACAGTTTCAGCAAACGCGAGGACGATCTTTGGTACGAAGCCGACAACGGCTGGCGTTCCGGAGGCGGCAGCCTCGGGCTGGACCTGCTCTACCTGCTGCTGGAGGTGAAATTGCGGCATCCACTTTCAGAATCGTGGAGCGTTGGTTTCGAGTTGGAACAGGAGGAGTTTTACGAAATTAAACCGCTCAACTATCTCGTTGAGGTCGAGTGGCGTCCGCAAGTGTGGCTTGGGGTTGCTTTTGTCGGAATGCCGGAGTACGACAAGCGCCATGTCGATGAGGGACTGGGGATCACGCTGGGGCGCCAACCGTGGGATTTTCTGCGCTACCGCCACGTCCTGCACGATCTCTACTACAACGAGAAGAACTTCTACGACAATTCCACCTACGACGCCCATCCGGTGGAGGATGTCTGGGAAGGTTCTGTGCGTTGGGAAAAGTGGCGACTGCGGGGGGAGCGCACGGAGGTACGCCCGTTCACCCAGCGTTTTCCAGCCGAACAACTGACCTTCAAATCGTCCTCCGTGGAAACCGTGCTGGTACTGGACTGGCAGCGATCTCCGGAGCAGTTGCTTGGTGTGACCGTCAAGAGCTTTGACGTTCGCAAGTTGCGGAAAGCTCCAAACACCACCGTCCGGGCCGACAATCGTCGCCAACGCCTGCGTTATGAATCGCTGAACTTCTACGGACTCCAGCCGTTCAATCCGGACTGGCATGGCACCTTCGGGTTGCGCTGGGATTGGTTTCGCAATGAATTCCGTGACCTCGTGGACGGGCACGACAGCGAAGATTTTTCGCTGAAGTCGCTCCAGCTTTACAGCGAACTGCGGCAGACGAATTCCCCGACCACGTCTTGGGAGTATGGACTCTATGCCGCCGATGTTGTCAAAAGGGTCGCCAGCGTTCCCGCCGCCGCAACGGACAAGCTTGACAAGAAAGTTGAGATCAAACTGCGCGTGAGTTGGCAGGTGGGGCAAGTGGACGATCAGGGCGCGTTGCGGCTCATCTCGACATGGGACGTTGACGGCTTTTCGCCCAGCAACTTCCTCGGCATTTGGGACGGAGGCAGCATGACCTACCAACACACTTTCTGATTATGCTGCCAACAGTCGCAGGGTGGCCTCGTGCTGGCGTTGAGTGCGCTGTTCCTCCGATTCGGCAGAGGGTGGGGTGTCCGGAGTGATCTCAAAAAGCTGCTGGCCCCGTGTGACAATCACTCCGGCGTTGCCCTTCACACAGAGTGTGCGGATGGTTCCGGCGAATTCAGCACGGATGGGATTGAACATTTTCATCACCTCCAGCAGCCCCAGTGTGTCGCCAATTTCCACATGATCGCCTGCTTGCACATAGGATTTGCTCTCCGGCGTCTCGCGGGCGTAAAAGGTGCCTCCGGTCCAGGCCAACACCTCATCGCTGTTGGCGGGTGGTGGTGGTGCGAGTGTGGTGACGTAACCTGCCGAAAGCTCGGCGTCTAGAAATTCTTCCGGAACATTCACATCGAGTTGGTCGTTGCTGAGGAAATCATCATAGCCCGTTTCATGGCCCAACAGTGCGGGAAGCCGTGTCAGTTCCATGCCTAATTGAAAACCGTGGTGCGCTGCCCGCACTGCTCCCCAAAGCGCCTGCCCTTCGCCAGCAAGTGCAAAGCTGCCGGGCGCGGAATCCTGCTTTAGCAATTCGGTCAGAGTAAACCAGTCGAGATCGGGTTGCCCCAGTCGAGTGCGGAGGTCGCGGTAGAAGTCGAGTCCGCGTTGGAGCAGGGCTTGGTCATCCGGCCAAATCTGCTCGCTGGGCGGCGTGTCCGGATGCTCTTCCAGCCGCAGGTAGTGGTAGAGGTCGGCCAGCACCTCCACGGGATTGCGCCGCCACTGAAATTCAATCTCGACCAGCCAACGCCGCTGTGGACGCGGAGCAAGCCAGCCCATCAGCAGGTGAGCATTGCCGAAGAGCCGTTTGAGGGGGCGCAGGAGTAGTGTTTGTTTCTGTTCGCAAAGTGCAACGCCGTTCGGACCCCATTGCTCCTGAATCTGCTGGAGGTTGTGCTGCCACGCCGTGGCAAGGCTGAGTTCGTTGGCCTGTTGTTGGAGCTTTCCGGCAAGGGCGAGGTAGGCCTGCACAAAGCGCGTGTTGGGCTTGACCATTGGATCGTGCCCGAGCATCCAGTGGAGCAGTCCGTAGTGGAAATCGAGGTTGAGGTGCAGGTCGCTGCCGCGCACTTCCATCGTCCGCAGGATTTCCACCAGTCTTTCAAAACTCTCCCGGCGCGAGGAACCGTGGGTGACAGAGAGCGAGACATTGGAATCGTAGGCACCGGCGAGGTGGTAGGGCTGGAAAAGCCCGGTGTCCGGATTACGCAAGCCGATGCCCTGATCGTCACGATGTTCGGAAGCGGTGGGCGATGACCAGTGCCGGAGGATGCCCCCGGCGTGAGGTTTGAGCGCGGGGTTGGTCGCGTTGATGCGAGCTTCGACTCCGGAAGTGTAACGCGGAATGCGGGCAGGCTTGGGCAACTTCGCACCGTGACACGCGATCAGGAGCATCGCCGCGACGAGTGATTCGCAGAGGAACGAATCTTCTGGATCGTCCGGGTTCGTGAAGCGTAAGGAATACGCCATTTCCGTGACGCGATGCTCAACCTGAATGCGCGTGTTGACCTCCATGAAGTAGTGGCGGTCGCCTTCAATGATGCACTCAAAGGTCGAGGCGGAATCCAGCCGCAGGGCTTCCCCGAAATCCACCGCTTGTCCGCACATCGTCCGCAGAGTGGCAAGGTCGGCTCGCAGCACTGCGGCTTTTTTGGTGTTTCCGGCGGCTTCGTATTCGGTGATTGCGGCTTCCAGCAATTCCTCCGTGAGCGAGACTTCCAGCAGCTTCTGCTCGTGCATTTGCAGGGAGCAGTCACGCCCGCCGAGTTCCACGCACCAAATTCCGTTGCCCAACAACTGCACCTCGTTGTGGCGCGTGTTTTCGATGTTGAGTTCCACAAGAAAATTCTTGTTGTCGCCGACTCCGGTGGCCTTTGCTTCGAGCAACACCCCCATGACCGCGTCCCGCACCTCTTCCGGATTCGAGACCACGCGCTGGCCCTTGCCGCCGCCGCCGCCGATGTGCTTGAGACGGATGCGTCGTCCGGGGTTGCCTGCCCAAATCTCGACCGCGCAACGCTCCGTTTCCTGAATCAAATCTTCGGTGGAAAAGAGATCAACGCGCTTGCGGTACGCCGCCTGAAGCACGGCCTCGGCCTGCTCAAGCGGTTCTGTGGAAAGCCACTGTTCCGGAAACTCTAGGCCGTGTTGCTGAGCGCTTTGTTGGAGGTGAACCTGGGGAGCATTTCCAGCTTTTCGCAACAAGGTGCGGGCGCTGATGCGATCCTCTCCGGGCGTGACCGAAACCTCGAGCTTGCGAGCGAGTTGCTTGGCTTCGTCCTTCGCTCCCGCCTGTCGGATCACGGAAGAGTTGGGGCCGACGAAGACGAGTCCGGCATCCTCAACACGCTGCACGAACTCAGCATCTTCTGCCATGAAACCGTAGCCCGCGAACAAGTGCGTGTAGCCGTTTGCGGTGCCGATGCGCACGATTTCGTCCATGCGCACCAGACGCTCCTCACGAGACGCACCCATGTAATCCGGAACATGATGAACCTGCGCCTGCCGGTTTTTCAGCCGCCGCAGTTCCGGAGCCAGCGTTTGCGGATAGAGGATGCTGTCCTTTTCCGAAAGCAGGATGCCGCACTGCGCCCCCAGCGATTCGAAGCACTCGATGGCCTCCAGCCGGATTGGCCCCCGGCAGACGATGAGGCACTTGATGTGAGCAAAGCGGAATTGGCCCTGCCATGTGCTTTCGGGAGCAAAGGAGATCGTATCGGACATCATGGTTTCACAAAAAAGACAGTGGTTCGCGGGGAGTGCCACGTTCCAAGCAGGCTCCGAAGATGGCCGATGTCTGGGGCAGGTTCAAGCTGTCCGCGCAAAAAGCGGGTCCTGCTGGAGACTGACGCTCACTCGTCCGGAGCGTCCGGAGCGCGCACTTGATTCTGGATGGGGGGCAGCGAAAGCACATATTCCGCCAGCGCCTCGCGATCTTCCGGAGGCAACCGTGCGTAGAACTCCACCGCCTCGCCCATCAAGCCGCCAATGAAATCACCGTCCGGCAACATGCCTGTTTCCAGCAGATAGGCAAGGTCATCCGCCGACCACTGGCCAATTCCGGTTTCGGCATCCGGCGTGATGTTCGGAGCCAACTCCCCTTCCGGCCCTTCGCGTGAACCGGCGTAAGGCCAGTCGGGTTTCAAGGCACCCAGCAGGTTGCGCGGCGTGTGGCACTCCCCGCAGTGCGCGACCGCTTCGGCAAGGTAGCGCCCACGGTGCCAGTTTTCTGACTTTTCGGAATCCGGAAGTAGCCGATCCGGGCCGAAATTCACGAGCTTCCAGCCCCATGCACTGAGCCGCAGATTAAAGGGAAACCAGACGTCGTGAGGGCGATTGGACTGTGCGACCGCAGCTTGCGTGAAGAGGTAGTCCTTGAGGTGCAGCACATCCGTCTCGGTCATTTTCGAGAAGGAGGTGTAGGGAAACACCGGGAAATAATGCGAACCGTCCGGAGCCACGCCTTCGCGCATGGCCCGTAGAAAATCAAGGTTGCTCCAGCGGCCAATCCCGGTTTCCGGATCAGGCGTGATGTTGGAGGAGAAGTAGATGCCGAAGGGTGTTTTCAGCGGACGCCCTCCGGAGAGGGGCTGGCCGTTTTCGGCGGTGTGGCAACCGCAACCCCCGGAGGCGTTGAAGATGCGCTCGCCTGCAATGGGGTTGGGAGTGCGGGCATGGAGTCCGCTCACGAGCAAGAGGGCCACGCTCGCCAACCCCCAGCGGAACAGGTGAGGGATCAATCCCTGCGCCGGAACTGCTGATGGCAACCCTTGCAAGCTTTGCCGATCGCACCGACTTTTCCCCGGATCGCCTTCACGTTTCCGGAGCGCACAGTCTCGGCCAAGTCAGCACTCGCGTCTTCCAGACGCTTTGCGGCTTTACGGAAATCCTCCGGATGTTTCCAAACCTCTGGTTTCGCCGCCGTTTTCACTGCGGTTTCCCCAAACCCTGTCCCTGCGGGAAAGAGTCCCGGCAGGAGGTGAGCCATTCGTTGGAGCGCCTCGGCGTGGTCAATGATGTGCCCGGTGTACTCGTTTAGCCGCCCCCGCAGGATTCTGGAAACGGCACCCATGTGCCCCTTCATCGAGGAATAGACTGCCTTGCGGTACTTGATGAAGTCGGCATTGCGGTCGGCGTGCAGCGTGGCAGGAGCGAGCAACAAAATGCTGGCGAGCATCAGCAGCGTTCGTTTCATGGTGAGTCTGTGGTTGGGGCTCAGGATCGTTCTTTGACCAGGTTTGTGCGGGCGACGCCATCCCGGATGGCGGCCTCCTGCACGGCGGCGGCGATTTTGGGCGCGATGGCCGTGTCAAAAACGCTGGGAATGATGTAGTCCGAAGCCAAGTGCTGCGGGTCGATGCTCTCCGCGAGCGCGTGGGCAGCAGCGAGTTGCATCTCCATCGAAATGGTGGTGGCTCGACAATCGAGTGCCCCCCGGAATATTCCAGGAAAGCAGAGGACGTTGTTGATCTGGTTGGGGTAATCGCTACGGCCAGTGGCCATCACCGCCACATGCGGATTCGCTTCCTCCGGCATGATCTCCGGATCGGGGTTCGCCATCGCAAAGACGATGGGGTTCTTGGCCATGCGCTGCATGTCGGAGCCGTCGAGCAGGTTGGGTGCGGAAACACCAACGAACACGTCCGCCCCGGCGATCACCTCCTTGAGCGTTCCGGACTCCTGCTGGGGATTTGTCTCGTTAGCAAACCACAACTTGGCAGCGCCTTTGAGGTCGGTGCGTCCTTGGTGCAGTGCCCCCTTGCGGTCGCAGCCGACCAAATTCGTCACGCCCAAGCCAGTGATCATTTGCGCGCACGCGGTTCCGGCGGCTCCGGCCCCGGAGACAACGACCTTGACCGCTGCCGGTTTTTTCCCGACGAGCTTGAGCGCGTTGATGAGCGCGGCGGTTGTGACCACGGCGGTGCCGTGTTGGTCATCGTGAAAAACGGGGATGTCGAGTTCCGCCTGTAACCGACGTTCGATCTCAAAACAGCGTGGGGCAGAGATGTCTTCCAGATTGATGCCACCAAATCCGGGAGCGAGCGCCTTGACGATGAGGATGATTTCCTCCGTGTCCTTGGTGTCCAAGCAAATTGGCCATGCGTCAATTCCGGCGAATTCCTTGAAGAGCATCGCCTTGCCCTCCATCACGGGCATTCCGGCGGCGGGGCCGATGTCGCCCAAACCCAAAACGGCGGTGCCGTCCGTGACCACCGCGACCGTGTTGCCCTTGATCGTGAGTTTGTACGCTTTGCTGGGGTCTTCGTGGATTGCCATGCAGACGCGGGCGACTCCAGGCGTGTAGGCAATCGAGAGGTCGTCACGGGTCTTGAGGGGAATGCGGGACTGCACCTCCATCTTGCCGCGCAGGTGGGCAAGGAACACGCGGTCGGAGTGGTGGAGGTATTCCACACTAGGAACCTTTTTGAGCGCCGCTACGATTTCCTCACCGTGTTCGACATTGCGAGTTAAGATGCTGATGTCCCGGACGAGGCTCCCGGCCTCTGGGCGCACAAGGTCAATCGCGCCAATGTTACCGCCCATCTCGGAGATGGTGTTGGTGATACGAGCCAGCACTCCCACCTCGTTGGAGAGTTTGAGCCGGACAATGATGCTGTTGCTGGCACTGTGGGGTGATTCAGACATGGATTCCTTGGTTTGGATGTGAATGGTCAACGGATGAATGTTTCATTTCTGCCTTTGAGCAACTTCTAAAAACACAGAGTGCTGATGAGCAAACGGCGATTTTAGCACTTAACTGGAAGCAGCAGGCCGCTCCAGGAACAGGTGGTTGCGGTGAACCACCGGTTTCGATGGTCCTCCGGAGCGGACGTTGGCTTTCGCAGGTCCTGAGTCTTCTGCAAACAACTGCTCTTGCAATTCTCGTGACGAAAAACTACTGCGCCCCACACCGAGTTTGGTTCCGGAGGGTCCAAGAATCTCCACGAGGTCCTTGAGGTCAAACTCCCCTTCCACCTTCGTGATCCCTTTGGCAAGCAGGCTTTTCTTGCGCTCTAGCAGAGCGTGTTCGGCTCCAGCGTCAATGTACAACTGTCCTCGGCTGAGGGCTCCGGCAGCGAGCCATTTTTGGTAGCTGTTGGCTTTGCGACCTTTGGCAACAAAGTGGGTGCCGCCGCCGCGTCCTTCCAGAATGCCCAGCACACCCTCCGGACGCTTGCCGTCGAGGATGTGGGCGTGGATGCCAAAATCCATCGCCATGCCCGCGCAGCGCACCTTACTCTCCATCCCGCCTTTGCCGTCACGGGAAGTCACGGGCAGGCAGAGTTGCAGGAGTTCTTCAGAAAGGTTTTCAACCCGTTCCACCACTTCCGGTTGCTGCGCTCCCACCCCGGTTTTTTCCCGCAGCAAGCCCGGCGCGACCGTTAGAAACAAAAGCCGATCCGCATCCGCGAGGGCCGCTACATAAACTGCCAACTGGTCGTTGTCACCGAACTGGTTGATCAGCAACTCGTCGGTGGCTACCACATCGTTCTCATTGACGATGGGCAGGACGTCCGCCTTGAGCAGGTTTTCAAGCGTGTCCCGGATGTTGAGGTAGGAGGCACGGGCGCCGAAATCCCCCCGTGTGAGCAAAACCTGCGCGACCGTGATTCGGTGTTCTCGGAAAAAATCAGTGTAAATCTGCATGAGCCGCGCCTGTCCCACGGCAGCAAGCAACTGGTGCTGCCGGAGCTGGTCCGTCACGGTTTGCCCCAAATGCAGCAATTCTCGTCCTGCGCCCACCGATCCGGAGGAAACGAGCAGCACCTCGTGCCCAAGTATCCGGAGCGAGGCGATCTGTTCTGCGAGTTCGCTGATCAGGTTGTAGTCCAACCGGCCGCTTGGGCGCTGTAGGACATTGGTGCCAACCTTGAGAACCAAACGCTCACGCTTCATGCGCTTAGACCCGTTCGTAAAGCGTCACGACACACGCGCCACCGAGTCCGAGATTGTGCTGCAAGCCGATGCGGGCGTTCTCCACCTGCCTCGGCCCTGCGTGTCCCCGGAGTTGCCAGACGAGTTCCGCGCATTGCGCCAAGCCGGTGGCCCCGAGCGGATGCCCCTTCGAGAGCAAGCCCCCGGAAGGATTCACGACCACGCGCCCGCCGTAGGTGTTGTCGTCTTCCTGAATGAACTTGTCGGCGGTGCCTTCCGGAGTGAGTTGCAGCGCCTCGTAGGTGATGACCTCGTTTACCGTGAAGCAGTCGTGCAGTTCCACCACATCCACATCCTCCGGGCTGATTCCGGAGCCTTCGTACACTTGTTGCGCTGCGGCGGCGGCCATCTCGCAACCCACCACCTTCATCAGGCTCTGCTCGTCAAAGGTTGAGGGGAAGTCGGTCGTCATGCTCTGACTGCGGATGATCACGCTGCGGTCCAGCCCGTGTTGGTTTGCAAAGGCTGCGGAGCAGACCAACGCCGCTGCCGCCCCGCACGTTGGTGGGCAGCACTGGAGGCGCGTGAGGCTTCCGTACATCTTGGGGGAGGCCAGCACTTCCTCGACTGAAACCGGATCGCGGAAAATCGCCCTTGGATTCTTGTGTGCGTGGGCACGAGCCTTGACGGTCACTTTTGCAAAGCTCTCGTCCTGAATCCCGTAACGTTCCTGATACTCCTGTCCTGCACCTCCGAACAGCTTGAGGGCCACCGGAACTTCGGACGCGCCCTGTGTTGCGGTCGCGGTCTCGTGGAAGCGTTGTAACGGGTCCGGACGATCAGCATTCACCGCGCCCAGCGCACCACGGTTCATCTGCTCAAAACCGAGCGCGAGGGCGCAGTCCACGGTTCCGGACTCGACCGCCTGCCGCGCCAAGAAGAGCGCAGTGGATCCCGTTGAACAGTTGTTGTTGACATTGATTATCGGAATGCCTGGCATGCCCACGCGATAAAGAGCCGCCTGCCCGCAGGTGCTGTCTCCAAAAACATAACCCACATAAGCTTGCTGCACTTTCGTGAAATCCAAACCCGCGTCTTCCAGTGCCATGCGGGTGGCGTTCGCTCCCATTTCCGGATAATCGTCACTCGTTCCCGGTTTCATGAACGGAATCATCCCGACCCCTGCAATGTGTACTTTCCCCATCATTTCCTTTCAATTTGTGGTGCGCTCTTTTGCATTGAGAAAGTCCTCATTCTTGCCGAAATCCACACGGATGGTCGAGTTCATCTTATCTATCCTGTCTGATTTATCTAAATTTACCAGCCACACTTTAAGTGAGCGAACGCATTTAGGAGCAGGAAAACTGTGCCATCACTAGGAACATCGAGTCAGCCGCGAGGGTTTGTGGTACCCATCGGAGGGGCCGAGAACAAAAAGCATCCCGTTATTCTGGAGCGCTTCACTGAAACTTGCGGAGGGCGTGGCGCCTCGATTGGCGATCAACGACATCCCTTGCACGATGAAAGGGGCCGCGCTCCACAACATCTCCAACGGCCTCGGGGTGGTGGGCTTGGCAAAAGCCCTCGATTTTGACACCAATACCATCGTGCAGGCACTGACGAGTTTCCAGAGCAATGCGTCAGACAATCCGGGGCGCGGCAATTTGCTGGACGTGGGGTGCAGGTGCTGATCGATTACGCGCATAACGTCCACGGCTTGGAAGCCCTCACGCCCTTGGCGAAAAACCTCCCGGCGAAGCGGCGGCTCGTGATGTTTGGGCAGGTGGACAACCATACCCATGTCGAAATCTGCGCCATGACGGAAAGCGTCGCCCGCCTGAAACCTGAACGGGTCGTGATCACTGAAATCCTCGATCACCTACGCGGGAGTCAGCCCGGCGAGATTCCCGAAGTCATTCACCAAGAACTCCGCCGCCAAGAGATTCCGGAGCAGGTCATCTCCAAATCGATTGACGGTTTGGAGGGCACCAAAATCGCCATGCAGTGGGCCGAATCCGGAGACCGCTCATCCTCATCCTAGTCACCAAGCGGGAAGCCGTGATGGAATTCCTCTTGTCCTACCCTCCCTGATGTTAAGCCGACCTCGTATTTTTACTAGGGAGTTCCCCGGGTGGGTTTTCCTTGGGGTATCAGTATACTTTCAAGTTACTTAAATTAGGACGAAGCAGGGGATCGATCCGCAGCAAGTTCAGGATGAGAGAGAATAATGGCCATCGTTTTTAAACATTGGACTTGAACTTTCCCGGAAATTTTCTATACTTTTTCTGTCATTTACTCTCTCTTTAGTACGAGCTCACGTTGAACCATCCTGCTCCCGAGTGCAACACCATCCCCAAGCTGTTGCTGCACAACGCCGCCCAGCTCGGTGATTCTCCAGCCAATCGCGAAAAGGCTCTCGGCATCTGGCAAACCTGGACGTGGTCACAGGTGCGCAAGGAGACCGAACAACTGGCAGGCGGATTGGCGCAGTTGGGATTCCAGCGCGGGGACAAGCTGGGCATCATCGGGGACAACCGCCCGTACCTGTACTGGGCGATGGTCGCCGCGCAGAGCCTCGGCGGGGTGCCCGTGCCCCTCTATCAGGATTCAGTTGCCGAAGAGATGGTGTACGTCCTCAGCAACGCCGACATCCGGTTCGCCGTCGTCGAGAATCAGGAGCAGACAGACAAGCTGCTCGAAATCAAGGACCAGTGTCCGCTGCTGGAGTGGATCATCTACTCAGACCCTCGGGGCATGCGGCACTACAACCACCCCTTCGTGCGCCGCTACCTCGACGTGCAGGAGCAGGGGCGGGAGTACGGTCAGGCCAATCCGGGGTTTTTTGAAGCCGAAATCGCCAAGGGAGCCGAGGAAGACTTGGGCATCCTGCTCTACACCTCCGGAACCACCGGACTGCCCAAGGGGGTGGCGCTCACTTTTGGAAACCTCATTTTCGGCGGACGTTTTGGGGCCGATTTTCACAAATTGACCCCGCAGGACGAAGCCCTTGCTTACCTGCCGATGGCATGGGTGGGCGACAATCTTTTCTGCCTTGCACAGTCCTATTACATCGGATTTTGCGTCAGCTGTCCGGAAAGTCGGGATACCGTCACAACGGATTTACGAGAGATCGGGCCGACCTACTACTTTGCGCCGCCTGCGGTGTTTGAATCGTTGATCACGCGGGTGATGATCCGCATGGAAGATGCCGGACGCATCAAGCGCTGGCTCTTCGACACCTTCATGAATGTCGCCAAGCGTTGCGGTACAGACATTCTGAACGGCAAGTCCGTTTCCTTGTTCGATCGTCTGAGCTACGCGCTGGGCGAATTGCTGGTGTACGGCCCTCTCAAGAACGTGCTGGGCTTCAGCCGCATCCGGCAAGCGTGGACGGCAGGCGAGGCGATTGGCCCGGACATCTTCAACTTCTTCCGTTCCCTTGGCATCAACATCAAACAACTCTACGGGCAAACCGAAGCCACTGTGTACATCAGCGCGCAACCAGATGGCGAGGTGTTTTCCGACACGACTGGACCTCCGGCTCCCGGAGTGGAACTTCGCATCGTTGATGATGCTGGCAACGACGCGGATTTAGGCGAAGTGATTTACCGCAGTGCTGGCGTGTTTCAGGAGTACTACAAGAACCCGGAATCCACGAGCAACACCAAGGATGCCGAGGGTTGGGTGAAAACCGGAGACGCAGGCTTTCTCGACAACATGGGGCACCTCAAGATCATCGACCGCATGAAAGACGTGGGCCGCATGAAGGACGGCACTCGCTTCGCCCCCAAGTACATCGAGAACAAGCTCAAGTTCTTCCCGCAGATCAAGCATGCAGTTTGTTTCGGCGACCAGAAGGAGTTTGCCACCGCCTTTATCAACATTGACCTTGAGGCCGTCAGCAACTGGGCTGAGCGTCGCAATCTCGCCTATTCCGGATACACGGATCTGGCGGGACGCAAAGAAGTGTACGACCTGATTCAGGAATGTGTGGAAGCAGTCAATGACGACCTTGTCCGCGATGAACAACTGCGGGGGTCGCAAATCAAGCGCTTTCTTATCCTCCACAAGGAACTCGATCCGGATGACGGGGAACTGACCCGCACAAGCAAGGTGCGACGCAACACGGTTGACGAGAAATACCACGACCTCATCGCCGCGCTCGATGATCTCCAGATAACCCATCACAAGGTCGAGGCCGAAGTCACCTTTGAAGACGGCCGCAAAGGCACCCTCAATGCCGATCTGCAAATTCGGGAATGTGTCCACAGTAGCGAACCCACCTATGCCAAAGCTGCCTAGTCCCTGACAATCTCGACTCTGATTCTTTGTCTGTAATGAACGAAACTGCTACTGCCGTGATCAACGAAAATCAGATCGGTGACATACTTCTCCATGTCGATAACGTCAGCGTCTCGTTCGGTGCCGTCCGGGCATTGATTGACATCAGCTTTGCAATCCACGAGCATGAAATCCTTGCCATCATCGGCCCCAATGGTGCAGGCAAGACAACCATGCTCAACCTCATCAACGGAGTGTACCACTCGACAGAGGGGACCATCACCTTCAAGGGAGAAACCCGGAAACAGATGCGTCCGCACCATTCGGCGGTACAGGGCATTGCCCGGACCTTTCAGAACGTGGCGCTTTTCAAGGGCATGAGCACGCTCGACAACATCATGACCGGGCGCAACCTCAAGATGAAGTCCGGGCTGCTTGCCCAAGCCCTCTACTGGGGTGTAGCCCAACGAGAAGAAGCGGAACACCGTGAGGCCGTCGAGCACATCATCGACTTCCTTGAAATCCAGCCGATCCGCAAGACCCCCGTGGGACGACTGCCCTACGGGCTTCAAAAGCGTGTGGAGTTGGGACGGGCGCTGGCGATGGAACCGGAACTGCTGCTGCTTGATGAGCCGATGGCTGGAATGAACGTCGAGGAAAAAGAGGACATGTGCCGCTTCGTACTTGATGTCAATGACGAATTCGGCACCACCATCGTCCTCATCGAACACGACATGGGTGTGGTGATGGACATCTCGGATCGAGTGATGGTCTTGGACTACGGACGCAAAATCGCAGACGGTTCCCCCGATGAAATCCGGCAAAATCAAAGCGTCATTGATGCCTACCTAGGAGTGACCCACTAAGGTGAATTTTGGATCGCGGAACATAATGAGGATTAAATAGTTATGATGATGGAGTTGGTTTTCGCCATCGAAGTCCTGATTGCCGGGCTGTTATCGGGCGTGATGTACTCACTGGTGGCTTTGGGTTTTGTTTTGATTTTCAAAGCATCGGGGGTCTTTAATTTTGCCCAGGGCGCTATGGTTTTGTTCGCTGCGCTCACGTTTGTTCGGATTCTCGAGATGGGTGTGAATTTCTGGCTCGCCATCGCAATTTCATCGGTGGTCATGGTCGTTCTGGCGGTTGTCATTGAGCGGGTAATGCTACGGCCGTTGGTGGGTCAGCCAGTGATTATCCTGTTCATGGCGACGATCGGTCTTAATTATTTTCTCGAAGGCTTGGCGCAGGGTATCTGGGACGCAGAGGTCCACGGTTTGGAAATCGGTATACCGGACGTACCCTGGGAGGCGGTAATGGAGTCGACAGGAATTTTAATCAGTTTGTTTGACGTCTGGTCTGCTGTAATCTGCGGGGTATTGGTGTTTCTGCTTGCATTTTTCTTTCAAAAGGGTCGGATTGGCCGTGCCCTTCGTGCGGTGGCAGACGATAATCAGGCGGCCATGTCTGTTGGAATCCCGCTACAACTAATCTGGGCAATCGTCTGGGCGGCTGCGGGCATGGTGGCGCTGGTGGCGGGCATATTGTGGGGCCAGCGGTTAGGTGTTCAGTTCAGTATCTCGCTGGTTGCGCTGAAAGCTTTACCCGTGTTGATACTGGGCGGTTTCAACTCGATGGCGGGGGCCATCATCGGTGGTTTGATCATTGGAGCGAGCGAGAAGCTGGCAGAGGTTTACCTCGGTCCGATCATCGGTGGGGGGCTGGAATCCTGGGCTGCGTACTTTATTGCGATGCTGTTCCTGATTTTCCGGCCGCATGGCCTTTTCGGCGAAGAGATTATCGAGCGGGTATAAATCCATGATCTATCGAGAAACGGGTCAGTTCAAAACCAGCTACAAGAAAGACATGGCGATTTTTCCGATTCGCCAAGACCGCTGGGGTCTGGTTGTAGTACTGGTGTTTGCGGTTGTCGGAGTGCCTTTAGTCGCCAGCGACCATGTGGTCGCCGGCTACCTGATACCGTTTTTGATCTGGGTCATCGCAGCGATTGGCCTCAATATCCTGACGGGTTACACCGGCCAGTTGTCTCTGGGGCATGGTGCGTTCATGATGGTGGGAGCGTATGCCGCCTATAACTTGGCAGTCCGGGTTCCCGAGTTGCCGATTCTGCTGGTCTTTATCGCGTCGGGATTGATTGCTGCGGTTTTCGGCATTCTCGTCGGTAGTCCGAGCTTACGTATCAAGGGTTTTTATCTTGCGGTGGCGACACTTGCAGCCCAGTTTTTCGTCGAGTGGGTATTTGGAACGTTCTCATGGTTCACGGGTGGCACGATGAGCATGGTACTCGATACTCCACCCATGACCATCTTTGGTTATAGGATCAAATCTGCCTTGGACAATTACTATCTGGTTCTTGGATTCGTGATGGTCATGACACTGCTGGCCAAGAACCTCGTGCGAAGCGAAATCGGGCGTGCCTGGATGGCCATCCGGGACATGGACGTCGCCGCCGAGGTCATCGGCATCCGACCTTTGCACACCAAGCTTTCGGCCTTTGCGGTCAGTTCATTTTTTGCTGGCGTCGCAGGTGCACTGTATGGATTTTGCTACGTCAAGTCCGTGGATTTCACGGCATTCGATTTATTCGTCTCACTGAGAGTCCTTTTCATGATCATCATTGGTGGCCTAGGGAGCATCCTTGGAAGTTACCTTGGCGCGGCCTTCATTGTGATCCTGCCGATTCTAATCAACACTTGGGGATCTCAGTTTTCCGAAACCGTGCCAGCGGATCTGATTAGTAACGTTGAGCACATGATCTTCGGTGGCCTGATCATTTTTTTTCTGATTGTGGAACCCCACGGACTGGCGCGTCTCTGGCAGATCACCAAGGAGAAACTGCGGCTCTGGCCGTTTCCGTATTAACCTCTGCCTGCTGGCAGTGGAGAGCGAGGAGGCAGTAACGCCTCTCCGATTCCCATGCTTTGGTGTGGGAAACCTTGTCTTGCCTGTTTCGGCAGGCTTGATATACCAAGTATCCTCCCTACTCCCCCGATTTCCGGAAGGAGGAGGGGAGGAAACCCAAAACCCTCAATGAAGGAGGAGATATGCAATTGCATAAATGGCTGATCGCCCTGCTGGGGACGGTGGTGTTCATGATCGGCAGCGTGGTGCCGAGCATGGCAGCGGAAGAAGCGGACCCAACCAAGGAGCAGTTTATCCCAATGCTGACCTATCTGACCGGCCCGTTCGCTGCCGGGGGCTCGGGCAACTCGGGAGGCACAATAGACTATTTCAACCTTCTTAACATGCGAGATGGTGGAATAAATGGCATTAAGCTGACTTGGGAGGTGTGTGACTTCGGCTACAACACCGAGCGCGGCGTAGAGTGTTACGAGCGTCTGAAGGGCAAGGGGCTGAAGGGGGCACCGATGGTTCAACCGTTCTCGACTGGTGTCACCTACGCGCTTCTGGAGCGAACGGCTGTGGATAAGATTCCCATGATGATGATCGGCTACGGCGATACCCGGACGACCGATGGTAGTGTCTTCCCCTACGCCTTCCCAGTTGTGACCAACTACTGGAACCAGAGCACCGCAAAGTTAAGGTTCATTGCTCAGAGGGAAGGTGGTATGGACAAACTCAAGGGCATGAAGATCGTCAACCTGCACCTCAAGCACCCATACGGCAACGAGACTCTCCCCGTCTGGGCCCGGATGGCCGAGATGTATGGTTTCGAGCTCACGAACATAGCGGTACCTTGGCCAGGCATTGACCAGAAGTCGCTATGGCTGCAGATCCGAAAAATCCAGCCGGACTATGTGATCAACCGCAACTGGGGTATTTCATGCACGGTGCCGCTGCGAGAAGCAGCTCGTATTGGATTTCCGGCCGATCACATCATTGGCGTTTGGTGGTGTGGAGCTGAAGAAGATGCAATCCCAGCAGGCGACTCAGCGATAGGGTATATCAGTGCGGCTTTTCACGGCACAGGTACTGATTTTCCTGTGATCGATGACATCTTTGAGTATGTCTATGGTGTGATGCAGGGCAATCTTTCGAGTTCTCGTGTGGGTACCGTATATCACCTGCGCGGCGTAGCTGCGGGCATCGTTGTGACTGAGGTGATCCGAAAAGCCCAAGAGAAAGCTGAAAGTCAAGGGATGGGATTCGGGCCGGTCAGTGGTGAAGAGTTTCGCTGGGCAATGGAGAATCTTGATCTGACGGCAGAAAGAATCGCTGAATTGGGTGCTACGAATATAGTACCTCCATTCAAAATTACTTGTCAGGATCACGAAGGCTCTGGATCTGCACGCTTCCAGCAATGGGATGGAAATCAATGGAACTTCGTTTCTGATTGGATAGAGCCGTTAGACGAAATCACTCGTCCAATGATCGAGGCCTCGGCTGCACAATACGCGGAAGAGAAGGGCATTACGCCGCGTCGTGGTATGTCGATGGGTTCGGACTGCGGTTAATCACTAACTGGACCTAGGATCCCATGGAAGCGGCCTTGAGCGACGAAGCAGCCACGCTGCTTAGCGTCAACAACATTGAGGTCGTATACGACCATGTGATACTGGTTCTAAAAGGAGTATCCCTGGAGGTTCCCGAGGGGGGCATTGTCGCCCTCCTCGGGGCCAACGGAGCGGGTAAGACAACTACGCTCAAATCGATATCCAATCTGCTGATGGCGGAGCGCGGCGATATTACCAAGGGAACCATTGAGTTTCGCGGTGAATCTATTCAGGGTCTTTCAGCTAACCAGCTGGTAAAGCGTGGCGTGATTCAGGTTATGGAAGGTCGCCGCTGCTTCGAACATTTGACTGTGGAAGAAAACCTTCTAACTGGCGCGTTCACGCGTACCGATGGCGCGTCTTCGATCCGCCGGGATCTGGAACTGGTTTATGGTTACTTCCCGCGCCTCAAGGATCGGCGTAACAGCACTTCCGGCTATACCTCTGGCGGGGAGCAACAGATGACAGCAGTGGGGCGGGCTTTGATGGCTCGGCCGAAAATGATACTGCTTGATGAACCCTCGATGGGGTTGGCGCCGACTCTGGTTGAAGAAATCTGTGAAATCATGCAGCAGCTCAATCAGAAAGAGCAGGTCACTTTCCTGTTGGCAGAACAAAATACCAATATGGCACTGCGTTATTGCCATTATGGTTATATCCTCGAAAATGGCCGAGTCGTCATGGATGGCGACGCCAAAACACTGCTGGATAACCAGGACGTAAAAGAGTTTTATCTTGGGGTTAGCGGTGGAGAAAGAAAGAGTTTCAGGAACGTAAAACATTATCGTCGGAGAAAGCGCTGGTTGAGTTAATAGTATCTCAGCCTGTGTTCCTTGAACCCGGGCCGCATGTCACCCCAATTGTTCAAGTACGAGCAACATCAAACCCCAGGATTAAGATGAGCGATTACTACGACGCTCTGGAAACACGCGACGTGGCACAGCGTGAGGCCGAGCAATTTGAGTTGTTGCGTGAGCAATTACGCTATGCCAAGCGTGAAGTCCCGGCTTATGCGGCCTTGCTTGGGGAAGTGAATCCTGACGCCGTTAAGACGCGTGATGCTCTTGCAGAACTGCCAGTAACGCGTAAGTCGGAGTTAGCGCAAGCGCAGGCAGGCAGCCCGCCACTGGGTGGATACTGCGCGCTTTCTGGCCATACCCTACCTCGAGTCTTTTCTTCACCGGGTGGGATTTTTGAACCCCAAGGCACAGGCGGCGATTTCTGGCGCACAGCTCGTGCCTTGTACGCGGCTGGGTGTCGGGAAGGAGATCTGTTACATAACACCTTCTCTTATCATTTTACGCCAGCTGGGTTCATGCTCGAAGGCGGAGCCCATGCATTGGGATGCACGGTGTTTCCGGCGGGTACGGGGCAAAGTGAGCTACAGGTGCGCGCGATAGCGCATTTGCGGCCACGGGCTTATGTCGGGACTCCTTCGTTTCTCAAGATCCTGCTGGATAAAGCCCACGAGATGGGAGTATCGCTTTCCCCCCTGACCATTGGACTGGTCTCGGGCGAGGCCTTGCCCACAAGTTTGCGTGAGGAGTTGGCGACTAAAGGTGTTAACGTACTGCAGGCCTATGCGACATCGGATGTGGGTTTGATCGGTTACGAATCCCCAGCCCGCGAAGGTTTGATTCTGGATGAGCAAGTATTAGTAGAGATTGTCCGCCCCGGAACAGGTGATCCGGTATCGCCAGGCGAGGTGGGCGAGGTGCTGGTAACTACGCTGCAGCCGGAGTACCCGCTGATCCGTTTCGCCACCGGGGATCTTTCTGCATTTATGGATGGTGGCAGCGCCTGTGGCCGCACCAACCAGCGCGTCAAAGGATGGATGGGGCGCGCAGATCAGACCGCCAAAGTCCGGGGCATGTTTGTGCACCCCTCGCAGGTTGCTCAGGTTGTTTCTCGTCATCAGGAGATCACTCGGGCTCGGTTGGTTATTGAGCGTGTCGACAATGCGGACAAAATGACTTTGCACTGTGAATTGACCGGAGGTGTGGAGCGCTCTCCAGGGCTTACGGATGATATTGCTATTAGTATTCGAGAGGTTTGCAAGTTACGAGGCGGGGTAGAGCTCTTTGTACAGGGCGCTTTGCCTAATGACGGCAAGGTCATTGACGATCTGCGACCATTGGATTGATGCTTCCAGGCTCCCCAGCTTATATACCTCAATAACGGGTTATCCCTCCCATAGGGTGGGGCTAAACGCTGGCGGTGCTTATCTGTACTGGTAACGCCTGCGCTTGGTATTCATCCGCCCGATCCAAAACGGGGCGAAAACTTGTTTGTTGAAGTCGAGCTTCACTACACTATAGGGATCCGTCTTTCGACCAAACCTGGACCAGGTAGTGACTGATACCGATATGTACGACGATGTTTCTCTTTATGCCAACCTGTTTGGTTATCTTGGCTGCCCGCTGAGTGATGACCCGCTGCAGGATACGGCAGATGTGGCCATTCTGGGCGTGCCGTATGATTTAGGCACCTCCGGCCGCGCCGGTACTCGTAGTGGCCCGGGTGCAATCCGTCAGGCCTCTGGCAATCTTCGCTGGGAAGAGGCACGCTGGCCGTGGCCCTATGCGCTCGCGGATCACCTTAAGGTCATCGACTGTGGCGATCTTGCTTATGCGCCTGGAGACAGTGCCGGGTTTACCCAGTCCCTCCAGGACCGGGCCACGGATATTTTGCGATCAGGGAAGACGCTGCTTAGTTTTGGCGGAGATCACTTCATTACTCTGCCGTTGTTGCGGGCGCATCATGCGGTGCATGGAGAGTTAGCCCTGGTTCACTTTGATGCTCATACCGATACCTATGAGCAGGGGTCCGAATTCGATCATGGCACAATGTTTCGACGCGCGCCTAGAGAGGGCCTGATTGATACTGATTGCTCAATACAGGTGGGTATCCGGACAGAATACGAACCGTTGACGCACGCCTTTGCCGTGCTCGATAC
>CAJWCD010000051.1:0-22558 GCA_913020725.1 uncultured Pseudomonadota bacterium
GTGGTGGGGAAGTCTTATTGACCATCATTGCGGTGGTTCTTTGGATTGGCTGGCAAATCTGGCAGATCAAGGCTGAAAATGCCGGCTATGACGAGCAAGTGGCAAAACTGCAAAGAAACCTGCCCAAAGCGGTTTCTGGAGATTAGATCACCGGACTCCGGTGAGTGATTTGAGCTCTGCCTGAACGACGTTGCCGCACCGCGTGTGCGGCGGCGTTCCTGCCTCCTTATGATTTTCAGAAAAACACGGCTCCTGAACGGAACCGTTCCGGCGGGTCAGTCGCAGGTTTTTCCCGGAATCCAATCGGTTCTGGATAGTGGGACTTGTGCCTGTGAACGCCGAGAAATTTTTGCGCGGGAACGACCGAACGGTTCAATCAACCCTGGGCGGCATGATCGAGGATGGTTTGGAATTCCTGCGGTGTAACAGGCTGGACGGAGAGCCGCTGGCCTTTGCGCAGGAGCAGCATGTCTTCCAGTCCGGGAAGGGTGCGGAGTTCAGCAAGGGGGATTGGGCGGGGAAACTCGGATTCGAACTTCACATCCACCATAAACCAGCGCGGGTTTTCGGGAGTGCTTTTGGGATCGAAGTGGTTGCCGCCCGCATCCCAACTGGTGTGATCGGGGTAGGATTCGCGCACAACCGTGACGGTGCCAACGACAGAGGGGTTGATGTTGCTGTGGTAGAAAAGGGCGCGGTCTCCCAACTTCATCTCGTCGCGCATCAGGTTGCGGGCCTGATAGTTGCGCACTCCATCCCAGCACTCGGTCTGCTCCGGCGAGTTCTTGAGGTCTTCGAGGGAAAAATCGTTAGGTTCCGATTTTAGCAGCCAGAGTTTCATGCGTCCTCGTCCGGAAGCACGTCGCGTCCGACGCGGAAGGGTTCCATGCGCATCGCCGGACTGTGCTTGCGCACCCAAAGCCGGACGCGCTCGACGGTCACGCCATTGGGTCCGGTGAGGCTGGGTTGCTCCTCGGCGTAAATCACATCCTCGCTGCGGAACTCAAAAGCCGTGCCCTGCGGCTCCAGCGGACGGGTGAGCAGCAGCAGCATGTTGGGATTGTAGTGCTGGCGGAGGGAACCGATGAAGGCCACCGCCTCCGCCTCAAGGTCGTGGAGCGACTTGTGGTAGGGTGCGACGGCGAAGAAATCCCCCTCGCCGAGCAGAGTCTGCGCCGTCATGTTTGCCTTCAGATCTGAGCATTCTCCGGGCGTAGCGGACGCAACTGTTTGCCGGCTTCCCACATTTCCTGCCCGTCGATCACTGCGAGTTCCTTTTCCAACTGCTGGCGGTAGTCGTCGCGGGAATTGGACTCAATGGCGATCTGTGCCTCAGTCCCGGCCTTGACGCTGTCATAACATTCCTGAATCACGGGCTTGAGCACTTTGTGGAACTTGGGAGCCCAGTCGAGCGCACCGCGCTGTGCAGTGGTCGAGCAGTTTGCGTACATCCAGTCCATGCCCTTCTGCGAAACCAGTGGGTAAAGGCTTTCCAACGCTTCCTCGATGGTCTCGTTGTACGCCTCGGAGGGGGAATGCCCCTGCTCGCGCAACACTTCGTACTGAGCGAGGAACGCGCCTTGGAGCATGCCCATCAGCACACAGCGCTCGCCCGTGAGGTCGCTGTACACCTCCTTCTGAAAGCTCGTCTCAAAGAGGTGCCCGGAGCCAATCGCGAAGGCGGTGGCAATCGCTCGGTCACGGGCCTTGCCGGTCGCGTCCTGATGAATCGCGAAGGAGGCGTTGATGCCGCGTCCGGCGAGAAAGTGGTTGCGCACCGTCAGTCCAGAGCCTTTGGGGGCGACGAGGATGACATCGAGGTCGCTCTTGGGTACGATGCTCGTGTGCTCCTTGAAGATAATTCCGAAGCCGTGCGAGAAGTAGAGTGCGTTGCCGGGCTGGAGCTTGGACTGCACCATCGGCCACATCTGGATCTGTCCGGCATCCGAGAGCAGGTATTGGAGAATCGTTCCTCGTGTGGCGGCTTCCTCGATTTCAAAGAGCGTTTCGCCCTCAACCCAGCCGTCGGCCAGCGCCTTGTCCCAACTGCGTCCTCGGCGCACTCCGAGGATCACCTTGAAGCCCTGATCGCGCATGTTCAACCCCTGTCCTCGTCCTTGAGGTCCGTAACCGAGAATCGCCGTCACTTCCTCGTCGAGGATGCTCTTGCAGCGCTCTATCGGATAATCCGTGCGCTCGATAATGATTTCCGAATGGCCGGCGATGTTGATCTCCTTCATCGAATTGCTCCTTGAATGTGCAGTGAATGGGACGACTCTGTCCCGGATTTGGTTATTCCAAATACGATGGCGGGCAGTGGGGGGAAAGTCAATCCAATCAAGCATGACGGGATCCTCTTGAGCAATCTGAGGCTGAGGCTCTCCGGAAGTGGTCCGGGGGGAGTGTTTCCTGCAACTCTGAAACGCCGCAAGGTGCTGTGAGCAGACGAAGCCAGCCTCACGCTTTGATGTTGATGCGGCTACCTTGCTGCTCGACCTGCTGGGTTTCTTCTTGCAGGCCGACGAGTCCGCCGAGCTGACTGATCATCTCGATCGCTCCGAAGAGCAAATGCTCCTCGCCCTGATCCTCCATCATTTTGGCAAAAGAGCGGTGGACGGACTCGGTGGATTCCATCAGGCGGGCGAACTGGGGTTGTTTGAGAAGGGCGAACGCCTTGAGTTGATCATCCTCATCGCGTATGAAATCGGCAAGCTCCTCGCCCAATTCATTAATGTTGTCGAGATCGAGGCGTTTGTATTCCGGAAGTCCCTCGATCTGCTTGCGGGTTTCGTTGGTGAGTTCACGGATGCGGGTGTGAACGGCGTTGCCAAACTGCTCTGCGGCCTCGGGCTCCAGCAATTGCTTGCGGGCGACGTTTTCGTAGCTGGAGACGATCATGCCGTAGGAGCGGCGGATGGTCATTGTCTCGCCATGCGATTGTGGCGAGCGGATGTTGTTCGCTTTGCTGTCACGCGGCATCTTCTGCTTACCGATCTGCGGCGACATTTCCGCCATACGCTTGCCCTCACGCTGCACCGACTCCGAGATTTCCTGCTCGGTTTGCTTGGGTTTAACAGAGGTTTTCGCGTCCTTGGCAGAGGGTGGATTTCCTGCTGTGGGCTTGGCCTGCTCCACGTCCGGCTCGGAGTCCGCCGACTTTGTGGCATTGGGCGTGGCGGGCGTGGCGGTCTTTTGGGAGGAAACTTGCATTTTTTCGCATTAGGAGTTCCAGAACTGCTGTGCGGGGCGACATTCAAGAATCCCGCCAGTGCGGTAGGTCCGCCTGCAACCCCCTGCATTTATGGACAAAGAGCTTGAATCCTCATGTGCATTTCGGTATTATTTCAAGATGAATTCTCTCCCCCATTTTGGCCCCGTTTCCGGCACCGCTCGCCCACTCAGCTTTTGTGCTGAAACCGGAATTTCCGGATGACCACACCGATGCCTGACAACACCCCTACTCCGCGACGCCTCGCCGATTGCCCCATCGCAATCGTAGGCATGTCCGCTCTCTTCCCCGGCGCTCCGGACCTTGAGCACTACTGGGACAATATCCTCAAGAAGGTGGACAGCATCATTGAGGTTCCGGAGTCGCACTGGGAGATCGCAGATTACTACGACAAGGATGCCAGTGCCCCCGACAAGACTTACAGCCAGCACGGCGGGTTCATTCCGGAAGTTGATTTCGATCCGATGGAATTCGGCATCCCGCCGAACCTGCTGGAGCAGACCGATTCCTCGCAACTGCTGGGATTGCTTGTCGCCCGCACCGCCTTGGAAGACGCTGGCTACATAGAGGCGACCGCTGCCCTCCGCGAGCGCACGGGCGTGATCCTTGGCGTGACCGCCGGCATGAAACTGCTGGGGTCGCTCAATTCGCGGCTTCAGTACCCGATCTGGGAGCAGGTGCTGCGCAAGTCCGGACTTTCCGAAGACGAAACCACAAAGGTTGTGGAAAAGCTCAAGGCCGCGTATGTGAAGTGGGAGGAGGCTTCGTTTCCGGGACTGTTGGGCAACGTCATCGCCGGGCGCATCGCCAATCGTCTCGACCTTGGCGGCACCAATTGCACGGTTGATGCCGCCTGCGGAAGCTCACTTGCCGCGATGAAGATGTCGGTCAACGATCTCGTGGACGGGCGCGCCGACATGATGATCACAGGTGGAGTTGACACGGACAACTCCCCGTTCATGTACATGTGTTTCAGCAAAACACCTGCGTTCACCAAAGATGATCGTGTGCGCCCCTTCGATGCTGAATCCAAAGGCATCCTGATCGGCGAAGGCTTGGGCATGGTGGTCCTCAAACGACTCGCGGATGCAGAGCGTGACGAGGATCAGATCTACGCCGTCCTCAAGGGCATCGGCTCCTCCAGCGATGGGCGTTTCAAAAGCATCTACGCCCCTCGTGCTTCCGGACAGGCCCGCTGTCTGCGTCGTGCCTATGAGGATGCCGGAGTCGCACCGAACAGCATTGGCCTCATTGAAGCGCACGGCACCGGAACTGCTGCCGGGGATGTCACGGAATTTGAGGGACTGCGTGAGGTTTACTCCGCAGCCGCAGTGCCTGCACAATCGGTCGCTCTTGGCAGCATCAAGTCGCAAATCGGTCACACCAAAGCCACCGCTGGAGCTGCCGGACTCATCAAGACCGCGCTTGCGCTGCACCACAAGGTGCTGCCCCCGCTCATCAATCTGGAGCAGCCCAATCCCAAGCTCGATGTCGCCAACTCCCCGCTCTATCTCAACAGCGAAACCCGCCCGTGGATTACCACTGGTGCTCCGCGTCGTGCGGGCGTGAGTTCTTTCGGGTTCGGCGGCACCAACTTCCATTTTGTGCTGGAAGAATATCAGGCCGCGCAAACGCAAGCCTTCCGGATGCAGTCGACTCCCAAACTGGTGCTGGTTTCCGCAGAATCTCCGGACGCCCTGAAGGCACGGTGCCAAGAGTTGGTCGGACGCCTCGGTGGTGACGAGGGCGAGCAAGCGTTCCGGGAATTGGCAACGGCTTCTGTTGAGCAACAACCCGCGCAAGCACACGCACGGCTTGGGTTTGTCGCCGAAAATGCGACCGCTGCCGCAGATGCTTTGCAAACGGCTTTGACCACCTTCGAGAAAAAACCGGAGGACGAGGCGTGGTCACTCAAGGGCATTGCTTTCCGCAAGCAGGGCATGGACCCCAAGGGCAAGGTGGTCGCGCTCTTCTCCGGACAGGGTTCGCAGTACCTCAACATGGGGCGCGAACTCTTCCTGAATTTCCCGCCGCTGCTGGAGCCTTATGGCCAAATCAACACGCGGTTTCAGGATTCCGGACAAACGCCGATCTCACAGATCGTCTTTCCTCCACCTGCGTTTGATGATGACACCAAGCAGGCACAGGATTCCGCCCTGCAACTCACTCAACACGCGCAACCGTCCCTTGGCGGATTCAGTGCCGGACTCTTCAAACTCCTGAAAGCCGCCGGATTCCAAGCGGATTTCACTGCCGGACACAGCTTTGGGGAACTGACCGCGCTCTGGGCTGGAGGTGTGATTTCTGAAGAGGATTACTACACGCTCGCCTACGCCCGTGGACAGGCGATGAAGGCTCCTGACGATCCGGATTTCGACGCAGGCACGATGATGGCGGTGATGGGCAAGCTCGAAAATCTGGAGGACGACCTCAAGGAATTCCCGGATGTGGTGATGGCGAATCTCAATTCACCTAAACAGATGGTTGTCGCTGGACCCAAAGCTGTGGTGCAGGACGCTCATGCGGCACTCAAGGCGAAAAAATACAATGCCGTGCTGCTGCCCGTTTCTGCTGCCTTCCACACTCCGCTCGTGGGTCACGCACAAAAGCCTTTTGCCAAAGCCATCCGCGCCGTGAAATTTCAGAAACCGAAAATTCCGGTCTTCTCGAACACGACCGCCAAAGCGTACCCGGACGATCCCAAGGCGATCCAGCAGCAATTGGAGGAACACATCCTCAACTCTGTGCGTTTCCGCGAGGAGATCGAAAACCTCCATGAAGCCGGAGGGCGGGTTTTCGTGGAGTTCGGTCCGAAGAACGTCCTCACCAAGCTGACGGAAGCGGTTTTGTCCGGGAAGGACTTCAGCGCTGTTGCGCTCAACGACAGTCCAAAGAAGAACAGTGATCAGCAATTCCGGCAAGCGGTCGCGCAATTGTGCGTCCTCGGCTTGCCGTTGCAGGGTTACGACCCTTACGGGTGGGAACGCACCAAGCCCAAACGCAAGCGTTCGCCGTTGACGATGCCGATGAGCGGAGCAAACTATGTCAGCGCGGCGACCCGCAAAGCTTTTGACGATGCCATGAACGACGGTTTCCAGATCAAATCCGGCGGTTCCGGTTCCGGCAATGCCCCGGCGACTCCGAGTGCGATGCCCGGCAGATTCACGCCACCACCCAGTTCCATGGCCGCTGCTCCGGCGCAACCCAAACCTGCGACCGTTGCCACACCCTCCAGCAGTGCGGCCCCAAGTGTTTCACCAAGTCCTGTTTCCATGACTCAACCAACAACCCCCATGACCGTCTCTTCCGTTGCACCTTCCGGAGTGGACGCCGCCGGGATTTACCAATATCAGCAATCCGCCCTTCAGGTTCATCAGCAGTATCTGCAACAGCAGGGCGAGTATTCCCGGACAGTGTTGCAACTGCTTCAGCAGCAACTGCAACTCGTCTCGCAAGGCCAAGCGATCCCGGAACCGGTGTCACAGAGCATGCAATGGTTCCACGCGCATCAAGGCGAAACCCTGCGCGTGCATGAGCAATACCTCCAGCAACAGGCAGAGCAGATGCGGGCCATCACTGGAACTGCCCCACTTGCTTCCCCTGTTGCTCCTGTTGCGGCTCCCGTTGCCATCTCGGCCCCACAGCCGCAACTCATGCCTGTGGCTCCGGCACCAATGGCTGCCCCGCCGATGATGCCGCAGCCGACGATTCCGGCTCCGCAAGTCACTACGGCTTCGGCTCCAGCCCAACTTCCGTCCGCCACACCTGTGGCTCCAGCCGAACCTGCAGAAGACGTGGAGTCCGTGTTGTTGAGCGTGGTTGCCGAAAAAACAGGCTATCCCCGCGAAATGCTCGAAGCCGGAATGGACCTCGAAGCCGACCTTGGTGTTGATTCCATCAAGCGCGTCGAAATCCTCGGAACATTGCAAGATCAGATTCCCGAACTGCCGACCATCCGGGGCGAAGAATTGGGCGAATTGCGCACCCTCGCACAAATCACCGACTACCTCAAAAACCAGCTTCCAGAAACCAGCGCGGGTGTGCCACCCCGTGCTTCCGAGGTTCCGGCTCCGGAGGCGAATGCTTCCAGCGGCAGCGATCCTGCCGCAGCTTTGCAGGCAGTCATCAGCGAGAAAACGGGTTATCCTGTCGAAATGCTGGAGCTCGGCATGGAGTTGGAAGCCGACCTTGGCGTTGACTCCATCAAGCGTGTTGAGATCATGTGGGCGATTCAGGAAAAATTTCCGGAACTGCCGCCGATCAACAATGCCGAGGTTGCCGAACTGCGCACCCTCCAGCAAATCACAGATCACCTGCAAGCCAACCTCTCAAAAACTCCAATCAACGGGGGAGAGGCCACCAACGGTTCCGGAGAGGACAGCAGCAACGGACACACGGTTTTCCAGCCGGATGTTGAAACACTGAGCAGCAACCTGTTGGCGATCATCGCAGAAAAAACCGGCTACCCCACGGACATGCTCGAACTCAGCATGGACCTTGAAGCCGACCTTGGGGTTGATTCCATCAAGCGCGTCGAAATCATGTGGGCGGTGCAGGAGAAATTTCCGGTCCTCCCGCAACTCAACAACAGCGAACTCGGCGAACTGCGCACCCTCCAGCAAATCATTGACCGCCTCGCCACCGAACTGCCCGGACTCCCCACGGCGGCACTGGGCGCATCCCCGGCAACAGCGCAAAAAAAAAACCTTTAGCGCCTGAGTCGGCTTACTCCGTCACAGTCAACCGACCACGCCTGCTCACCCTGCCCGCACCGGATCGCCTCGAATCGGCGCTTCCGGACACCCCAACCTGCTTGCTCACCGATGATGGCACCGCGCTGACTCCCGCCGTCGCGTCACGACTTCAGCAGGAGGGTTGGACGGTGCTGCTCTGGCGCGTTCCCGGAATCACCAACAAAACCTCCCCTCCCTTTGAAAAAGGGGAAATCCCTCCCGTCCCCCTTTTGCTAAAGGGGGGAGGCGTAGCCGGAGGGATTTCGGAACGCCGTGAGTTTCCCGCCAATCTCCAAATTCTTGAACCGGAATCGCTGGACGATTCTGCAATTGCCGCGACCCTCGCCAAAGCCGGAGCAGCGATCGGCAGCTTCCTGCATCTGCATCCTCCCGCAAATCCGGAATCTGCTGCACTGAATCTTGATGCCGGAGCCAACACCTTGGTGCAGCATGTCTTTTTGCTCGCCAAGCACCTTCAACCCAAACTCACTGCTCCAACGGATTCCGGACGACGGTATTTCGTCTGTGTGGTCCGTCAGGACGGGCAGTTGGGCACCTCCGGAACCGGAATCAACGCAGTGGCCGGAGGGCTTTCCGGATTGACGAAAACCCTGCAAATCGAGTGGCCCACCGCCTTTTGCCGCACCGTGGATCTTGCGCCGGAGTTGACCGCAGAGGAAGCCGCCCAACGGCTTACCGCAGAACTGGCCGATCCCGATGGACAGACGCAGGAAATCGGCTGGAGTCCGCAAGGGCGCGTGGCGTTGCTTCCAGAAATCGCGGACATGGCCCACGAGGCGCAGGTGCCTTTTCCGAAAAAACCCGTCTGGCTGGTGAGCGGCGGGGCACGGGGCGTGACCGCCGCTTGTGTGCTGGAACTCGCCCGTCGGCACCCCGGAACCTTCCTGCTGGCCGGACGCTCTCCGTTAGAAGATGAACCACAATGGGCTTCCGGAATCGTGGAGGATGCTGCGCTTCGACAAGCTGCAATGCAAGCGCTGCAAGTCGCAGGTGAAAAACCGACCCCGGTGAAGGTTCGGCACCTCGTGGGGCGCATCAACGCAAACCGTGCCATTCGTGCCACGCTGCAACAGCTTCAGGATTCCGGCAGCACCGGAGTTTACGTCAGTGCCGATGCCACTGAGGCCACCAAACTCCGTGAGGCGATTGCTCCGCACGTTCAGCAGCAGGGTGCAATCACGGGCGTGATCCACGGCGCGGGGGTGCTAGCTGACAAGCTGATTGAAAAGAAAACCGCGCAGGATTTCGATGCGGTTGTCGGCACCAAGGCGCACGGACTCAGAGCTTTGCTGGACGCCATTGACCCAAAACAACTTTCGCACTTGCTGCTGTTCTCGTCTGCCGCTGGATTCTATGGCAACGGCGGGCAGTCCGATTACGCCATCGGCAACGAAATCCTCAACTGCGCCGCACTTGCGTTTCAGCAAAAACACCCAGATTGCCATGTGGTGTCCTACAACTGGGGGCCGTGGGAAGGCGGCATGGTTACGCCGGAACTCAAGCGCATGTTCGAGGAGCGCGGGGTGCAGGTGATTCCAGTTGCGGACGGAGTGCGCATTTTTGCCGATGCTGCTGAAAATCGCGGGCATGACCCGCTGCTATTGATTGGGAATTCGCTGGCAGCACAGTACGAGCCGCCTCCGGAAGTCAAGCGGACTCGCCGGGCTACACGGACACTGACCGCCGCACAAAACCCGGTACTCGTAGATCATATGATTGGCGAACACGCCGTAGTTCCTGCGGTCTGTGCGTTGGGCTGGATGGCAGAGGCTGCGGAGCAACTGGCGCCTGGATACCGTCTGGAGGCCTGTGAGGATTTTCAAGTGCTGAAGGGCATCGTCTTCGACGATTCGCTTGCAGAATACTACCAACTTGAATTGGCAGAAGTTGAGCGCGAATCTGGAACCCGCAGCGTGGTGGTGGCGACGATCACCAGTTCCGGCGGAAAACTTCCACGCCCACACTACCGCACCCGCTTGCACCTCACTAAAGCTACGGCAGATTCACCGGTGAGCAACCTGAAAACCGGAAACTGGAAACCGGAAACCGGAAACCGAAATTTTTACAAAAACGGCACCCTCTTCCACGGTCCCAAGTTTCAGGGCATTCTGCGGGTCGGGGAACTGACTGAACAACGCTTGCTCGCCGAGTGCCGAATGCCGACATGGTCTGACACCGAGCACGGACAGTTTCGAGCACGCCCGTTCAATCCCTACACGCTCGATCCCGCGTTTCAGGCAATGTTGGTGTGGGCACGAGCGATCCACAACGCTGGAAGTTTGCCCCTGAAATTGGCACGGCTGGAACACTTTCAGGCGATCCCCTTTGACACGTCTTACCTGCTGGATCTGCGTGTCCAGAACCACTCGTCCACAGCCCTTGTTGCCGATCTTGACCTCGTGCTGGATGACGGACAAGTTGCAGCGCGGATGCTCGGAGCAGAAGTCACGCTCAGCAAAAACCTCAATGCCCTTTTCCTCAAAACTGCGGCATGAGCCAAAATTGTGATTTTCTCGTGATCGGTGCGGGCATGGCCGGAGCCTCGGTCGCCTACCACCTTGCTGAACAGGGGAGCGTCCTCGTGCTTGAACAGGAACCGCAGCCGGGCTACCACAGCACCGGACGCTCTGCCGCGCTCTATTCCGAAACCTACGGCAACGCAGCCATTCGTGCACTCACGACGGGTTCCGGTCCTTTCTACCGCAACCCGCCGGACGGATTTGCGGAGTATCCGTTGATCCAACCACGCGGGGTGTACTGGATCGCCCGCGAGGACCAGTTGGACACCCTGCAAAAAACTTATGACGAGATTCAGAAATTTTGTTCGACCCTGCGCAAACTCGGCCCCGCCGAAGCCTTTGAGCGCGTTCCCGTGCTGCGTCCGGATTATGTGGCTGGAGTCGTGGAGGAACCGGAGGCACAAGACCTTGATGTGGATGGCATCCACCAAGGCTTTCTGCGCGGATTGCGACAGCGCGGCGGTTCTGTGATCACCGAGGCCGAGGTGCAATCCGGTGCATTCCAAGACGGAGTTTGGAGCATTGAAGCCGAGTCCGGACGCTACACCACTCCGGTCGTGGTCAACGCAGCGGGCGCATGGGGTGATGTCGTGGCCAAACGCTGTGGCATCGCTCCGGTTGGGCTGGTTCCGAAACGCCGCACCGCCATGCTCTTTTCACCGCCGGAGGGCATGAGTTCCCGCAACTGGCCGCTCTTCGCCGATGTCGATGAGCAATTCTACGTCAAGCCGGAGGTGGAGCATCTGCTTGGCTCACCTGCCGACGAAACGCCATCCGAGCCGTGCGATGCGCGCCCAGAGGATTGGGACCTCGCTGTTGCTGCCGAACGTATTGGGCAGGCAACCACGCTGGAAATAGAGCGCATCTCCCGAAAATGGGCCGGACTGCGCACCTTTGTTGCGGACAAGACCCCGGTGGTGGGCTACGCTCCCGCACACGAGGGCTTCTTCTGGCTCGTTGGGCAAGGCGGCTACGGCATCCAGACCGCTCCGGCCCTTTCGAGAACCGCCGCTGCGCTAGTGCTGGGCCATCCCGTTCCGGACGACCTCACCGCCTTTGGCGTCCGCGCTGATGCCTTGTCGCCGGAACGACTGATGATCCCCTGAGGTTTTTGCCCTTTGTGCATCATGCCTGAAACACTGCAACCCTCCAAACCTGTTCCGGACACCTTGAAAGGATGCCTCTGGTCCTACGACTTTGACACACTGGATGTCGTCCAAGATGCGTGGCGGATCATCACCAACGTCCTCATCTATGGAGACATTCCGGCTCTCAAATGGCTGTTTTCCACCTATTCCCGGAAAGCCATCAGCAATGTCGTCGAGTACCCCTTTCGAGGAGAGTGGGATGCAAAGTCACTGTTTTTTTGGCCGGATATTTTCAGGTCGATCAGGAGAAAAAAACATTGAAATCATTAGAAATCCAAAGGTAGCTCTCATCTTAGATACTGATCTTCCCAAACTCCGGGCGCAATATTTTTCAAAACCCTGATTCGACTCCCCATGCCTGAACCCATTGCCATCATCGGCCTAGCCTGCCTGTTTCCGGGGGCAACCACTCCAGAGTCTTTCTGGCAGAACCTGCTTGCCGGAGCCGACTCCCGTACCGAGGCCACCGAGCGGCAGATGCACACCGATCCTGTGTGGTTCAAGGCCGACCGCAAGGGAGTCACCGACCGCTACTACTGCACGCAGGGCGGTTACATCCACGACTTCACCTTTGACCCGGAAGGCTTTCGTGTGCCAGCAGCACGGCTGGCCGGACTTGATGATGTCTTCCAGTGGCCGCTGCACGTCGCCCGTGAGGCGTTGCGTGACGCAAACTTGCTCGATGATCTGGAACGGCTCGCCCGCTGTGGGGTGATCCTCGGCAACCTCTCATTTCCAACGAAATCCTCCAACCACCTCGCCCTGCCGCTCTATCGTGAAGCGTTGGAGCCAGTGCTGCAAGACTTGCTGGGCCGTCCGGATTTCCGGCTGCCGGGATTTTCAGAAATCCCCCCCATCCCCCCTTTGCCAAAGGGGGGAGTAGAAGGAATTTCCGCATCGGGAAAAGGTGAGGCACCGGAAAACCTCGGCATCGCCGGGAAACCCGCCACCTTGCTTGCCGAAGCTCTTGGACTCTCCGGGCGCAGCTACGCCTTGGACGCGGCCTGCGCCTCGTCGCTCTACAGCATCGGCCTTGCTTGTCACACCCTTTGGTCGGAAAGGTCTGATCTCATGCTCGCCGGAGCGGTGAGCGCGGCAGATCCGTTTTTCGTCAACATGGGTTTTTCAATCTTTCAGGCGTATCCGGAAGTTGGAAAAAGTCGTCCGCTCGACCGCACCTCCGGAGGCTTGTTTGCCAGCGAGGGTGCAGGAATGTTTGTGCTAAAACGACTCAGCGTCGCCGAGCGCGACGGCGACCGCATCCACGCGCTGATTTCCGGAGTCGGCCTGTCCAACGACGGGCGCGGGCAATTCGTCCTCAGTCCAAACCCCAAGGGGCAGCAGTTCGCCTTTGAACGGGCCTATGCGAGTTCCGGGGTTGATCCGCAGTCGGTGGACTACATCGAATGCCACGCCACCGGAACCCCGCTTGGCGACAAAGTGGAACTCAATTCGATGGAGGCGTTCTTTGGTAATTCCGGCACAGTCCCGCCCATCGGCTCGGTGAAATCCAACCTTGGACATATGCTCACCGCCGCCGGAATGGGCGGAATGACGAAGGTGATCCTCGCGCTTCAACAGGGTCGGATTCCGGGAACCATCCATGTCGAGCAACCACACAGTTCCGAAAACGGAACCTTTGCTGCCGAGCAGATTCTTCGTGAAACCACCGACTGGCCACACAACCGTCCGGAACGCCGTGCCGCTGTGAGTGCCTTTGGCTTCGGGGGCTGCAACGCGCATTTGATTTTGGAAAATTCCAGAGGGGCAAAGTTCCAAAGTTCCAAAGGGGAAAGGGGAGCCACCAAACCGACCACCGACCACCGACCACCGACCACCTCCTTGGCCATCATTGGAATGGACGGCATCTTTGGAGAATTCAACGGAATCACTGCGATCCAACGGGCCTTCCTCAATGGAGAGCAAGCTTTCCGCAGCCTTCCGGAAACGCGCTGGCGTGGCCTTGGAATTGAGAGTTCCAAAAGTGATGGAGCCTCCACCAGACCGGAAACTGAAAACCGACCACCGACCACCCTGCAAGGAGCGTGGCTGGAATCCTTTGAAATGGATTTCCTGCGCTTCAAACTGCCCCCGAACCCACAGGAGCGGCTGATCCCGCAGCAGTTGCTGACGCTGGAAGTGACCGACCGCGCACTTCAGCAGACGAGTCTGAAAGCAGGCCAGAACGTCGCGGTGCTGGTGGCGATGGAGGCCGAACTGGAACTGCACCGCTTTCGGGGTCGAGTGAATCTTGCCAAGCAAATCGAGGACGGATTGACCGTCTCCGGAGTCACACTCAGTGCCGAACAGCAAGTGGAATTGACGAAGCTCGCGCAGGATACTTTGTTGGATGCAGTGCCGGTCAACCAGTTCACCAGCTTCATCGGCAACATCATGGCCTCGCGCATCAGTGCGCTCTGGGATTTCTCCGGCCCGGCATTCACGATCTCTGCCGAGGAAAACTCTGCACTCAAGGCGCTGGAGGTTGCACAAATGCTACTGGAGTCCGGTGTCGTTGAGGCGGCAGTGGTGGCGGCGGTTGATCTTGCCGGGAGTGCAGAATCGGTCATGTTGCGGGGTCGGGGGATGTCGCAGGGCTGGACTCCGGGAGAAGGAGCCGGGGCCGTGGTGCTGAAACCATTGGAGCAGGCCCAAGCCGATGAGGACATAATCCATGCCGTTGTGGAAGCGGTAGCCTTCGCACGGGAGGGCACTCCGGACTCGGTGGCTGTTTCGGCAAAAATTGCTTTGGAGTCTGCTGGGTTGACAGCGGATCAAATTGGTTTGGTCTCCCTGCACACCTCCGGAATTTCGGAGGTGGATGCAGCGACAGCAACCAGCCTTCAACAAATTTATTCCGCAGCCGTGCTTAGCAGCGCTTCCGCTCACCTCGGCCACACCTTTGCTGCTTCCGGGATGGCTGCGCTTCTGCAAACGGTGGTCGCGCTGCGGCAGCGCACGATTCCCGGAATGCCCTCTGAATCCCGTCCGTGGTTCTGCAACGCCGGAGACGAACCACGCCGCGCCGCAGTGAGCAGTTTGGGGCAGGATGGCTGTGCGGCGCACCTCGTGTTGTCGGAAACACAAATCTGCCCCGGCCCCACTTTGGCAAAGGGGGGGGATGATTCCGTGCCGATGAAGAGGGGAGGTGCATCCGTGGTGGAAACGGGCGGCATTACGATCATGCCCTTGGTAGCTGCGGATGTTTCTGGATTGAGAACACAGCTCGATGCGCTGGTGCAGGATTTAGGAGCCAACACCGCACTGCCCAAAATGGCGCGGCAAGCGTTTGAAACGCAACGCGAGGTGCAAGGTTCGTTTGCATTAGCACTGGTCGGGGACTCGTTGGAGGAACTGCGGCAAGAAGCGGAAGCGGCAAAGTCCGGGATCGAGGTTGCACTTGATTCGGGAGCAGATTGGGTGACTCCACGGGGCAGCAGTTTTTCGCCGCAACCGCTGGGGCCGGAAGGCAAGGTGGCCTTCACCTATCCTGGTGGGTTCAACAGCTACATCGGCAACAGCCGCACACTCTTCCAACTGGTTCCGGAACTCCACGATTCTATGGGTTCCTACACCAACCGACTTGCTGATTTGTTGCATGACCACAAGCTCTATCCACGCTCGTTGCAGCGGCTTTCGGAGTCGGAAATCGAGTGCTTGCAGGACGAGTTCGTCAACACGCCGATTGCAATGTTTGAAAGCGGAATCACTACCGGAGTGCTGCACACGCAGGCATTGCGGGAGGGTTTCGGACTCGAACCGCAGCTTGCGTTCGGCTACAGCATGGGCGAGGTGACGATGATGTTCGCGCTCGGCGTCTGGGGTCCAATGGACCCGATGAGCGACCTCCTCAACGTCTCTCCGCTTTTCAAGGAACGACTCTGCGGGCCGATGAACACCGTGCGCGAGGCGTGGGAGCTTGGCCCGGACGAGTTTCGGCAGGAAACGCTTTGGCAGTGGTACACCCTCCGCAGCACTCCGGAAGCCGCCCAAGCTGCCATTGACCGGGAGGAACGCGCTTACCTGATCCTCATCAACACCCCGCAGGAGGTTGTGATGGCCGGGGAGCCTGCTGCCTGTGAGCGCGCCGCGCAAACTCTGGGTGTGGAACCACATCCAATCCAAGTCACCGATGTCGTCCACTGCGCTCCCGTCAAGGCGGACTACGATGAAGTAAAGCGCGTCCACACCAATCCGGTGGTTTCCCAACCGGACATTCGCTTCTACTCCGCTGACACCTACGATGTCACCGAACTGGACGCAGACGGACTAGGCGACAACATCGCCCGCATCTACGGGCGCACCGTTGATTACACCAAGCTCATCGAGGCGACCTACCGCGACGGCGCGCGGATTTTCGTCGATCTCGGTCCCCGCGTGAGTTGCGCGAAATGGATTGCCGAAACGCTGGGGGAGCGTCCGCACTTGGCTGTCGGCATGAGCCGCCGAGGAGTGGACGACCGCGTGCAGGTGATCCGGACGCTGGCCCGGCTTTACAGCCACCGTGTTCCACTCGACCTCGAACGGCTCTATCCGGAAGTTCCGGAACGCCCTGCCAAGCAACTCGTGCAGACCATCACGCTCGGCGGCGAGCCGATTCAGACGATTTGCGTGGAGGAAAACCGGGCGAAGTTCCGGGTAGCAGAAACATTGGATTCACCGCAGAGGCGCGAAGAACACAGAGAAAATCCCCCCCGGCCCTCCTTTGCCAAAGGGGGGAGTGCTGCGTTGGTAGCGCAGGGCGGCGCACCCGTGCTTGTCGGAGGACTTGGTGCTTATCCACATCAGGTCGATTCCGCGCATTCCGCCTTTCTTGGTCTGCGGCACGAAGGGCTGCGCCAAATGGCGGCGGCGATCCAACAACAAATGGGAAATCCTCAAGAAATCCCCCCCAACCCCCCTTTGTCAAAGGAGGGAGATGGCGATCACCCCGCAACCAAACCAAGCACCGAGCACCTCGCACCGAAAACCGAGCCTCCAATCTTCGACAAACAGGACTTGCTGGAATTCGCAGGCGGGAAGGTCGCCAATGTCTTTGGTCCAGAATACGCCGAGTACGACACTTTTCGGCGCTGTGTGCGGTTGCCGATGGAACCGTACCTGCTGGTGAGCCGTGTCACCAAGCTCGCTGCCAAGCGTGGTGTGCTTGAGCCTTCGACGATCACCACCGAGTACGACATTCCGGAAGATGCTTGGTACTGCACCGACGGGCAAATCCCGTGGGCGGTGGCGGTCGAGTCCGGACAGTGCGATTTGTTGTTGATCAGCTACCTTGGCATTGATTTCGAGAATCAGGGCGAACGCGTTTACCGTCTGCTCGACTGCACCCTCACCTACCTCGCAGACATGCCCCGCGCCGGGGAGACACTACGCTACGACATCTGTATCGATTCCTTCGCCCGTAGCGGCGGGACGCTGCTGTTCTTTTTCCGCTACGAATGCTTTGTCGGTGAGCGCATGGTGATGCGCATGGATGGCGGCTGTGCAGGTTTCTTCACCAACGAGGAACTGGCGGAAGGCCAAGGCGTGATTCGCACCGCCGCCGAAGTGGGGGCGCGGGCCAACGCTCGTAAGCTGCACTTCGAGCCGCTGCTGCGCTGCGAGAAAACCACCTTCACCCGCGAGGAATTGCTGGCACTCAGTTCCGGGAATCCCGCACGCTGTTTTGGGGCGCACTACGCCCAGCCGGGGCGCAACCCCTCTTTGAAAACGGCTCCGGAACAGTTCCTCATGCACGACCGCATCGTCAAGCTCGACCGCAGCGGCGGACCGTGGGGTTGCGGCTTGGTGATCACTGAAAAAGACCTCGCTCCGGATCACTGGTATTTTCCTTGTCATTTCAAGGACGATCCGGTGATGGCCGGTTCGCTGATGGCCGAGGGTTGTGTGCAGTTGATGCAGTTTTTCATGCTCGATCTTGGGCTGCAAACGCACACGCAGGACGCAACCTTCCAGCCGATCCACGGCATGTCGCAGATCGTGCGCTGCCGAGGGCAAGTGATTCCCAGTGATCCAAGGCTCACCTACCGCATGGAGGTCAAGGAAATCGGACTCGAGCCGATCCCCTATGCCCTTGCCGACATTGACATCCTGCTCGGCGACCGCATTGTGGTGGACTTCCGCAACCTCGGTGTGCAGTTGGTTGAGAAGGGCAGCAGCTTCCGGCTCACCCAACAATGGTTCGAGCAGAACCCCGACCGTCCGGCGTTGAAATCCCCCCTCAATCCCCCCTTTGCCAAAGGGGGGGAAGCGAAGCCGGGGGGATTTTTCCCTAATGAAAGAGGAGAGTTGCTAGCACAAACCGCAAACCGCACACCGCAAACCAAAAACATCGCAGACGACGCGCAACTTTGGGAATTCGCGCTCGGTGACGTGGCCAAGTGCATGGGTTCGGATTATGCGGTTTACGCCAATCGTCCCGTGCAGCGCAACCCCAACAGTGACCTGCAACTGCTCTCGCGGGTGCAGAGTTTTACTGGAACACGCCGCAAGTTTGAAGAACCGATGCGTATCGTCGGCGAATACGATGTGCCTGCCGAGGCGTGGTACTTCCGGGACAACGCGCATCCCTCGCAACTGCCGTATGCGGTGCTGATGGAAATCGCGCTCCAGCCCTGCGGCTTCATCTCGGCTTACTCCGGTGCGCTTTTCCATTATCCGAATCTCGACCTGCACTACCGCAACCTTGACGGCAACGGTACGCTGCTCGCCGATCCGGATTTACGTGACAAAACCATCGTCTCCGAGATCACCCTGAAAAGCACAGTCGCTTCTGGGAACACCATCATCCAAACGCATGACTTCGCACTCTTCGCTGATGGCAAAAAATTCTATTCCGGAGACACCGTGTTCGGCTATTTCACGGACGAAGCCCTGACGAATCAAGTGGGATTGGATGGCGGGAAGTTGGTTCCAGCTTGGCTGGAATCTGTAGGAACGGGTGATGCCCACGAACAAACGGTCATTTGCTGGAATCTAGCCGAATCGTCCGAGCCATGCTTCCAAGCTCCGGAAGGTCGTCCGCACCAGCGTCTGGCGACACGGCAACTCAATTTGCTGGATGAACTCCGCATTGTTCCGGACGGAGGCAGTTCCGGGAAGGGTTACGTCTATGGCCTGCGCACGGTTGATCCGGAAGATTGGTTCTTCCCTTGCCATTTCCACCAAGACCCCGTGATGCCCGGATCGCTTGGCGTGGAGGCGATTCTTCAGGCCATGCAGGGCTTCGCGCTTCAGCAAGGGCTTGCCGAACGTTTCCAGAATCCGCGTTTCGGCTGGGTGCAGAAACGCACCGCGTGGAAGTACCGGGGTCAGATCATCCGAGAGACGAAGCGGATGCAGCTAGAAGCCCATGTCACCGACGTGCAGGAACACCTTGATCAGACGGTGATCACTGCCAACGCCTCGCTCTGGCGCGACGATCTGCGCATCTACGAAGTCACGGATTTGCGCCTCGCCCTGCGGGAAGCGGCAGCTTAACCCTCACTGCGGCTGAAAGCTCCGGAATTGTCCGAAGCCGCTGCAATAGCGCAGGGGGGAGTCGCGTCGCACCGGCTTCCAGCCCACCTCGAAATTCACATCCCAGAGCGACTGCCGCAGGTCGCGGAACAGCTCGAAGCTGTCCGGGTCCACCCAGAAGAAGAAGTAGGTCTCTGCTGGACGGTGCTGGTCCAGCAACCGCTCCAGCACGCCGCCGCTGCGTTGAAACTCATGCCACCACTGTCCAGCGTTGGGCTGCGGTTGGAAATCGAGGCAGTGGGCGTGTCCGGAAATGGGGGTGAGGGTGACATCGTAGCCCTCCAGCGCGAGTTCGGTGGGCGGTGGAACGTCTCCGGAAAGCCGCTCCTGCAACTTTAGGTACACCTCGGCGCGGTCGAGGTGCAGCACTTGGTTTTTCCGGAGCAGGAAGAACAGTCCAGATTTTTGGGAGTAGTGGGACCACGGGATGACAACCTTCTCCGTGGCTTTCTCCAGCTTGCGGGTTTCCGGGGTGGTGTCCTGAGCAGCCGTGAGGGTGAGCAGCGCGACGAAGGTGGTGAGCAAGATGAGGATGCCGACGCTGTTGGAGACGATGTCCACCAGCGAATCAAGATTGAGTGTCGTGAGGCCGGAAGACGGACGGCGCATGGCTAGTCGACCACTGCCTTCTCCAACCGCTGATTAATTTCGGCGGCCTCCACCTGTTTGCGGAACCAGCCCGTGACCCCCTCGGCGAGGTCTTTGCGACCATTAGCTTCACAGACTTCGAGCGCCCGCTTGAATACCTGCTGATCGGGAATGAAACTGAGGGCCAGCTTGAAACAATGCATGGCCTCCTCAATGATGCCATCGCTCACATGCTTCTCGGCTTCTTCAAGTTCCCGCTGCACCTGTTTCTGTTTTTCCGTGTTGTCCAACATGCGACGCATCGCCTCCAACTCCCGGATGCGTTTGGTGTTGCCCAAATCCTTGTAGACGTTAAGGGCGTGTTCGATGAGTTGGTCGGAGGCGTGGATGCTGATGGCCTCATCCAGCAGCAGAGCGGTTTTGGCGGCTTCGCCATCCTTGAGGGCCACTCCGGCCTTGTGAACCAGCAGGCTGCGAAGCGACTTCAGTCCTTCCAGTGGCTCCGGAGCATCACTGTCCAGAACATGGGCACGCAGATAGGTGGTTTTGGCCTGCTCCAACTCGTTGGTGGTGGTAAGCATCTTGGCGATGCGCACCAGTGTTCCAGGATCATGGATTTCCGAAACCAGCGGCGTGTAGATTTCCAGCGCCTTCTGCACACTGCCCTCTTCCTCCAGCTTCACGGCTTCCTCCAGAAGTGGCGTGATGTGGTAACTGCCTTTGGAGATTTCCAGCAGTTTCAAGGTGCGGAAGAAATAAACCCGGGCTTTCCCAAGGTCTCCAGTCTTTTTGTACATTACCCCGAGGTTCACACAGGAATAGCGGTGGGAGGGATGCTTGTGGAGATACCGCAACTGCACATCAATGACGCGGGGAGAAAGTCGCCGCACGGCCTGCGCAAGAATACGGAAACAGACAAGATCGCGCTCCATCTCATCCTCGTACTGGACATGCTCCAGCGCCCAATGCGCGATCCTCCCTTCTTCTTCTGCCAACGCGACGATTCCCAACGCCCACATCAGTTCGGGATCACGATCCTTGAGCGGCCACTGACGAATATGATGGGCCAGCTTGGGAAGGTCCAGTCCAAAGCCCCCCTCCAGATGCGGCGTCTCCCCCACCGGAGGCAGTTCTCGCTCGGCTTTGGCCAGTACGGTTTCTTCTATGGCAGCATCAAAATCAGCCGCATCGTCGTCTGGTTCTAACGCTGAATGGGTTGCTTCGGCAGCTGCGGCCCCCTCTTTCTCCAACACTTGCTTCTGCAATTCTTCAAGAGGTGGAAGCAACGGTTCGAAATCCGGCAAAATGAAGCCCGGTGCCTGCTCAAAAGGCTGGAGGGCACTGACGGCGGCACCGTCCACATGGTCGGTGCGGGCGATGGTAGCCGCAAGATTGTACGCCGGAAATTGCACGTTGGGATTGTGGCGGAGGCAATGCAGATAGAAACGCTTGGCCGATTGCCAGTTGCCCTGCCGACGCTCGGCGTTTCCCAGTTGGTTGGCAAGGTCGAGGTCGTCCGGATTCTTGGCAAGCAAATTGGAGCCGAGCGACTTCAGTGCCTCCACGTCGTTGGCAAACTGAGGATCCTCAAACAGTTCCTTGATGGAAGCAAGCGCCTCCTCGTGGCTGAGGGCCAACGCCTGATTGAACTCGACCATCGCCCGGTCATAGAAGTGGTGCTCAAGCAGATGAACGCCTTCCTCAAGGGCGTGGTGCAGTTGCTCCTCGGAGTGGTTGGTGCTGAGGCCAAGGGTATCGAGCAGAGACATGGCGTTCTCATTTCTTGTGAAGCTTCCGGAGTTTCAAACACCGCAAGCTCTGAGGTTTTAGTCTCCCTCCTTCGGATCACCTTCCGTGGTGGACTCTGAGGCAGGGGGAGCCGCAACGACTCCAAGCGGCTGAATCCATGCAAAGTTAAGTCCGGAACCGATTACAGGACAATCCAGCCCTCGTGCAAACGCAGCGCGCCCGCGCTATTCGGGATTGGAGATGGGTTTGGGCGGGGCGACGCGCACGGAGGCGGACAGCGGGTTGCCTGCCACATCAAGGTTCTCACCGACTTTCAGCGTGTCCGAATCCTGAGCGAGCAGGCCTTGTTTGGAGAGTTTCTCCTACTCCACCGCTCGCTCCTTCTCTTTGCGGAAAAACTCGACCTTGTGCTGGAGGTGTTCTCCAAGGCCTCCGATAAGGGTGAGCCGTTTCTGGCAGTCGATTATGCGGTGATCAATGCGTTTTTGCAGCTCGGGATCATGGTGTTGCTCTCGCAACTTCTGGAAACCGGCTTCGGCCTGTCGGTAATGCTCCCGCCCTTGAGCCAGCCGGGCCAGCCCTGCCTTGCTCTCCGTGCGAAACAGCAATTCCTCACCCATCCGGTAGTGACACCAGCCCAGATCCCGGTGGGTGTCTGGAGAGGTCTCTCCGTGCTGTTCCGCGTTTTGCTCAAACAACTCGATGGCGGTTTCGTAGTTCTCCGCCCGCATGTGTTCAACAGCGGATTGGTACACGGAACTGGTGTCCGAGGGCTGGACCGGAAAGTCGGGCTGGTCCGTGTGGATCTCACTGTCGTACTCTTCGCTCATAGTCACATCCTTGTGTAGGCCCCAGAATATACAGGGGATCATGGATTGAACTTGGAATGCTAACACATTTTGAGAAGTATGCACAACTCATCAAAAAAAGCGTATTTCCTGCTTTGCACTTGTGTTTCTGCAAACCCTAGAGCCTGTTATGCCCTTTGAAGAGGTGAGAGACTATCGTGTGGGACAAGTAGTCCTGCACTCCACTCAATGACAGGATCAAGCG
>CAJWCD010000052.1:0-22515 GCA_913020725.1 uncultured Pseudomonadota bacterium
GGCAAACTCAGCCCCGCAGAGAAGGAGGTCAATCGGCGTGTCTCCACGGAAAAACTCCGCGCAGGTTCACGCGCTTATTTGCGATAAGGTCTAATTGGAGCAGGTCTGCTACAACCTGCTGCAAAACGCCGCGCAGGCCGTGTTTGAGCAGTCCACGAAAACGATCCTCTTCCAGACTCGTGTGCGTGGGCAGCGGGTGTTGTTGAAAATTCAGGATTACGGAATTGGCATCCCCAAGTCATGGCAGGCGCAGGTCTTCGAACCATTCTTCACAACGAAGAGTCGGCATAGGGGCACCGGACTTGGACTCTCGGTCAGCCTCCGGATAGCCGAGCAGCACGACGGCGAACTGCGCTTCCGCAGCCGCCCCGGTCACGGCGCCACCTTCATCCTCGACCTGCCGCTGTACTCCGGCAAGGAGGAGTCCTAGCGGGCTCCAAAATCCTGATGCCCTCACGGATTTTCACGCGATCCCCAGCAGCTTCAAGGTGGCGTGTGCCATCACCTTCGCCGAGTTGACAAGATCGTCAATGACAATGTACTCGTCGGGTTGGTGGGCGAGATCGAGGATTCCGGGACCGTAGGCGATGCACTCCTGAAGGTGCCCGATGCGAACAATGTGCTTCTGGTCGTAGGTTCCGGGCGAGATGACGTACTCTGGTTCCTTGCCTAGCACTGCCCGGATTCCGGAGGCGATCGCCTGCACCACGGGCGCGTCTTTTTCGGTCATTGTCGGGATGAACTCCATCACGTCGCGGATTTCATAGCGAAAATTCGGTCGGTGCTGGGTGAGTTCGTCGAGCAGTCCAATCACCTCGGCCTTGACCGCATCCAGTGCTTCCTCGATGAGAAAACGACGATCCAGCACCACTCGGCAGGAATCGGCAACACACGGACTGGGCAGGCCCTCAAAATGCTCCGGTTCACCGCCATGCAGGCTGTTGAGGTTGAGCGTGGACCGCCGTGCGCCGTCCGGAACGACGGGCATCCGTGTTTGCCGTTGGGCGAGTGCCGGAAACAAGCGCTCTTCCAACAGACTCAGGAACGCCGTCATGTGGCGGATGGCGCTATCGCCGAGGAAGGGCATCGAGCCATGGGCGATGCGCCCGAAGGTTTCCACTTCCGACCACCACACCCCACGATGTCCGAGGCAGACGCGATCCACGTTGAGCGGTTCCGGAATGATGACCTGATCGACTCGCGGCTTGGAAAAGAAGCCCTGCTTGGCAAGGTGAGCCACGCCGCCAAAGCCACCCGTTTCCTCATCCACCGTTCCAGAGATTTCCAAGGCTCCGGGAAACCCCGGATGCTCTTCCAGCAGCGCCTCGACCGCGATCACGGCGGCGGCAAGTCCACCCTTCATGTCGCAGGTGCCACGCCCGTAGATGCGACCGTCTTTGATTTCAGCCGCAAAGGGAGCGACCGTCCAGCCCTGCCCGACCTGCACTACATCGAGGTGCCCGTTGAAGTGGACGCAGGGTCCGGGGCGCTTGCCCTCGATGCGTCCGATCACGTTGGTGCGCGGGTATTGGTCCGAGTCCCCCGGAGCGCCTTCGGCACGGTGGTAGGCGATCTCGAAGTTGCGGGCTTTCAGGCGCATGCCGAGGAACTCGGCACAGTCGGTGTAGGCGTCACCCGGAGGGTTGACCGTCGGAATGCGGACGAGGTCTTGTGTGAGCGCAACGAGTTCGTCGCGTTTGTCCTCGATGCGTTGGAGAAGAGAGTCTGGCACGGTCGAATTCTAGCTTGCGTAAACTCAAGGTGTAGCAGAATCCGCCAGAGCAATCCAGTGTTTCAACTGCTGTGCTTGGCTTGTGCAGTGGCAACCGCCTGTGCAAGTTTCTGCTGGAGACCTTGGGCTTGGGGCTTGTCGCTGATTTTGGAGAGCAGGTCCACGGCGTGCCGCATGCGCTCCTGATGCTCCGTAGGCACCGGGAAAGGGAGCAGGATATACGCACCGTTTGCCTCGTAGCAGAGCTGACCGTACTTTTGGAAACAGGCATAGTCGACGGGTTTGCTGGGCATGTCGCCAACAAGGTTGACACTGTGCCGGATGGCAGTGAGTCCTTGGTTGAGCAAGTCGAAAGTGCGTTGGTGATGCTCCGTCTCCTGCGTTCCCACGCCAATCACCATCTGCAACTGGGCGAGGATTTCATACATCCCGGCCTCATGGTAACCAACAATGGGGTTGCGGGCTTCCGCCCGCCGGAGGATGTCCAGCATGAGCTGCCGGTTCATCTCCATCGTCGGCAGCTTCGAGGCGGCCCGCAGCATAGGATCTAAACCGAACTTGATGTCGCCAAAGGGAATTTTGCTGAGGTTGCGTAACTCCTTGAGGTTGAGTGTGTAGTCATGCCGCAGCGGCTCTTGTTTGAGAAGTTTCAGGCTTTCGGCAACAAAGCCCAGGCCCGCCTTCAGACGCCGGAGTTGTGCTTCGAGTATCGTCTCCGAGGTGGATTTTCCACCGCCTAGTTTCTCTTCGGTATTGGCCTGATCGGCCTTCAGGAATCCACCTAGTTTTTGAAGATAACTCTGCTGCGCCAAGATGAGCAGGTTGAGTTTGCGCGTGCTGAGTTGCGTAGCTTCTGCTTCCAAAGTCGCCAGCAGATAGGCATCCCGGAAGGCGATCAGATTGCACTGGCTGCCTTCCTTGAACAACAAATCCAGCAAGTCCAGCCGTGCTTCCGAATCATCAAGGGCTGCTTCCAGTCGGGCAGAGAGTTCGCGGGCTTGGGCAGTGTTGAGCTGTCCGGCAAGCCGGTTGCCCGTAGCATCGAATCCCTCGATGTGGCTGGCATGGAAGGGGTGCTGGATGGACTTCAACGCTTTTGAGGAAACCTGGACACGCCGATAGTTGCGGAGCTGGGAGCGGGGTTTTTGCAGGTCGTTCCGGAGGACTAGGAAGAGCTGGAAGGGATCCTGAACTTCCGGAAGCATCCGGACGAGCTTGAGAGTGTCGGTGTCCAACGGAATCAGTTTCACTAAAGGTTTTGGCACAACGGCAGAACGCTGCGCCGTGTTCACCGACCCCCGCAAGTTTGCGATCAGGCCGGAGTCAAAGCATGTTTGTCTGAGGGGAAGGCTGCGGATCCGGATGCCGCGAAAATCGCGTTGGCCAAGGTGAACCCGCTTGATGAGCAACAGTGTAGTCGTGAAAACCGCTTTGGTCAACCCGCCCGTTAACAAGCAGGGCTCTGATGCTAACGCAGCTTGCCCCCTACAGGTTAAATCCGTGCCTTAAAACGGGCTTTGAGGTGGCGGGCGGACTTGCCGTCTGAGGGCAGGTATGGCATCCTAATCTCTAGGAATGACCCAACCCCTTGAACCCTACATATTTTCTGTGCAAACCCGTTTGCAACCTGTGATCGAGACTCCGCAGGATTCCGAGTTCGCCCGGAAGAGTCTGCTGGAGCAAGTGGAGTATTGGCTGCGCAGCGGGCAGGCACCGGACACTGGAAAGCTGGTGCGCTTGGAGGTGCCCTTTCAGGGAGAGGATGCGTTGCGCTGGCTTGCGCAGCAGCAGCAGCAGCGCAAGCTCTACTGGTCGGACCGCACCCAGCGGCGTCAGATCGCCGGGCTGGGCGAGGCGTGGGCACTGGAGGCCTGGCAGCCGGATTGCTGTGTCGCCATGTTCCGGGAACTGCGGACGTTGTTGGATTCCGTCCATCCGGCGGTGCGCTGCTTTGGCGGGATGCGCTTCGATGCCAAGGCTCGCACCGCGCCGGAATGGCAAGACTGGCCGAGCGCCCGCTTCGTGATTCCCCAAATTGCCGTGGAGACCGAAGGCGGCGAGGCGACTCTGGTGGTGAACATCCTGCGCGGAACCGTTTCAGAAGAGCAATCGGCGCTGCTCGCCATTCGTCAACAACTCCTTGCCCTGCGTTTTGAGGAATGTAAAACCCTCGTCGGAATTCCCGGAGTGGAGCGGCGTGTGGACCATCCGGACCAGCAAGGTTGGTGTGCCCAAGTTGCCTACGGGTTGGCAGCCATCCGGCAAGGAACACTTCAGAAAATCGTACTCGCCCGCTCGGCGGAATTCACGCTTGAGCAGTCGGTTGACCCCATTCATCTGCTGTTGCACCTCCGGAAGCAAGCGCCCCAGGCGTTTCATTTCTGCTTCCAGCTTGCAGCGAATCACGCCTTTCTCGGCATCACACCGGAACGGCTTTACTGCCGGGAGCAGCAGCGCATCGAAAGCGAGGCACTGGCCGGAACACGGACGCGGGGGTTGACGATGGAGGAAGACGTCCAACTCGCACGGGAGTTACAGGAAAGCCACAAGGAGCAGCGCGAACACGAGATGGTACTGGAGTATCTCGAAGCAATGCTGCCGGAATTTTGTCTGCACAGCGAGCGGCTTTCACATTTGGAGCCACTGGCCCTGCGGCACGTCCAGCACCTGCGCAGCCGTATTCGCGGAACCCTACGTCCGGGGGTTTCTGACGCTGAACTGCTGCCTGCGTTCCACCCGACTCCGGCGATTTCCGGAACCCCAAACGAGGTGGCACTGGCCTATATCCGCGAGCTAGAATCCTTCGACCGGGGGTGGTACGCCGGACCCGTGGGCTGGATGAGCCGTGATGCCGCCGAGTTTGCCGTTGGTCTGCGCGCCGGGTTGCTGACCGAGCAAACCTTGCGGGTGTACACCGGTGCAGGAATTGTGGAAGGTTCGATTCCCGAAGATGAGTGGGACGAGGTGGAATCGAAGATGCGCACTTGGCTCTCGCTACTCAAACAAGCGTGATCCCGCCCAGCGCAATTTGGAACCCTCGCTGGGGAGAGTGGCTGGTCGAGGAACTGGTCCGCAACGGCTGCACCACCTTCTGCATTTCTCCCGGATCGCGCTCCACCCCCCTGACCCTCGCTGCTGCCCGCCATCCCCAAGCCGAATGCCGCAGCGGAATTGACGAACGCGGCTCTGCCTACTTTGCGCTCGGACACGCCCGTGCCACCGGACGGCCAGCCGTGTTCATCTGCACCTCCGGAACTGCGGTGGCCAACGCACTTTCAGCAGTGATCGAGGCTTCCGTTGAACACCTGCCCCTGCTGGTTCTTTCTGCCGACCGCCCTCCGGAACTCCAGGACACTGGAGCTAACCAGACCATTGACCAAACCAAGCTGTTCGGCTCGCACGTTCGTTGGTTTTTCGATCCGGGCTGTCCGGGGCCGGAATTTTCACCGGAGAGCCTGCTTTCGATGGTCGATCAGGCGGTTCACCGCACCCGACATCCTGTGCCGGGACCGGTGCATCTCAACCTGCCCTTCCGCGAACCGTTTTTTCCAGCAGATGAACTTCCGGAAAAAAAGCAGCCCTCCGTTGAACCTGCGCCTCCAGAAGCATGGCAGCGTGAAGTACAACCATGGGTGCGCCACACCAAACCCTGCCGAGTTCCGGATGATTCTGTCTGCACCGAACTGCGCCAGAACCTCCCCAAACGGGGTATCCTCAGCGTGGGGCGGATTCCTCTGGATGCTCGCCTGCCAGTTCAGGAGTTGGCGCAACGCTTAGGCTGGCCGATTTTTGCAGACACCACTTCCGGGCTGCGGCTTGGTCCCTGCGAAAACCGCATCACGCATTTCGATCAGCTTCTGCTCGACGGACTTCCATCTGCATCTTGGCAAGCGGACGCAATTTGGCACCTCGGATTTCCTCCGACCTCTAAGCGCTGGCTGAGTTATTGGGAACAAACTCCAGCCCCGCAGATGGTGTGGATCGCCAATCACTCGGAACGCCACGATCCGGTGCAGCGCTTCCGGTTGCGGATCGAAGCGGATTCGAGTTTGTTTTGCAAAACTCTGATCTCGGCACTCCCCATGCCAAGCACGGATTCCAATTGGCTCCAGCAGTGGCAGAACGCAGATGTGCAAGTGGCAAAACGAATGGAGACTCATTTCGGAGTGAACGACGCAGAGCCGATTACCAGTGAACTGCACCTTGCCCATTGGCTCACGCGGCAGATCGCTCCGGAACACGCACTCTTTCTCGGCAACAGCCTGCCCGTGCGGATGGTGGATTTCTACGGAAGTGGCTCTGGTCCAGAGGTTCCCGTGGTGGCCAACCGAGGTGCTAGCGGGATTGACGGTTTGGTCTCGTCCGCACTCGGTTACGCCCAAGGAGCGCAGCAGCCCGTGACGCTGCTGATTGGCGACCTCTCACTGCTGCACGATCTCAACAGCCTCTCCGGACTGGCTCAAGCTGATCCTCCGGTGATTGTGCTGCTCATCAACAATCACGGCGGCGGCATTTTCTCGTTTCTACCTGTTGCCCAGCAGGAGGATGTCTTTGAACGCTGCTTCGGAACTCCGCACGAGCTTGATTTTCGTCACGCCGCCAAGCTCTTCGGACTGGACTACGAAGCCCCGGATTCTCTACAATCGTTAAGTCGGGCCTACAAGTCTGCTGTTGCCCGCAAACGCTCTGCCCTGATCGAGGTTGTGACCGACCGCAAGGCCAACGTCCGGGAACAGCAACACTGGCAAGAACGACTTCGCAGTATCTTTACTCACTAGAAAACATCATGCTCGAAAACTACTGGGCCTCCGCCGGAGATTACACTGACATCCTCTACGACAAGTCCGCTGAGGGCGTCGCCAAAATCACTATTAACCGTCCGGAGGTGCGCAACGCCTTTCGACCCCTGACAGTGCGGGAAATGATCCACGCCCTCAACGAAGCGCGTGAAGATACAAACACGGGAGCGATCATCCTCACGGGTGCTGGAGAGCAGGCGTTCTGCTCCGGAGGAGACCAGCGCGTCCGGGGGGATTCGGGCTACAAAGACGGCGACACCGGGCACCTGCGTCTCAATGTCCTCGACTTCCAGCGGCAGATTCGGAACTGCCCCAAGCCTGTGGTGGCGATGGTGGCGGGATATGCGATTGGCGGCGGGCATGTTCTGCATGTGCTCTGCGACCTCACGATTGCCGCAGACAATGCGATTTTCGGGCAGACCGGACCCAAGGTCGGTTCCTTTGACGGCGGCTACGGTTCCAGCTACCTCGCCCGCATCGTTGGTCAGAAGAAGGCGCGGGAAATCTGGTTCCTCTGTCGGCAGTACAACGCCCAGCAGGCCTTGGAGATGGGGCTGGTTAACACCGTTGTCCCCTTAGCACAACTGGAGGAAGAAACCGTGAGCTGGTGCCGCGAAATGCTCCAGCACTCGCCCATCGCCCTGCGTTGCCTCAAGGCGGCGCTGAACGCCGATTGCGATGGACAGGCCGGGCTGCAAGAACTCGCGGGTTCTGCGACCATGCTCTTCTACATGACCGAGGAGGGGCAGGAGGGCCGCAACGCCTACCTCGAAAAACGACCTCCGGATTTCTCCAAGTTCACTCGCAACCCCTGAACAGTAAAGCTGGTGAATGCAGATGCGGAGGCTGTGGTCATTTGCGTGGATTCTTCTGCTTCCGATCGGATACGTTCTCATGTTGGCACTCCTACAGCACAAGCTCATCTACCACCCCCGCCCGTATGATTCCTACGAATACGCCCAGCTTGTCGGCTCCGAATTCGAGGAAATTCGCTACCGCACCTCCGAGGGCGAGCAGGTCGCTTTCTACCGACCTCCGACTGCTGGGGCCAAAACCCCGGAATTCCTCTGGGTGTTCTTTAGTGGCAACGCCTCGCTTGCACTCAACTGGGTGTGGCTGATCCAGCAGGCGGAAGCACCGGGGGTTGGATTTTTGCTCATTGATTATCCGGGATACGGACAATGCGAAGGCACGGCCTCGCCGAAAACCATCCTCGAATCGGCTGAACAGGGTTTGCAGGAAACGTGGGCGCTGCTCGGAGTTTCAGGGAATACGGGCACTCCTGCCTTGGGCGTGTTCGGCCATTCACTGGGTGCTGCGACAGGCTTGCAGTTTGCCGTGCGGCATCCGCTGCGCAAGGTGGTGTTGATTGCGCCGTTCACCAGCATGGAGGACATGGCCGCACTGGTGGTGGGACGCTGGGGGACTCCGTTTCTGCGTCACAACTTTGACAACCGGGCACGGTTGCAGGAACTGCTCAAACGCGATCCTGCTCCGGAAATCCACCTCTTCCACGGAACAGCAGATGAAACCGTTCCGGTGAGCATGGGTCGGGAACTGGCCGGGTTCGATTTGCAAAAAATCAGCTACTCGGAACTTCCCAAAAGTACCCACAACTCCATCCTCGACGATGCGCATTCTGCAATCCTGACCGCCCTCAAACCATGATTCCAGAAACGCTCAAAATCTGGTGGCTGGCCTTGCGTCCTCAAACACTTGGCGCAGCAGTTGCGCCGGTGTCGGTGGGAACCGCAATGGCTTTCGCCGATGGCAAGGGGCACGCCCTCGCCGCACTCGTGGCCTTGCTGGGTGCCTTGCTGATCCAAATCGGAACCAATTTTGCGAATGACTATTTCGACTTTGTGAAAGGAGCAGACACAGAAGAACGGCTCGGACCCGTCCGGGCCACTCAAGCGGGCTTGGTGACTCCAGAGGCGATGCGTCACGCCTTTGGGCTGACCTTCGGCCTCGCGTTTCTGCTGGGCCTCTATCTCGTGACTCGTGGAGGCTGGCCAATTGTGGTCATCGGTCTCTGCTCGATTGCAGCAGGCATCGCCTACACGGGTGGCCCTTACCCACTGGCCTATCACGGATTGGGAGATGTGTTCGTGCTGGTTTTCTTTGGTCCTGTGGCGGTGGGTGGAACCTACTACGTGCAGGCGCAGGACATTCACAGCACCGTGCTGCTGGCAGGTTTGGGGCCGGGGTTGATTGCAACCGCCCTGCTTGCCGTCAACAATCTCCGGGATGCTGATACCGATGAGCAGTCCAACAAGCGCACCCTTGCGGTGCGTTTCGGAAAGGATTTCGCCCGCCACGAGTATGTCCTAGCGGTTGGGGTGGCCCTGATGCTGCCGGTGCTGTTGGTGCTGGAATCCGGAAGCCATTGGGGGGCGTTGCTTGCGTTGCTGTCGCTGGGAGTCGGGCGTTTGCCGATTCAGCAAATTCTGCGCGGCACCGAAGGTATTGAACTCAATCAAACCCTTGCGCTCACTGGAAAGTTCCTGTTGCTCTACAGCCTCCTCCTTGCCCTTGGCTGGCTGCTCGGCTAATGGTCTCGCAGCTCCACTGGCGCGTTTATCGCTACCGCCTGCCACTGACCGAACCCCTGCGGATGCTTGGGCACAGCTTGCATGAGCGTGTGGGTCTTTTGCTCCAGCTCGAAGACGAAACTGGCAAGCAAGCGGAGGGTGAAATTGCACCGCTTCTGGGGGTGCATTCCGAAACACTGGAGGACTGCCTGAAGCAACTCCACGATGGGTTTGCCGAGTTCAAGTGGCCGCAGCTTGCGTCAGCGGTGCGTTTTGGGTTGGAGATGGCACAATGGAGTCTGCGGGAGCAGCAGGGGCAAACTACGCCTGCAGGTCCGCTGGAAAAACTTGCTCCGCTGCCCGTCAATGGGTTGCTGGTGGGAAGCGTTGGTGCGTTGGCTGAGGAATGCGAACGCCTCCGGAGTACAGGGTTTCAGGCCGTCAAGCTCAAGGTCGGACGAGAGTCTGTTGCAATCGATGTGGAGCGGATTCGAACTGTCCGGGAAATGCTGGGACCGGAGGTGGAACTGCGGCTGGACGCAAATCGGGCGTGGACGCTGGAGCAGGCGCAAGACTTTGCAGGGCAAATCCAAGCCACCGAAATCGCCTACTGCGAAGAACCGTTGCAGCGTCCGGAAGACATGCCAAAACTGCATGAAAGCACAGGTCTGCCGCTTGCGCTGGACGAATCCTTGTGGACGAATCCGGAACCCTCCACCCTGTCGCTACAAGGTGTTCAGGCCGTGATTCTCAAGCCGGGGGTGCTGGGCGGCTGGCGGGCCACCTCGCGCTGGGTGCGCTGGGCAAGGAAGCAGCGCCTTCGTGTGGTGTTCTCGAGTTGCTTTGAATCCGGGCTGGGGTTGGCGTGGATTGCCCGCATGGCCACTGCCTTGTCCCGCACTCCAACTCCATGCGGACTGGACACCGGAAAGTGGCTCGCACAGGATTTGGTGGACCCGTCGCCAAAAGTTGCGGGAGGATTTCTGTATTTTCCAGAGACTTCTCGGTTATGCGAGGAAAGCTTGGAACTGGTCGGGGAAGGAAGCGGGTGAGCCTAGCGATCACTCCGGATTTGTGGCAGCAAGCCAAGGAGCATTGGGGTGACACACCCTTGCTAATCACCCCGCAGCAAACGTGGAGTTTCCAGAAGTTCTTGGAAAACTCCGCAACACTGGCCGCGTTGTTACCTCAGCAACCGGAAACCTGCATCGGCTTTTCCGTTGCTCATCCGGAGCAGCTTTTACCCAAGCTTTTTGCCTGCTGGATGCGAAGGTTGGTGGCGGTTCCACTGAACCCCGCTCTGCCGGAATCCCAAAGGCTATCTCTTTTCAAACAGGTGGGTTGTCAGGAAATGAGAACGGCGGTGATTCCGAAAAAATCCCTGCCGCCCGACTCGTCTCCCACCGTGGATTTGGGCGCACCCGCGCTTGTCGTGTTCACTTCGGGGAGTACGGGAACGCCCAAGGCGGTTGCACTTTCGCTAGAAAATTTTCTTTGGAGTGCGGAAGGAGCCAATCAGGTGATGCCGCTAAAATCGGGAGATCGCTGGTTGCTGTCCCTGCCCCTGCATCATGTTGGTGGTTTGGCGATTGTGTTCCGCACGCTGCTGGCGGGCGCTGCGCTGGTGATCCCTGCGAATCGGCATGACCTCGCCCGCACGATTGCAACGCAGGGCATCACGCACCTCTCGCTGGTGCCCACGCAACTCCACCGGCTGCTGCAAACTGCGGAAGGGTGTGCGGCCTTGCAACGGCTCAAGCTCATCCTGCTGGGCGGTGCGCTGATTCCGGAACCGCTGCTTCAGCAGGCAGGCGAGTTGGGACTTCCAGTTTTCGCCAGCTACGGCTGCACGGAACTGGCCTCGCAGGTGGCAACCGGACCCTTGCGAAAACGCGAGGGTCGTTGGGAAACCGCCGCCGCCGTACTGCCGCACCGGGAACTGCGCATTGACGAATCCGGTGCGATTCATGTCCGGGGCAAAACTCGCTTCCTCGGCTACCTCACGGATTCTGGGCTCCAACAGCCTTTTGATGCCGAAGGCTGGTTTGCGACCGGGGACTTGGGCCGTTGGGACGGGGAGCGACTGGAGGTGCTGGGACGCAAGGATGCGATGTTCATCACGGGTGGGGAGAACGTGCATCCAGAGCGTATCGAACGCAAGTTGTTGGCCTTTCCCGGCGTGGAACAGGCGGTCGTGGTTGCCGTGGAGGATGCGGAATTCGGGGCGCGTCCGGTCGCATTTGTACGCATGGCTGCGGGCATTTGCTTTCCGGATGAGCAGAGTTTTCGGAGTTTCCTGCAAGCACGGCTGGTGGGATTTGAGGTGCCGGACTTATTTCTGCCGTGGCCGGAACCGCTCCACTCCGGACTGAAACCCCGCCGCCTTGAACTTGCCAAACTCGCTCAGCCGCACTTCAACCGTTGTGTGCACCAGCGTACTTTCCGCAACTGGCTCAAACAGCATCCTCCGGGCTGGAAACGCATTCTGCGCTGTGGAGAGCGACAGGTGTTCGAGGTGGTGGATCACGGAAGTGCGGAACCAAGAGGAGTTTTCGTGCTGGCGGACCTACGGCAAACCGTGATGGAATGGCTGCTTGATGCAGGCAATCTGAAACGCCTGCTTGACGGCACCACCGGAATTCCAGTGTCGTGGCATCCGGTTCCGCAGGCTATCACCCGTAGCGTCCGGGAGCGCATCGAAATCGTGCGTTTGCTGGAAGACGACCCCCACCCCGTCGAATTGGAGGCGTGGGATGCTCGCAACCGGGAGCGGTTGACGCTTTCCGTCGTCACAACATCCGGCCCCTCGAAACCGCTGTGGCTGCCACTGGAATTCCGGGAACTAAGCGTTTCCACCGAGAGCAGCACACTGGATTGCCTTGTGGGAATTCCGGCTGATCTCTTTCCGGAAACCGACCACCGACCACCGGAACAGGTTTTGCAGTTTGGCGTGTGCATTCCGGAGTTGGAGCGGGAATACCTGATCCGCACCCTTTTCCGGAACGAAGCTTCACGCCAACGCTTTCTCGGCTGGAAGGTGCAGTTACTTCGAGAAACGGATGGCACGGAACGTGAGCAAGCGTTTTGGGATATACCCTTTCAAGAGGAACAAGCTTTGGAAGCAATCATACGTCAGTTGCTGCCCATCGACAGCAAGGATTGGGAGCGCTCCAACACTCCTGAGTGCGAGCGGGTCCGTCGTCGGGAATTTCAGGTGCGGCTTGAGGGCTTGCTTGGCCAGGGGCAATCATGACCGCTCCTGCGGTTCTGCTGCTGATCCCAGCCTCAAGCTACCGGACTCACGATTTTCTTGAAGCAGCTCACGCACTCGATCTGGAGGTGCATGTCGGCACGGATCAACCCCAAGTGCTGGCGGAGTTGGTTCCGGAGCGGACGCTGGTTCTTGATTTTGGCGAGACGGAAATTTCACTTACAGCCATTTCCGAATTGCACTCGCGCCATCCGCTCCGTGTGGTGCTGGGCGTGGATGACGAATCCGTGGAATTGGCCGCACAGGCGAACCAACGTTTGAGGATTCCGCACAACTCACCGACCTCGGTTTCATTGACTCGCGACAAGTTTAGGATGCGGCAGTGCCTCGCCAAGGCGGGCCTTGCCAGTCCTGGTTTTCAGCGTTTTTCGGTGGCATCCGATCCGGAAACACTGCGGGCTTCCATCCGCTATCCCTGCGTACTCAAACCAACCTTTTTGGCCGCCAGCCAAGGCGTGCTGCGTGCTAATGCTCCGGACGAGTTCAGTACAGCATTCCGAACTCTACAGGAAATGCTCGCTGATCCAGAGCTTCGGAAGCGAGGAGGGGAGCGAGCGAAATGGGTGCTGGTGGAGGACTACCTGCCCGGACACGAGGTCTCGCTGGAAGGAGTGCTGACCAATGGACGATTACAGACGCTGGCCCTCTTTGACAAACCCGATCCGTTGACAGGGCCGACCTTTGCGGAAATGCTCTATGTTGCGCCGTCGCGCCTTCCGGAAGCCGTGCAGCAGCGAATTCGGAAGGAAGTGGAGCAAACTGCGCAGGCACTGGGGTTGACCACAGGTCCGGTTCACGCGGAAGCCCGGATTCACCAAGGAAAGGTCTGGATGCTGGAGTGTGCCGCCCGCACGATTGGAGGGCTGTGTTCGCGGATGCTGGCCTTCAGCGGAGGGATGTCACTGGAAACGTTGATCCTGCGCCACGCACTGGGCCGGGACATGCAGACCGCCCAAACCACCAGCCACGCTTGCGGGGCACTGATGCTGCCAATTCCAACAGATGGAACCCTGCACAACATCGTAGGCTGGGACGCGGTTCGTGAAATTTCCGGAGTGCTGGAGGCGGTGCAATCGCTGCCCAACGGCACCACAGTTCGCGCCCTGCCGCATGACGCACGGTATCTGGGGTTTGTGCTGGTGCGGGAAAAAACTCCCGCAGCAGTGGAGGCCGCCCTCCGCAAAGCGTGGACGCAATTGCAGATCGAGATTGACAAACTGGGCGCAAGTAAAAGTGAATAGTCCCCGCTCTGGAGCGTTGAGAGTTTTGCAAATAGACGGTGTTGTTCCGGTACGTTTTCCTTGGTTTACAATTATTTTTCCAGATTTTTGAGGAACAACTCTCAAGAGGGAAACCATCTACACGGTGGGTTCGCGGGTATGGCCGGCCCTTACGGGTTCCGGCTCCTGCCCAAACCGTAACCCTGTCAGCAAGCAGAGCGAGGGCAGCAGAAAGAGGTCGGCGAAGACGGCAACGAAGAAGGCGACCGCGCTCATCACTCCGAAGTTGCTGAGGCCGTTGTGCGAGGAAAAGAGAAAGATCAGGAAGCCGAGCGAAAGGATGATTGAAGTGAAGGTAATCGCCTGTCCGGTTTCGCGGAAGGATTGGATCACGGCCCGCTTGAGGTCGCCGTGCTGGACGACTTCGGTGCGGTAGTGGGTGAGGAAGTGAATGGTGTCGTCCACGGCGATGCCGATGGTGATGGGAGCAACCAGCAGGGTGTCCGTGTCGAGCGGAATGCCCAGCCAACCCATCAATCCGAAGATGGAGAGGATCGGGAAGAGGTTGGGGAAGAGCGCGACCAGCCCCGCACGAACCGAACCGAAGACCAGCAGCAGCAGCACGGAGATCACCACCAGCGCCAACCCGAAGCTCTTGATTTGCGACCAACTGATGTAGTCCGTGAGCTTCATCATCAGGGCAAGTGTCCCGGTGACGCCGACCTCCAAGTCCGGATAATTTGTCTGGAGCGGGGCAAAACGCTGAGTGGCCCATGCTTTGACGGCAGCAATGACTTGGCTGTATTCGTGTGACCCGGCGTTGCGCAGGCTCACGGAAATCTGCCCCATCGCGTAGTCATCGGTGACGACACGGCGGCGGTCCTTGGGGTTTGCGTTATTGAACATGAACAGCGTGTTGCCCAGTACCGCCGGATCTTCCGGAAGGCGGTACATCTCCTGCCGTCCCTCGTTGAGCGCTCGGAACGAATCCTTGGTGATATCCACTAGCGAGTGGGTGCGCGTCACCAAATGCGGGTAGATTTCCTCCAAGTGCCGTTGTAGATCAGCCATCGCCTTCAGCATTTCCGGATCACGCAGGGCGTCGGTCTGGTTGGCGTTGATGAGGATTTGCATGTTGTTTGTGCCGCTCATGACACGGTCCACCAACTCATAAGTCGTGCGTAACGAGGCACCTTCCTTGATGATGTTGACGAGATTGGAATCGACATGAATCCGGAACGCACCGACCAGCAGCACCGCACCCATGACGGAAAACACCAGCGTCACCGTCCACGGATAGCGGTGGCTTAACGGCTCCACCAAGCGCAGGACACGCTGCACGACATGGGGCTTGCCGCCTTGAACTACGGAAGCCGCCCGTTTTTTCGAGAAGGGCGACCAGAGGTCGAGCATCAGCGGCAGCAGAAAGATTGTGAAGCCAAGGGCAAGTAGCACTCCAATGGATGCAAAGAGACCGAAGGTTTGGATCGGCACAATGGGCACAAACAGCAGAGCGGTCAGGCCGATGCTGGTGGTGATACTGGTGAGCAGGCAGGCCAGCCCGGATTTACGGAAGGTCGAGCGCAAAGCTCGTTCGTGGGCCTCGCCCTGATTGCGGAAAAAAAGATAACCGGAAAGGATGTGGACGGCATCGGCAACCCCGACGGCGAGGATGACATAAACGAGAATCGAAACCATCGAACTCATCTCCATGCCCGTCCAGCCCACGCCCCCGATCACCCACAGCGTGGTGATGACCACAAGCAGCGCGGGCCAGACCATCCCGCTGAAGGAGCGGAAAAGCAGGGCGAGCGTGAGTAGGATGAGCAGAATCGAACCGACGGCAATGAAAACCAATTCGGTCATCATCATGTCCATCATGAAGTGCATGATTTCCGCCATCCCCACCGGATGGTACTCCAGATGCTTGGTGTACTCCGGCTTGTTGAGGATTTCGTAGAGTGCCTCGGCGAAGCTCACATACTCCTCCATCTCGGTGGCCTGAAACTCCGGAAGCCCCTCGGTGCGTCCAACATGGACAACTTCGATTTTTGTTCCGGAGAGGTCGAGCAGCGTGTCTTCTTCGCTGCCAAAGCCATAATCGTCTGTGGTGGAGCCTTCCACAGCGGTTGCGGTTGTGGAATCCTCCTCTGCCTTTGGTTTGAGGTGCGTCCCGAAATCCGTGCGGATTATGATGCCCCCGTACTGCGAGTCCTCGGAGAGGTAGAGCAGGGGATAGTCCGGATGCTCCTGTGCCGCTTTGCGCAGGCTTTCGCGCTCCGCTTCGGTTTGCGGAAAGCGGTCGCCGATGAACTTGCGGGCAATCAGCGTATCCTCAGTGGCTTCCATGTAGGAAGCGTTGAGCAGAGTTTGCACATCTGCAATATGATCCAGCGGGTGTGAGGCTCCGGACTCCAGTTTCAGGCGGTACTGCTGCAAGTCCTCCTGAATGCCCCGCACCGCTCGCAGCGAGGCATCCGAGAAGATGTCCCCGTCCTTGGCGCGGTAGATGACATAGCTCGATTCGTCGCTGCCGAAGATCATCCGGAAGCGGTCGAGGTTCTGCTTCATCGGGTCATCGTCCTGAAAGTACGCATCCAGCGTCATGTCGAACTTGACCCAGTAGCCGCCTCCGGCAATCACAAGGGTGAGCAGCACGACGCCAAGCCAAATCGCATGGCGGCGCGGGCGCAAACGGTCGGGCAAGCCCTCAAACCAAACGTTGAGGTGGTTGAGCAGTTGGGCAAGCATGGTTATTTCTTCAATTGCTTCAGTTGCAACACCGTGGTACGTTCCGTGCGCAGGCTAGTATTTTCAACAAACAGAACTCTCACGCAAATGTTTAAGGATTGGCCCTCGGCCTTGAAAACCACCAGCGCCTATCTCCGCTACCTCCGTAAGCAGTTTCATGAAGACCGGATTCTCGTTTATGCGGGCTATCTGGCGTATGTCACGCTGCTCTCGTTGGTGCCACTGATCACAGTGCTCTTTTCCGCCTTTTCGCTCATTCCAGTTTTTCAGGAGTGGCGGGGTGAGGTGGAAGCATTTGTCTTCAGGAACTTTGTTCCCTCATTGGGAGCAACGATTCAGGATCACTTGATCCGCTTTGTCGAAAATGCCTCTCGCATGACCTCGGTGGGTTTGGCCGTGTTGATCGTGGTGGCCTTGATGCTGGTGGCTTCGATTGACCACACACTGAATCACATCTGGCGGGTCCGCAAGAACCGACGACTGGTTGTGTCCTTCTCCATTTACGGAATGGTGCTGACGCTGGGGCCGGTTTTGATCGGAACCAGCTTGGTGGCGTCCTCCTACCTGCTTGCATTGATAGGTTTTGAGGAAAACACGCTGATTGTCGTGCGGAACTGGTTTTTGGCAACACTGCCGTATCTGGGGTCTTTGTTCTCCTTCCTGTTGCTCTACATAGTGGTGCCCAACACCCATGTGCATTTTTGGAGTGCCGTGAGTGGAGCTGTCATTGCTACGCTGCTGTTTGAATTTTCCAAATCCGCCTTTGTGTTCTACCTCACCCATTTTCCTGTCTACCAGGCGATTTACGGAGCTTTGGCGACAATTCCGCTGCTCTTTGTCTGGGTCTTTGTGTCGTGGGTCGTCATCCTGATCGGAGCGCAGGTGGCCGCGAGTCTGGATGGATTTTTGGAAACTCAGAGAACCCTCGAAACTCCGGAACCCGAACTGCCGCATGAAGATAGCGTGGTAACCGATGAAGGTTCAAACCTCCGCTCTTAGCGGGGGCTTGTTCCGGAGACTAGGGCCAGCGGTAGCCCAGCACGAGACGATTGCCCTCCACCTTCTGGTCCGGAAACTCGCTCGATGTGAAGGTGCTACTTTGCTCGTGATACGCAGAGAACATCCAGCCTGATTTGGTTTCAAAGCCAAGTCCGTAGCCGTTGCCACCAGCGGATGCAATCCCGGAGTAGGAACTCAGCGATTCAATCCAGGCGAGGTAGTACTGCCCGCCGTGAACCCCAACGAAAAAGGAACCCATCCAAGCCCGCAACTCTGCGCCGAGGAGATTCGTTTTGTAGTACTTGTACTTGGTGTTGTTGGGCAGTTTCCCCTTGCCGACATGTTCAGCGTAGGTGATTAATGCCGAAAAGGATTTCCCCAGTGGCCATTGGTAGTCTAAAGTCCCACCATAAACGGATGAGGTTTGGTAACTTGTACCGGAACTGGCGTTGATAGGCTCTAAGGAACCTCCTCCAAATCCTAAGCCCCACCCTGCTCTGGGGTCAGCAAGGAGGGGTTGTGTCCAGAAAATTAGGACGAGGGTGAAGAGCAGAAGTTTGGAGTTGTGCATGGTGACCTCGTTGAAATTCACAAAAATGCTCACTCATTCTTTCAGGAATTCGTTGCAATCACAACCAACAGATCGGAGGGTTTCTTGCATGGCACGAGGCAAGATGGAACCTCGTATGAAACACTTGCTCACAACCGGAGTGCTCGCCTTTGGGCTGCTCGCCTTGTCCTCCGGATGGGGCCACGCCCTGCCGCTCAAGACGGAAATCCTCAACCCGCAGAAAAAAATGATTGGTCGGGCGCATGTGTACATAGATTATGTGGAACTGCTCGATCCTGCGGGACAGCCCAAAGGCCGAGTAGGATTTGTCAAGGCCGACGGACGCTTCCAACTCTTTGTCGTCCGGGATGGAGGCAAGCAGGACTGGGTGGGACGCGCCGCCAACCGACGGCTCTACGACACCAAGGGCAAGCTGCTCGCGCTCTACGACTGGACGACCTTCTGGGTTTATGTGTACACCCCGGAAGGCGAAAAGCTCGGACAGGCGCGCTGCCTCTCGTTCCGTGGCATCTGTGCGGCTGGAGTCGCCAGCTACCTCACGGGGCTGCTGGAGTCGCAGTAACGCTCTTTGTTACACGGCAAAGCGTTGCGGATAGAGTTTGAGTTGATCCGCGGTCAGTTAAATACAAGCTTGGAGATTTTAAAGAAATGGGTGGTTGATGGAGATCAACCGATCACAAACCCAAGCCAGTATATTTCATATATTGTGGAGGCATAACAAAGAGCAATCGTATCTATCTTAATGCAGCAACAGGCAAAACATTCAAGTAAAACCTAATAAGACAAAGGTGAGCGTATGCAGATAGATTTGGGCACAGGTTGTTGGTTAAATAAATCTGAATCTTGTTCTATAGACTCAGAAACCGTTGTAATTAAAACAACTCCGAAAACAGATTTTTGGCAAAGATCGTATTATGGGTTCAGAAATGATAATGCCCCAGCATTGCAATTTGAATCCGGTATCAATTTTACATTTACGGTTAAAGTTAACTTTGACTATAAATCGTTATTTGATCAATGTGGTATAATTATTTACCTTGACAGTGAAAATTGGTTTAAAGCTTCAATCGAATATGAAAATGAGAACTTTTCTCGACTTGGTAGCGTTGTAACCAATTTAGGTTACTCTGATTGGGCAACAACTGATATTGATACAATAAGTGGTATTTGGTATAGGTTAAGCCGTAGAGGCTCTGATTTTTTAGTTGAAAGCTCATTTGACGGTGTTAATTTTAAACAGATGAGAATATTTCACTTGCATAAGTTAGGAGAAACAACAGAGCAAATGGGTAAATCAAATCCACCTTTGGTTCCAGAGAACACTGTTACTTTTGGTGTGTACGCTTGCAGTCCAACAGAGTCAAATTTTGTTGCTACTTTCTCTGAAATGGAACTTGAATCATCGAATTGGAAAGCTCATAATCCGTAAGCCTTGAATTCAAGTTAAGTGCTAATTTTCTATAACAATTGCTTGCATGGGCGCAATCAGGTAGCCCGTTTTTTGCAAAAGAGCAAGAGCGCAAAAAAAGATCTACCTGATTGCGCCCATGAGGCAGGCGTTAGCCAACCCCAGTTTCAATAAACAATCGAATGTATTGCAGAAAATGTTGCCTCGTTTGAATTCCGCAGAACTGAATGAAATCGAAACGGTCACCCTTCGCCATTACGATGACGATGCCCAATCTTTTTGGGAAGGGACAAAAGACCACGATGTCACGCAAAACCACGAAGCCTTCTTATCGGCTTGCCTTCCGGGAAAGTCGCTCGACCTCTTGGATTTTGGATGCGGACCTGGGCGAGACATCAAGCATTTCAAAGCATTGGGGCATCGTCCTGTCGGCTTGGACGGCAGTACGGAGTTTTGCAGGCTCGCCCGTCGTTACACGCAGTGTCCGATCCTTCAACAAAGCTTTCTTGACTTGGAATTGCCGAAAGCCGGATTCGATGGCATCTTCGCCAACGCCTCGCTCTTCCATGTCCCCAGTCAGGCATTGCCCGGAGTTCTCAATGAATTACACGACGCCCTGCGACCCGGCGGCATCCTGTTTTCTTCGAATCCTCGCGGTAACGATGAAGGGTGGCAAGGACAACGGTACGGTCATTACATGGAATTGGAGGCCAGCCAGTCCTATCTGAAAGCGGCTGGTTTCGAGATTTTGCATCACTATTACCGCCCTGCGGACAAACCCCGTCATGAACAACCCTGGTTGGCAATCGTGAGCCGATCCGTGAATCGTGAGACGAATGAGAGTCCACCGACCGAATCCGCAGGTGCTCGTCATCGCTGAACGGCGTCTGTCCGCACTCCTCGGCCTTGTCGTTGGGAAAGTGTACGGAAATCTAAAACACTTTGCGAACCCCTCTTTTTAGGGTTGTTATGATCGTCTTCCCTCATCAATTCAGCAACTTGCCGATAAAAACTTAAAAATCCTCAAGCAAAACCCTCATCATCCTTCATTGCATTCCAAGCTCTTGATGAACACAATGGAAATCGAGGGGTATCGTGCCGTGATCCGGTATGACCCAGAAATTGAAATGTTCCGAGGGGAGTTCCTTGGCTTGAACGGGGGCGCCGATTTTTACGCCTGCGACATTGAGGGGTTGCGCAAGGAAGGCTCGCTCTCGCTCAAGGTGTTTCTGGAGATGTGTGGGAAGAAGGAGTCGAATCCAAGAAAGCGCACTCCGGGAAGTTCAACGTGCGGGTTCCTCCGAGGCTGCACGCAACAATCGCCAGTGCTGCCACTGCTGAAGGCAAAAGTCTGAACCAGTGGGTCGTGGATGCCTTGGGCCAAGCCGTCGCTTCCTAGATGCCCCGCTACGCTCGGAAACGGCAGGACGGGCCATTGGTCTGCTCAAGCCAAAAGCGTGAGGGCATGGAATACCCCAGAGACTCTGTTCCGGACGGCCCCTGATATTCAGATTCCGCATTATGGATATTTGAACATAACTCCGAGATGTCTGCGTTATGTTATCCATCAGGTCGAGCTCGTCCAGAACATCCTCCTTCCCACAGCAATGGCTTGACTCTGCTTGAGTATGACAATGAAGACAACCGCATTTTCGAGAAGTTGAGACAGGATTTCCTGAAAATGGAGATTTTGTGTATAATAACAAGTTCGCTTTTTAATAATTGCTTCTATCATTGAGTTTGGAACATCCTTTCAGTCCTGCTAAAAATAGGAGATAAATTGAGTAAAACCAGATCAACAGATAAAACTCGAAAATATTTAGAAAGTCTTACAAGAGATGAACTGATTGACTTGATTTTGAAGTTCTCCCCTCAAAGCTTTATTGATAATATCAATAGCCAATTTTCCAGTAAAAAAGAGGCACTGACTACATTTGAAAAAACTTCAAAAACAATTGACAAGATATTTTCTGATGAGGAATTGTTGTACTCCCCCAGTGAATTTGAGCGTAAATTATTAAAGCAATTGGAAAAGCTCAGAGGTTTATGGGATAAATTGCCTTCACAAATTGGGGATTTGATCATCAAGATGATAGAAGATGTGGAACAAGCTTTTGAAGATGGCTGCCTTTATATTGAGAGGTATGGAGAAGAAGACGATTATTTTGAATCAGAAGATGTGAATGATTATGTGTTTCATTTCGTCAATAACCTGCCAGATGAAATGAAAATTGAGTATGTTGAGAGACTACGTGAAATACTTAATAACTCAGGGTATTCTACATTTATGAGTGCGGAACGTAAACTTTCTAAAATCGTATAACAAAGAGCCAGCGAACAAAAAATGGAGCTGATGTGGAGGGTTGCGCTTTTTCGAAAGTTTTCAATAGGTTGGACAAATCCAGCATTTATCAAGATTAGTGTTCCCCTCCACACAGCTCATTTAGGTCGTTATCCATCAAACCCGTTCGTTTGTAATTATGCGCTCAACAAATCTTTCTTCAGCAAAGCTGGCACAATTACCGGAGCGACCCTGGGATCCGGATAATCGTTACACCGAAGGATTCATCAAAGCCTTCAATTGTTGGTGCCTGGAAATAAGTTACCGACAGCATACTCTCGGCTGTTACATCGTGTTTGCAAGGCGGCAGGTGGAGCGAATATCGGAGTTATCGAGTGAGGAACTTACAGAACTAGCTTTTGTAAATTCTGAGATCGAAACCGCTCTGACTTCGAATCCTATTTTTAGGCCGGACCAATTCAATTACTTGCAGCTTGGAAACCAACTTCATCACTTGCACCTTCACGGAATCCCACGTTATGTGTCTCCGCGAGAGGCGTTTCTGAAAGCGGCTGGTTTCGAGATTTTGCATCACTATTACCGCCCTGCGGACAAACCCCGTCATGAACAACCCTGGTTGGCAATCGTGAGCCGATCCGTGAATCGTGAGACGAATGAGAGTCCACCGAGTGAACCCGCAGGTTCTGGTCATCGCGGATAACAAATCCACGGACCCTCAGCAACTCGGTCATGCTCCGGAAGCAACCCACCTGTTGCACTGACGGGTTGAATTCGCGTGAGTAAAAGCTGAGCAGTCGTAGAATCTGACGGTTTAATGTACTGAAATTACTATAAAAAATCAGGATGGTGCCGAGAGGGGGACTCGAACCCCCACGGGCATAGCCCACTGCCCCCTCAAGACAGCGTGTCTACCAGTTCCACCACCTCGGCA
>CAJWCD010000053.1:0-22181 GCA_913020725.1 uncultured Pseudomonadota bacterium
CGATGGTGGTGATTGCTTTGCCAGCGACTTCGCCCACAGTGATTCCACAGGAGCGTACAGCGCGTCCGTTGACATGAACGGTGCAGGCCCCGCACTGTTCAATGCCGCAGCCGTACTTGGTGCCGTGAAGCTTGAGATGATCCCGCAGCGCCCAGAGCAGGGGCGTGGCCGGATCAAGCTCCAGCTCGCGCTGGTGTCCGTTGATGCTTAGTGTGGTCATTTCGGACCTCCTCGGTTTAGGATTGAACAAGGCTGTCCACGATTCGCGAGAAACAGCCATCCGGATAAGAACCTCTATTCAAACTCCCGGAAATCTTCCCGTCGGTTTTTGGGGCTTGGAAGCTGCTGATACTCGGTCGCTACCACACGCTTGGCGGAGGCCGGGGGCAGCTCCGGCTCTGGACGAGGGACGGGGTCTGCTCGATTGCTGGAGACAAACAAATCCCGCAACCGCTTGGCCTCATACGCCATCGAAGTGCTGGCTGTTGCGGTTTGCTCCACCACCGCTGCGTTTTCCTGCGTGAGTTGATCCATGTCCGTGATGGCTTTGTTGACCTGCTCAATGCCTTGGACATGCTCGGCACTCGCCGCCTCAATGCCCTCCATGACTTCTGAGAATTCGACCACCGCCTTGAGGATGAGGTCGAGATTTTCCCCGGTTTCTTCACGCAGTTGGGTGAGCATGCCATCGGTTTCCCCGCGCAGTTCCGTCAGCGTGGAGTCTCCTTTGGTGACCAGCTCGCGTCCGGTGTTGATGCGTTCCAGACTGGTTTCGATGAGATCACTGATTTTCTTAGAGGCTTTGCTAGAGCGGTAGGCGAGTTTGCGGATCTCGGAGGCGACAACGGCAAAGCCCTTGCCGTGTTCCCCGGCGCGGGCGGCTTCCACCGAGGCGTTGAGTGCGAGCAGGTTGGTCTGGAAAGTGATGTCGTTTATCAAGTTGATGATGCCGCCAATGCGCTTGGAACTGTCGGTGATGTCACTCATCGCCTCCACGATCGTCGTATTGGTCTCTTGCAAGTGCAACAAAGTCTTGGTGTTGGATGCAATGGTCTTCTGCACCGTGTCCAGCACCTGTGCCCTGCTTTGATCTGCCGATTCACGGGTGGTTTTCACCAACTTGTTGGCGCGCTTGACCTCAGCTGTGTTGTTCTTGACGATGCTCTCCATCTCCTCCATCGAGGCGGCGGTTTCTTCCAGCGACGCACTCTGGCGGTTGGTGCGGTCAGCGAGGTCCTGGTTGGCGTCCGCAATCTCCTGCGAACCGTGATCCATGGTGAGGACGAGCTTGCTAACCGGACGAGTCACCAGTCGGTTGATAAGCAGCAGCAGCACGAGTGTGCCGACGATGAGGACACCTGCGGTGGTGGAAAAGGCGACCGTGAGCAGTTCCTGCTGCGAGGCGTTGAGTTGCGCCTTGCTCCAAGCAATGCCTGTGAAGCCGCCAAGCGTGTCGTCCGGAAGATGCGCAGAGCGGAAGACCACATAGTGATCGGGAGTGTTCAACTCGTACAGTTCCTTCTGGAGCAATTCGTCCAGATGCTTGTGGATCACCTCGTCCAGCTGATAGCTCTTGAGGTTGTCGGAGCGATAGGTGTGCAGCAGCTCTCCGGAGAGGTCATACGCCTTGAAGAGCGCGAGGTCTCCCTTGGAGGCGTTGATGAACGCCTTGGCCTTCTTGCCGATGATGCGGGAATCCCCAAGGTGCAACGCCGGTGCGATCTCGTCGGCAATCAACTGCGTGAGCCGGGATTGTCGGTTTTGAAGCTGTTCGGCGGCGGCTTGGCTCTGGAGTTGGATCAGGGTGAGGGCCAGAGCGACGATGCCCACGCTGAATCCCAACGTGATGATGAAAGCGAGCCGGGTGCCGAGGGTGAGCTTGCGCCAGCGCATGGGCCTACTCCACCGTGATGGTGATGCGTTCGCCCATCACCGGAGGGTCGTGGGGGATGTGGGAGTAGTCCCCCAGCACCAACTGGAGCGTGTGCTGGCCCTTGGTGAGGTTGACCGTCTTTTCCGTCTGGCCCAGATTGAAGTGAATGTGCTGCTTGCCAATCGCCTTGTTCGGGTTGGGCGGCTTGTCGTCCAGGATGATGTGGAAGTGCCCCGTGTCCGGCCAATCCGCCAATGCTGGAGCGATGCCCATTTGCTCGGTCAGCCGACAGCGAATCAGGACTGGCGCCTTGACCGTGTCACCGTCCTTGAGGTCAAGGAAGTACACCTTGGCTCCTTCCGGAGACGGAGTTTCCCCGGCAAAAAGCGTCAGGGGCAACAGGAGCAGGAGGTTGAGCAGCAGAGTGGTGGTGCGCATGGAGCGGATTCGGGTTGGATGGTTAGCAGACATTCACCTGCCAAGGGTAGTCTCTTACTGCAGGAAATACAAATTTTTAATCAACCAGCATGAGGATGAGCAAGGGTGCGGTTCTTTCCTTGCAATGCGCTCCGCAAGTTTATACTGTGCTTACTAGGCACTGAGCCATCCTGTTCCAACGAGAACTTTCCCCTGATTTCGATTTAAGCAGCACTCCACCTTCCTCCCTTGATGGCTGATTCTACCCGCGTTCTGGTGATTGACGACTCAGTCCTTGCTCGCAAGCTGCCCACGGAAATTTTTGTCAGCAATCCGGAAATGCCTGACCCTGTAGCAATTTCACAATGAGTTCCTCTGCGCATCCCCTGCTTTCCCGCTTAGCACTACCACCAGCCTTGCGGAACTGGCGTCCGGGCGCAGGCAGCAATCCGGAATCCGTCTCCATGCTGCTGATTGCGGTGGTGGTTGGCATTGGGGCTGGTTTGGGCGCGGTGGTGTTTCGTCAACTGATCAACGGCATCCACGAGTTTTCGTATGGAGATGTGGCAGGCTGGCTTTCCGGCATGGGTGGCTGGCATCTGCTGGTGATCCCGGCCTTGGGGGGAGCCATCGTTGGACCGCTGGTACACTACTACGCCCGCGAGGCCAAGGGGCACGGGGTTCCGGAGGTGATGCAAGCGCTGGAACTGAGGGGTGGGCGCATTCGCCCACGAGTTGCCATCGTTAAGGCCCTCGCCTCCTCCGTGTGCATCGGCACGGGAGGTTCGGTTGGGCGCGAGGGGCCGATTGCGCAAATCGGTTCGGCCCTCGGTTCGTGGCTGGGACAACTGCTCAAGCTCTCCGATGATCGACTACGGACGCTGGTGGCCTGCGGCGCAGCGGGCGGAGTGGCTGCGACCTTCAACGCCCCCATTGCCGGAGCGGTGTTTGCGCTGGAGGTTTTGCTACGGCGCTTCGGCAGCGCCTATTTTGGCGCGGTCGTGATCTCGGCGGTGACGGCGGACGTGGTGGCACACTACTTTGAGGGGGATTCCCGCACCTTTGCGGTGCCTCAATACGTCCTCAACTCTCCGTGGGAACTCGGACTTTACCTCGTGCTGGGCTTGCTTGCGGCAGTGCTGTCAGTGGGTTTCACGCGACTGCTCTACTTCTCTGAAGACCTCTGGGACAAAATCCGCGTGATTCCGGAACCGGCCAAGCCGATTGCCGGCGGGGTGCTGCTGGGCGTGTTGGGCATTTACACCTTCCAGCTTGAGGGCATCCCGCGCATTTTCGGAGTCGGTTACGAAACAATCACCTCCGCGCTTTTCAGCGAGTTGACGCTGCAAATGACGCTGGCTCTCCTCTTCCTCAAGATGCTCGCCACCGCGCTCACCCTCGGAGCCGGAGGTTCCGGAGGCGTGTTTGCCCCCTCGCTCTTCATGGGCGCGATGCTCGGAGCGTGTTTTGGACAAGCAGCGGGCTTGCTCTTTCCGGAAATTGCTGCGCCCTCCGGAGCCTATGCATTGGTCGGCATGGCGGCGTTCTTCAGTGGGGCGGCCCATGCACCGATCACGTCCATCCTCATCCTCTTCGAGATGACGGGGAATTACGAGATCATCCTGCCGCTCATGCTGGCGACCGTCGTCAGCACCCTGATTTCCCGCAAGATCAGCCGCGAATCCATCTACACCCTCAAGCTGAGTCGGCGTGGGGTGGTGGTGCAACAGCAGCAGGAGGTGGACCTCATGCAGCGCGTGAGTGTGGGGGAGGCCATGCACCACGACGTGGAAACCGTATCAACTACCCTGACGCTGGAGGAACTCTCCGACCGCTTCGCGCACACGCACCGCACCGGATTTCTGGTGGTGGAAAACGGCAACCAGCTCGTGGGCGTGGTGAGCATTGGCGATTTGGAACGTGCTTTGGGCAAACCTGAGCCACAAGTCCACACTGTTCAGGACATCGCCACCACAGAAAATTTGCTCGTGGCCACCCCAGAGGAACCCATGTGGGTGGCCCTGCGGCAGTTGGGCATCCGGGACATCGGGCGGCTCCCGGTGGTCCGGAGCGAGTCAGACTGGACCGTAGTGGGTGTGTTGCGGCGTATTGACATCATCCGTGCCTACAACCACGCGATCAATGAACATGCCCTTGAACAGCACCGCGATGAGATGTTGCAACTCCGGCATCTCGACCAAACCGGACTCATCCAACTCCAGCTTCCCGCGAACTCCCCGGTGGTGGGACGGCGGGTGCGGGAGTTGAGCCTTGGCGAGGATTGCCTGCTCGTCTCGGTGCGGCGCAAGGGACGGTTGCGGCTGGTGCGGGGTGAGACGGTGTTGCAAGCCGGGGATCAGGTGACCGTGTTTGCCGAGAAACCCCGGGCGGAAAACCTCCGGAAGCAACTGCTGGGTGAAGCACCGATGGAGGAGCAAACCCAAAACGGCCACGTCCGGCACCGCGAGGTGAGCATTCCAGCGCAGGCCGAGATCGTGGGACGCCCGGTACGTGAGTTGCAGTTGCCGCAGGATTGTGTGCTGGTGCGGGTGTTGCGGGGTTCGGAGATCATTTTGCCTCGAGGTGACACGGTGTTGCAGGCGCAGGACCGCGTGGAAATCTTTGGCGTGGACGAGTGTTTGTCTGAAGCCGAACAGTGTTTGATCAAATGAAACGATTAGGAAAACGGTGACCTCAACGAAAAAATGGCTGCTCGCCATCCTTGGAGTGGTGGTAGTGCTGGGAGGTGCTTCCGGATTTGTGGTGAGCTATTTTGTGGGACAGCGGGTGGCACAACGCCTATCGGCCCCCGTGGAGCGTGGCGGCTGGACGCTCACGCCCGGACCTTTGCAGCACCAGTTGGGCTACTTCAGCAGCCGCACGGTGGTTTCCGATGCGCGGTTACAGCTTGGCGAAAACGAACTGGCGATCCCGGAATTCACCGTCACACTGCAGTTGGATGGGGCGGAAGTCCACGCTCCCGTAATTTCCGGAAATCTCGTCCAGCCGGAGGGACTGGCCCTGAAAATTGGCGATGCACGGGTGCAGTTGCCCATGGACAGCCTACGTCCAGAGGCTCCGTTGCGTAAGGGCAGCTTGACGATGAGGCAGGTGGACCTGATTTCCGCAGAGGGGAGTTTCTCGTTGGAGGGTGTGGTCATCAACGCCACGCAGGCGCAACATGCGGTTTGGGACACGCTGACAGTGCTGGTGGCAAAACTTGGCTTCGATGCTCCCAATGTGGCCGTGGTCGCCCAATCGGTGCGGATGCAGCAGAATCACGATCCACTTGTCGAGAATCGCCTTGGCGTCATGGTGCAACTGGAGGTCGGCGAACTGATCGCCCGGAACCTCAGCAGCGAGACGACGCTGGACTGGAGCACTGTTTCCGCCAACGTGGACCTGGAGATCAACGGCACTCGTCGCACGGTATTCTGGAACACGTTGCGCATGACCAGCAAAACTGGCGGGTGGGAGCATTACGCCGCCCGCTACGCCCCGGACATGAAGCGGGTGGCACTGAAATCAGGAACGCTTCAGTTTGGGGACAGTGCTCTCGAGGTGGGCTTTGTACGTTTCAATGCCGAAGGGGGAAGCACGGAGCAAGGTGAGCAGACCCACACAAATTTCTCCGGAATGTGGGAAGAACTGAGCGCGATTTCCAATGCAGGAGCGCAGGTAGAGGCCAAGCGTTTCACGCTGGAATCCGAAGGACAATACCTCACCAAGCACTATCGCCAACTTTCGCGCTTGCTGGAGCAGAAACAACTCACCTCGCCCTTGGAACTCGTAAATGCACTCTATGCCTATCTGGAGGAAGTCCACTCCAATTCCCGCATGAGCTTCACCAATCTGGGCTTCAAGGATGCCGCCCAGCCCGAACCACTCATGATTGATGAGGGAACGCTGGAACTGGACCTTCAGTTCAAGAACGGAGTGGGGGAATTTGAACTGCGCCCAACCGTGCGCATCAGTCAACTGTCCGTGTTGCAACCCTTCGTGCCCGTGCAGATTCCCTTTGCCGCGCTTGAGCAGGAGTGGCGCTGGTACGGCAAGCAACTCGACGTGTCAGCGTTTCAGGAATGGCTCACGGAGGCGGCAAAATCTGAGAAACCTGAAGCAACCTTGAGCCTCGCCGATGACGGGTTGCGTACATTTATACAGGCGCAACCAGAGTCCGGTTTGAGTGTGGTGCTAAAAACGCAGGGGGGGCCGGAAATCGCCCTCTCGGTGCAACTGGTGCTGGACCAGCCGTGGCCGACGGATTTCTCGCTCCAGCAACTCCGCTCCGGAAGCGGTCCGCTCAAGCAGGCGCTCCTGAAGTCCAGCACCTTGCGTGTGGAGGCCGTGGTGGACGATTCCGCGAAACTCGCCACTATGTTTGACTACATGATGGGCGGTGGGACCGGGCAGTTGTTCCTGCTGCAACTGCGGCCCTACACAAAGATGCAGGGCAACGAGTTGCGCAGCAAACTGTTGGTGCAGCGGGGGCAGGCGAGTCTCAATGGACGTCCGGACGAACTCATCACCCTCATGATCCACGGGATGCTCGCCAACTGAGCCTCGTGTTCAGGGCAGGGAGTGCGACGCCTCACTGAGGTTGCGGAGTTTTTGCAAGGCGAGGTCGCGTCCGAGAATCCCCAATCCACAATCCGGAGCCGCGATCAGCCGCTCCGCGTCAATGTGTTCGAGCGCGGCTTTGAGCCGTTCCCGGATTTCCTCCACCGACTCCACCCGGCTGCTCGCGATCGTCACCACTCCAAGGATGATCGTGGTGGTCTTGTAGCGCTCCAGCAGCTTGAGATCGTTGTGGCGATGCGCGTCTTCCAGTGAAATCGCCATCACCGACGATGCCTCCATCGCATCGGCAATCTGGAGGTAGGATTCTTGCGGGGCTTTCGGATAGTCCTCGCGGTCAATGCGGTCTGGGTAGCCGCAGCACATGTGGACTGTCCGCATGACACCATCGGGGCAGCCGTGGAAGGCACGTTCCAGATTCTCCACGCCATACTCAAGGGCGCGTTCCGGATAGCGAGCAAAGAGTGGTTCGTCGATCTGGATGTGCCGACAGCCCGCTGCGGCTAGGCTGAGGACTTCTTGGTTCAACGCCTCAGCTATCGCCTTCCCTAGCGTGTTCAAATCCCCGTAGTGATCGTCCACAATCGTGTCTCCGACCGTCAGTGGTCCGGGCATGGTGATCTTCACGGGACGGTCGGTGGCTTGCTGTGCGCGTTTCCAGTCACTCGCGAGGAAAAGATCACGGGGCTGGATTGGCCCCCGCACGGTGGGCAGCAAGGCGCTGTAGTTCCCGCTACGCAAGGCCTTTTCAGTGAGGTTCTTGAAGTCAATACCTTCAAGGTGTCGGCAGTGGTAATGGATGTAGTTTTCGCGGGCGATCTCGCCATCGGTGGGAATGTCGATCCCGGCGTTCACCTGATCCTGTACGGCTTCATGGGTTCCGCGCTCAAGGATGGCTCCAGCCTTGTCTCCCAGCGCGTCTAGCGCCTCGGCCCAGTTGATGGTGGGGTCGGATGTGTCGCAATTGTCGAACCAATCTGGGAGTTTCACATATTCAGGTTTTGGGTAGGCGCCGATGGTGGTGGTTTGTAGGCTCATAGTTTTTTTAGCAGTGAGGATTCAAGCACAGCCCCCGGCACGGAGGCCGAGGACGATTGCGGAATAGTGCGGGTGCTCCGGCGTGAGAATACCGTGTCGCACAAAGAAGTCGATGATGACAAGATTGCAGTTGAGTTTGATCTCATCGGTTTCAGCGACGAGACGGACCACTTCCTCGATGGGCAGCAGCTCAAAACCCTCAACCTCGCCGTCCGTGTTTTCCGGTTCAAAATCTTCCGGAAGCTCCAGATCGTAAGTGAAGAGCAAGTCGCGCTTGATGAGGCCGTAGTGATCCATGAAAACAGTGACAAATCCGTTGGGACGGCAGCGTTGTGCCAAGGACTCCGGGATTCCAGCTTCCTCCCAACACTCCCGGAGGGTGACCTCCCACGCGCTCTGTCCGGCAGTGAGTCCTCCTGCCACAAGCTGGTCGAGGTAGCCCGGATAGTGCGGACGATCCTTGGCGCGGCGGGCGATCCACATCCAGAGGCCCTCGGGTTTTTGGACGAAACCATTGAGGTGAACGCCGTAGCTGCAAATCCCAAGGGGTTGTGCGGCGGCGCGTTCCACGAGCAGGAGTGGTTCATCGTCAAAACGGGTGGAAACACGGTACAACTCGTCCCGCCATCCGGGAACCCAGCCGCGTTTCCGCCACTCCGCCAACACCTCGCCCACAGCACTCGTCCGGGCTTCCGGCGTGTTGAGATGCTCCTGCACCCAAACCTCGGTATCTGTCACCCCAAACACAGCGCTGTGTTTCCGGAAACGGGACAGGTGGTCTTTGGGCACCCAACCGATGACGGTGTCGCCAATGCGCAAGGAGGCAAAGCGTGTGAGGTCGCGAGCATTGCAACGCCGCACCCAGCGCTGGAGGTTGTGATCGGGGTGGTGGAAGTCGTTCATAAGCAACTCAATCAATTTGAAGAAACTGTAGGCAGAATCCGCAGAAAGCACAATGAAAAACCCTGTAGAAGGCGCTGTGCAAGAAAGGGGGACGAATGCCCTGAAACAACTTGCGCTATTGGTGTTGAAACCCTAGGCTTGACGCAGTGGGCAAGCCATTTGCAGAACCGCAGGTGGAGCCATCTTTCCCTGCCTTGCGAAGCAAAGTCCAACGAGCGCTTATGAAGTCGTTGCTCCAGCAGCGGGTACGCCAGTTTCTCGTCCACTCCTTTTTGTACTACCATTTGGGAGACTCCGTGATCTCGGACACGCAGTATGACCGGATTTGTCAGGAACTGAGAGCACTGCTCCAGCAGCATCCTCAACTTGAGGTGCCGTACCGCGATCTCACAGAACAGGCTTTAGGCACTGAAGCCTCGGGCTACACGATCCGCAAGTTCCCGCCCCCGCTTATTAGTTCAGCCCTGCACCTGCTCTATCAGGCCCACTACCGGGCGCACCTGACTCTTGCCGAGTTCCTTGCACGGCAGGGTTACCGCAGCGCAGAGGCGGGCGCATGAGTGAAGCCGTGCCCGAAACCCCGGAAGCCGAATCCCTCGAACGGCTGGGCGCAGAGCTCTGGCAGCGCCGCAAACAAGCCGGTTACTCGCTCAGTGAAGTTGCGGACGCCATCCGAATCAACCAAGAGGTGTTGAAGACGATTGAGACCGGTCAGATTGACTACGCTCCTGGACAGACCTTCATCCGCGGGTTCATGCGCTCCTACGCCCGCTTCCTCGACATGGATCCGCAGGTGTTTCAGAAGCGGCTCAACGCTATCATGGGCGCAGAAAACAAAACCGCCCCGCATCGGATCCTGCCCGTGCAGGACATCAAGAGCAACAGCCGCACCCAGAACCGTTGGGTTTGGGTGTCTGCAACAGTGGTGATCGTGGGGATGGCGGTTGCGTGGTATGTGATGGAGTCCCAGCTCGATTCTGGACCTTCGGAAGCCGCAGTCATTGTGGAACCGAAGCCAGCCACGGAAGCGACTCCGGAGCCGCAAGCCCCGGCATCGCAGGTGACGGAAACTGCTGAGTCCTCGGAGACTGTTGCCGAGGAACAGGCCGTGGTTGCTTCGGAAACCACCACAGCGCCAAACGCAGAGCAGACAGCCCGTCTTTCGGAAACCTTTCCTGCAGAACCGCAAGCCGTTGAGGTCGGAGAGGCCGTTGCAAAACCGATTTCCACTTCCGAACCAACCGCGCAAGCCGAGGAAAGTGAACCCGCCGAGGCAACAGCGGTCATGACAGAAGAGACGATTGCCGAAGCAGCGACAGCCGCAAGCATCGCGGGCGCCCAAGTCGCACCTCCCGGATTGCAACTCACGGTTGATGCCCACGAGCGGGTGTGGATCTCGCTGGAGATCGACGGGAAGACCGGAGTGGATGTGCTGCTGGAGGCCGGAGATACCTACGAGTGGGAAGCCAATGTGAGCTATGTGCTAACGGTGGGAAACGTCCACAGCGTGGAGGTGAAGCTCAACGGCAAACCCCTGAAACTGGATTCGTCTCAAGACCTGCTGCTCGACCACGTCCTCGACGCCTCGCTCCTGAACTGAATGCGTACCAGCCCTAGACGACGAGTGATGAGAGACGAGCGAGCAAACCTCCTCGACCCGCCCCAATTCCTGCACGGCAAGCGCTACCGTCCACTCAGTCAACACTACCGCGAGCGCTTCGGCACCAAGGTCTTCAAGGTCAGTGTTTCGGTTGCCGAAACCTGTCCCAACCGCGAAGGCATGGGGGGAATGCGTGTGTGTGTGTTCTGTGACGAATGGGGTTCTGCCGCCTACCACCAGCACCGCGATCTGCCCCTCCGCGAACAAATCCGGGTCAACCGCAAAGCAATCCGCCGCCGCTACCGGGCCGAGCGTTTTCTCGTGTATTTTCAGGCGTACACCAACACCTTTGGCCGCATCCGCACACTCCAACAACTTTACGAGGAAGCGCTGGCGGAGGAGGATGTGCTAGGCGTGGTTGTCGGCACCCGCCCGGATTGCTTGCCGCGAGCAATGCTGCGCACGATGGCGGCATTTGCCCGTGAGCGCTACCTCTCCGTTGAATTGGGTGTGCAAACGCTGGATGATGCGCAGTTGGAGTTTCTTGCGCGGGGACACGACCGGGCTTGTTCGTTGACGGCGATCCGCAAGCTCAAGGCGCTTCCGAACGTGAACCTGTGCGTCCACCTCATGTTCGGACTTCCAGGGGAAACGGACGCGCAACTTCGGGAAACGGCAGAGTTGCTTTCGGAACTAGGGGTTGATGGCGTGAAGTTGCATAACCTGCACGTTTTGAAAAACACACCGCTGGAGCAGCTTTACCGGCAAGGAGGGTTTGCACCGGTTAGCTTGGAAGCATACACCCGCAAGGTCGCCGTTTTTCTGGAACATCTGGCTCCGGAAATCGCAATTCATCGGCTGGCGGCGGTGGCATCGCGCTGGGATGAACTCGTGGCTCCGGAGTGGACGCGGGAGAAGATGCGCCCCATGCAGTTCATCGAGGATCATTTGACCGCAGCAAACACATGGCAGGGGCGCCTTTGGCAACCCGGACTGCCGAAACGACACACTCAGCAAGGAGGGATTTGACGCTGGAAGGAGAAGATCGGGTTGCAAAAATCATCGAAGTCACCCGCAATGCAAAAGCCCACAACATGGTGCAGTTCGATGTGCGGGGCAAATCCGTACTCACCGATTATGTGCTGATTTGTGAAGCACGCTCACAGGCGCATGGCCGGGGGGTGTGCGAACGAGTCCGCGAAGGACTCAAGGAACTTGGAGTGCGCCCGGAGGGGCTGGAGGGCGAGCGCGAAGGAAACTGGATTCTGATGGACTATGGTGATGCGCTGCTCCACATCTTTCATCCGGAAATCCGCAGCTACTACGATTTGGAAAAACTGCATGAAGGTTGCCCCATGACGACTTGGGAAGACGAGGATTAGATGCTGCCCGGAACCGCAGCAGCGGCGGCTGTGCGGAGGGCAACCGTGGTTCCGGAGTGGCGAACGGCGCTTGCTGCACTGCGGCTACACTCGCGGGTGCGCTGGGACGAGTCGCTGAAACGCCTCAACACTTGGCGCATTGGGGGCGTGGCGGATTGCGTGGTTGACGTGCAGTCGCTGGACGACCTCGCGCAACTCCTGCCCTTCATCCAGAAGCAGCGGGTGCCGTGGACAGTGATCGGCAAGGGGTCGAACCTGCTGGTGCCCGACGAGGGCTGGCGGGGGCTGGTGCTGCACTTGGGCAAGGGCTTCAAGGATTGGGTGCCGTTGGAAGCCCCTCAGACCGTGAGGGTCGGCGCGGCGCTTGCCGATGTGACCTTTGCCCAGCGTTGCATCGAACCCGGTTGGGGCGGGATGGAATTTCTCGTCGGGGTTCCCGGAACCATCGGGGGCGCAGTGGCGATGAACGCTGGAGCGCATGGTGGTGAAATCGTGGATTTTCTCCGGGAGGTCTACTGGCTGGACATGGGCGGCAACTTGCGTCACGCTCCTGCCGAGGCCATTGAATTCCACTATCGTTTTTCGGGACTCAATGCCTGTAACGGAGTACTCGTGACCCACGCGACCTTTGAGCTGCGTGAATCCCAACCTCCGGAAGTTCGCAAACAAGTGGATGCCTGCTTGCGCTTCCGGGAGGAAAAGCAACCACGCAACCAGCCCAACTGTGGTTCGGTCTTCAAGAATCCGGAGAACGACCACGCGGCTCGGTTGATTGAGGCGTCCGGGCTCAAGGGCGCGGTGCGCGGCGGAATGCAGATCAGTTCGCTGCACGCAAACTTTATCGTGAACCGAGGTGAGGGTACGGCAGCAGACGCACTCGCCCTGATTGAACAGGCGCAGGAGCGTGTGTTTCAGGATCACGGCATCCGTTTGGAACCGGAAGTGCAGCACCTTAAGCCGTTACCGTTTGAAACACTTGTGCCGCCTCCGGCGTCATCCAGTCCTGTTTCCTAACCCGCATTGCAGCAAGGACGCTGCAAGCCATCCATGCAGGATCTGAAAGCATTCACCAACCGGCGAACGCCCCGGTACCCGAAGTCGCGCACACGTCTCCTCCGCAAGGAAGGCGGGTCGGCAGTGATCGCGGATCCGGAAAAACGCCGTATCCACTCCGTCTCGCCACTGTCGAAACCGTTCTGGACACGGCTGTTCGCGACGGGCGATCCGGTTGAGTCGCGGCACCTCATCCTGGGGTTGATGCTGACCCTCAGTTCCACCTTGCTGATGGCTGCGGTGGGCTGGATGGTGTGGGGCACCGCACTGGTGGCGATCCCCTACTTTCAGCAACCCCTCAAAAACATTCGCATTCACGGACTGAATCGGCTCACCGAGCAGGAGTTGTTAGGTGGCGTTGGGCTGAAGCCCGGAGAAGCCCTGCTCAGCATTGATCCCTACGAACTCGCCACCCGGTTGCGCGCGCATCCCTTGGTCCGCGAGGTGGACTTGCGCCGTCAGTTCCCCCATCGTTTGCATCTCAACATTCAGGAGCATCAACCCGTAGCCCGTCTGCAAGCGGCTAACGAGGTGTTCCTGATCGATGCTGAACAGCGTGTTCTCCAACGCATCGTCAGCGGGCGTTTTTCGGCAGAAGATGCCCACCTCATCTTGGTCACAGGGCTGCGCACCCAAGCGTTACAACCCGGCATGCAACTGCAATCCTCAGTGCTGGCCCAAGGACTGGAGATCTTGCAGGAACTCGCCGAGATGCCGCAGGCCACCCGCACGGCACTGCGGGTGGATTTGTCGGAACCACAGAACCTCAAACTGGTGGTCTCGGTGGACGGACGCCGCAAGCCCTTGGAGGTACAGCTTGGCAGAGTCGGATTTGCTAACCGGGTGGAGCAGTTCCGGAAGCTCTACCCCTCGTTGCTGGGGACGCTGAAGAAGCCGCAGATGGTCGATCTCCGACACCCCGACCGTGTGAGTCTGCTCCAGTGAGCGCAGCCGATGGCGACACCGGATTGCTGGAAGGGTTGATCCAACAGAACCTACTCAATGAGGAGTTGCTGGGGCAGCTTGGCGATCATGCCGAGCGACTTCCCGATTTGGAGCAGCTTCGGCAGTTGTTGAGGATGGAACTGCTTGCCGAAGACGCTCTCCTGCCCCTGCTCTCCGAACGCTATGGCCTGCCCTTGCTTGCAGAGTCAACGGCTTCCTTGTCCCCATTTCCGGAAGCGGGTCGCTGCCGCGAGGTTTACGCGCAAACCGGCATTGTACTCATGGGAGACGAGCAGGCACGGATTGGGGTGTTGACGGTGCAAGCGGATTGGCTTGCCATGAATCGACTGGAACTGGAACCCGGAAGCCCGATCCAGTGGCAGCTGACCTCCCACGCCCGCTTGAGTTGGTTGGTGGCCGCGATGGCTCATCCACAGCGCTCGCAGGATGCCTCCGCGCTTGAGGCGGCAGCACCCAAACTCCAGTCGTTGTTGGAAGAAGCGGTTCACCATCGGAGTTCCGATATTCATTTGGAGTCAGTGCCGGAGGGAGTGCAGGTGCGTTTTCGAGTGGACGGCATTCTCCAGCCCGGTCCACTGCTGCCAAAGTCGCTCCAGCCTTCGCTCTTCTCTCACATCAAGCTGTTGGCGGGCATGGACATCGCCATCCGGAGGCGCCCGCAGGATGGACATGCCGCTTACCACTCCCGCAGTGGCCGGGAGTTTGACCTGCGGGTTTCGAGCATGCCCGGAATCAACGGAGAAAAGCTGGTGTTGCGATTGCTCGACCAAATGCCGGTGCAGCATCGGCTGGAAGCTTTGGGCTTTCTCAAACAAGATATGGAGGCGCTGGAACAAGCCAGCCAGGCCGCTCATGGGTTGATCCTCATGGTGGGACCGACGGGCAGTGGCAAGACGACAACGCTCTACGCGATTCTCAACGCTCTCAACTCCAGTGAACGCCACATTTTCACGATTGAAAACCCAGTCGAGTATCAGGTTTCCGGAATCACACAAGTGTCGGTGAACCCAGAACAGGGACTGAGTTTTGCTGAAGCACTACGGGCTTCCTTGCGGCAGGACCCGGATGTGATTTTGGTGGGAGAGATTCGAGACGAGGAAACCGCAGAGGTGGCCGTCAAAGCTGCGCTGACCGGGCACTTGGTGTTGTCCACGCTTCACAGCGGAGATGCTGTGACGGCGGTGCAGCGTCTGCTGAACTTGGGAATTGCGCGTGACCTGCTCGCGGACACCCTCACACTGATTGTTTCACAGCGGCTGGTCCGGAAACTCTGTCCGCATAAGGAGGAAAACCCCGACTGCCCCCGCTGCCAAGGCACCGGCTATGCTGGGCGGATTCCGGTGTACGAGTTGCTGCGGGTCAATCGGTTGGTGCGGGACCGCATCCGCGCGGGGTACACCGGACGGGAACTGGTGGAGCCGCACAAGGATTTGCACTTTCAAACGATGGAGCAGACCGCCCAACGCTTGGTGCAGGAGCAACTGACAAACTGGCGGGAGGTGCGGCCCTTGTTGCTGGCAACGTAGTTCAATCTGCTCCCGGCACCACCAGTTCCACAAGTGCGTTGCGGATGAGGTCCGGGATGGGGAGGGGGCGACGCTGCTCCCGGTCCACATAAACATGGACGAAACGTCCGAGTGCAGCAGGCGTGTCACTGCCTGCGCGGAACAGTCCGATTTCGTAAATCACGCTGCGCTTGCCAAGGCGGGTGATGCGCAGGCCGGCGTCAATAATTTCCGGAAAACTGAGTTCTTGTAGAAAGCGGCAGCTCGTTTCGGCGACGATGCCGAGTGCCGGAAGTTCCCGGAGGTCTTGGCCCGTTGCTGCGATGAGGTTGCCGTTGACGGCGGTGTCGAATTAGGAGTAGTACACGACGTTGTTGACGTGCCCGTACATGTCGTTGTCCATCCAGCGCGTGGGGATGGAGATGAACTTGCGGAAATGGGCGCGGGTTTCTTCAGCGGAATCCGAGAATGTGGGTGCGGTCATGGCTTGGGCAAGGAAATGGTCTTAAAGTTGAACCGATGATCAAGGATCGTAGCGCATTGTTCCGTTCGTTGGCAAGTGCTGGAGGTGTCATAGCACTTGCAGAGTCCCGGAGGGTGTGGGAAAGTGCTGGTTGCAACAACAACAATGACAAGTGGGGATTGGAGGCAAGATGAGTCAACCGGAACTGTGGATTCCAAAAACACGGAGCAAGGAAACGGCCTGTCAGGTTCCAGAGTCCATTCAAACGCAGGTGGTGGTTCGGCAGTACCAGAAACTCAAGGAGATTGCAGGAACACCAGGACAGCCCCGCCTGATCGTGATTGACGAGGAGGCCTATGGCGAGTGGGAGCAGGCGCAACAGGAGTTTTCCCCGGAAACCGGAGCGTTGTTGCTCGATTTCGGATCGCGTCCGGAGTTGACCGGAGACTCGGAAAAACTGCTGGGCTGGGTTTCGGCAGCAGGACTCACGGAGAGCCGCTGGGAGTTTCTGATCTTGCAAGGGTTGGAGACGCTTGCCGCTCGGAATCGTCTCCAAGCGCTGGAGGAAGCGCTGGGAGAACAGCGGAACCGACTGGAGGAACTCAACGAGATCGGAGTCTCGCTTTCCGGGGAGAAGAACCTGACGCAGCTCCTGCGACTGATCATCGCCAACGCAATGAAACTCACGCACGCCGATGGCGGCAGCCTCTACTTGCTGGAGCCGATTCCAGATGAACCGGAAGACCCGAACAATTACCTTGCCAACCAGCAGCTACATTTTGAAGTCCTCATCAACGATTCTCGGAAGATGTCTGCCGAGGCGATTTTGCTGGCGATCACACCGGATTCGATCTGCGGACAGGTCATCCTCACGGGCAAGCCGATCCTGCTTGACGATGTTTACGACCTGCCCCCGGATGGAGCGGTGCAGTGGGGCGGCAAGGCGGTGGACAAACGCTACGGCTATCGCACCAAGTCGATGCTCACGGTTCCCTTGCTCACCCACGAGGGACGGGTCGCCGGCGTCCTCCAACTGCTCAACCGCAAGCAACACCGGGAGCAGGTGCTTGGTGATGTTGCGGACATCCTCAAGGAGGTCTGCTCCTTCGACAACGAAGATCTGCGGGTGATCGAATCCATCGCTTCGCAGGCGGCGACGGCGCTCAGCAACGCCCAGTTACTCGGTTCTATCCACATCCTTTTCGATGGCTTCATCAATGCCAGCGTCAAAGCGATCGAGTCCCGCGATCCCACCACGTCTGGACACTCCAGCCGCGTAGCCACCCTGACCATTGCGTTGGCGGAGTTGGTCCACCAGATGCCTACCGGGAGGTTCCGGGACACGCATTTCTCCATCGATCAGCTTCACGAAATCCGCTATGCCTCGCTGCTGCACGATTTTGGAAAAATCGGAGTCCGGGAGCAGGTGCTGATCAAGGCAAAGAAGCTCTACCCCAACGAAGAACAGGCGGTGATGGACCGCTTTCGGTTGATCCGGCAGTCTCTGGAACTGTCCATGACCCGGAAGCAACTGGAGTATTTTCTGGAGAAATCCCGCGGGGACGCAGTTGCGGCCTATGGGCAGGGGCAGCAGGAATTGGAGGAGCGTCTGCACGAGTTGGACGAGCAACTCGAGTTTGTCATCCACTGTAATGAACCAACCGTGCTAGCGCAGGGTGGATTTGAGAAACTTCAGGAAATCGAACAACTCCGTTTTGCCCACCCTTCCGGGGTGGAGATGCCTTACCTCAACACAGGCGAGTTGCACTCGCTGTCGGTGCCAAAGGGATCGCTGAACGAGCAGGACCGCGCAGAAATCGAGTCCCACGTCACGCACACCTACAACTTCCTTCGCATCATTCCGTGGTCGGCAAACCTCAGTCAGGTGCCTGAAATCGCTCACGCCCATCACGAAAAGCTCAACGGTTCTGGATACCCGCGCAAGCTCAATGGGGGACAAATTCCCCTGCAGGCCAAGATGATGACGATCGCGGACATCTACGATGCGCTGACGGCGTGGGACCGACCCTACAAGAAAGCCATGCCTGCAGAGCGGGCGTTCAACATTTTGGGATTTGAGGCCAAGGACGGGAACATCGACACCGACCTGCTGGAGGTCTTCATCGACGCGAAGCTCTACACGTTGGTTTCTCGACCAAGAACGAGCTGAAGTTGACACTATCGATTGTCACTGACTTGTGCTACAATTTTACGGTTTGAGCCGTTGCCATTGCTATGCGCCACTTTGACGTAAGAATCATTCGCTATCGAGAATCCGGAGTCCAGCAACGCGTGGTCAGCGGTCTGTTGATCATGGCCGTGCTGATGCTGGTGCTCGCGGCAGGAATCGGCGCGGGGGTGTACTTTCACCAGCAGTCTCAGAACATCGTGGAGCAGCAGCGCGTCATCCGGGATCAGGAGGCGAGCCAGGCCAAGTTGCAACGCCGGGTCGATATGTTCGACGAGCGCGAGGCCCGCATCGAGTTTTTGGAGGATTATGTCGCCGAACTCAAGCAATCCGCGCAAAGCAGCGAAACGGCCTACCGCAAGCATTTAGCCTTGGTGCGAGGTGGGATGGAAAAACTCGAGCAAGTTCACGACTTCATGTGTGAGCGACTGAATGTTCCCTGCGCTCCCAACCCCTACTCGATGAGCAATCCGCGTGAGGGCTTGCAGTGGTTAGAGGTTTTGCAGCAGGACTTCACACGCTTTGACGACGCCTTGCAGGAGTACGCCACCAAGCGGCAGACCTTTGAAGTGCAGGCGCACACGATTGTGCAACTCCGGACACAGATTGACGAAGCCGAGCGCGATTTGGCCGAGCACATGGAATTCCTGCGCTTGCGGGAAGACACGATGCGTCGACTCTCCCAGAAGATCAGCAAGGCCACAGGCATCCCGTTGGATGCGGAAAGCCGCTCCACGAAACGCACCAAGGCCAAGAACAGCGGCGGCCCAACCCTGCTCGACCGGATGACGTTGAAGGGTTCTGGAGGGCTGATGTTGCCTGGGCAGTTGCGCGGCTACCTCTATGCGAACTCCGAGAAGTACGAGTTCGGAGTTCGGGTTTACGAAGGTTTGAGCGTGGTTGTCGAGCGCAATCGAACGCTCTGGCGACAGACCCCCACCGTCATTCCTGTGCGTAGTCGGCTACTCTCGGATCGTTTTGGAAAGCGCCACGATCCTTTCACCAAACGTCGGGAGTTTCACTCAGGACTGGACTTTATCGCCCGCAAGGGGTCTCCTATCTACGCTCCCGCCGATGGCATGGTGCGTCGGGCGAAACGCCATTTTGGATACGGGCTGATGGTGGAACTGAACCACGGGCGCGGCTTCTACCCGAACAGCAAGAAGACTGTCCGCTACCGCACTCGCTTTGCCCACCTCTCAAAAATCGTGGTGCGGCGTGGGCAGCGTCTGAAACGCGGGGATTTGCTGGGGCGTGTTGGCAGCACTGGGCGGAGCACAGGACCGCACCTTCATTACGAAATTCTGGTGAACGGACGCCATGCGGACCCCCTCGTCCCCATTCGTCGGTTTGCTCCCGGACAAAGACTCTATCATCGCTAAAGGAGGACACTATGGCCAAGACCAGCAATTCCCCCCTGTCACAGAAAGAACTCGCCTACCTTGGCGAGGATTTGCATGTTGAAGGAACCGTGTATTGCACCAACCGGATGGTCATCAACGGCTCGGTGGCTGGCAGTGTGCAAGGCAAGGCCGAGGTGACGGTTGGCCGTCAGGGGGCGGTGCAGGGCAGTATTGATTGCTTGCAGGCCGTGATTTCTGGAAAGGTGGAGGGCAACCTGACCGTTCACAATCGACTGGAGATTTCCGGAAGTGGCCGCATTAAAGGTGAGATCAACGTGCAGCCCGGTCAGATGATCATCCGGGAGGGTGCAGTGCTTGAGGGCAGTTGTGTCGCTTTGCCGCCCCAAGCAGTCGCACCGCCGACCAAACGGACGTTTCCGAAACCGGCTACCAGAACCTCCTGATTTTCGGATTCCGGGAAGGGCTTGGGCCGCACACCGCCTTCCAAACGCGCCATGGACTACCGCAAGACCCGACCACAACCCCAGCAACGACGACCCCGGAAACCGTTGGTTTCCTCAGCGTCTCCCACACCTCGTCCTCTCAAAAATCAGGATCGTATTGTTTACGTCCGGGGCTTGTTTGCCCCACCGAAGGGCGAGGACGACTTACGCGTGGACCGCGAGGCCGCCGAGTGGCAGGCGTTGTTCACGATGGTGTTGCTCGCCAGCTTTGTACTGGTGATCGGGTTGATCATGGTGGTTGGAGATTACGGCTGGCTGGCGATTGAAAAACTAGAGGCGCGGGAGCAGCAGTTGCAGGCGGAACTACTGTCTATGCAAACAGACGAGGAACGCTTGCGGCGAGAAGTGGTCGCCCTGCGTTCCGATCCAGTCTATCTGGAAGCCACGGCCCGGACCATGCTGGGGTTGGCAAAACCAGCCGAGCGTATCCTGCGGCTCCCGGAATCCCTGCGGGTGGAGCAGGCCGAAACCGGACTGGCCCGGCTCAGTCGGTAGGCAGCACTGGAATCTCGGATTGCAAGGTCAGCAGCCGCTCCCGCATTTCTGGGGGCATTGGCGCTTTCTGATTGGTCCGGTAATCGTAGCACACCCCCAGCCCTTCTCCTTCCGCGGCGACCACCCCCAATTGCTCACTGACCAGCCGATGGTGAATCACCATGCGATCCTCTCCCAGCGACACGGCTCGTGCTCCTGCGTGGATCGTGTCCGGAAAGGTCACGGGGGCGCGATAGCGACACTGGATGGACGCGAGGATCGTGCCCACTCCCGTCTGCTTCATGCTTTCCGAAACCCCGATGGCATCGAAAAAAAGGAGGCGAACGTGTTCCATCCAGCGGATGTACACCGTGTTGTTGACGTGTTGCATCGCATCGTGATCGCCCCAGTACACGGGAATCTGCATGGTGATCGGATACGGCTCTAGCAGTTCTTCGGTGGCACTCATTTTCAATCGTGAAACCAGATGGTGAATCAATCAGCCAGCATTATGAAATGCACTGGAACAGAATACCAGAACCAATGACGGCGACCCACGAACAATCCTCCGGCCCCCAACGCCGTGCCGTGGTGGTCTGCAATGGCGAGGCGCCAACACGGGATCTGCTGCTCCAGAAGTGGTCCGCCGTAGATTTGCGGGTGGCGGCGGATGGCGGGGGCAACACCCTTGCGGCGCTGGGCTTGTCGCCCGATGTGGTGGTGGGTGACTTGGATTCGCTCTCCCCGGAAGTCCGGAAGAGCCTGCCCCCTGAAGCGATTTACCATGTACCGGGGCAGGACACCAACGATGCCGACAAGGCGATTCACCACTGTCTGGAACAGGGCATGACGGAGGTTCACCTGTTTGGAGCGGACGGCGGGCGGGCCGATCAGTTTCTCGCAAACCTTGAGGTGATGCTGCGCTACTCCCGGGAAGCCCGGCTGGTGTTGTGGTCCTCACGGGAGCGGATGGAGTTCATTCACGATTCATGGCAGGAAACGCTGGCTCCAGAGACGGTTGTTTCACTGTTGCCGATCTTTGGCCCCGTGCAGAGTGTGGTCACAAGCGGATTAGCGTACCCACTGGAAGGGCGTCACCTGATTCCGGGACAGCCGCCCTCTGGAGTGTCCAACCAAGTGACTGACGAAACGGTGCGGATCTCCTGTGAATCCGGAGCCTTGCTGCTCTGCGTCCAACACACTCCGAACGGCGTGTCGCCCGTGTTTTCACGTTGACTTTCCAAACAAAACTGCAATACTCTGAATGCTGTGGGTCGGTAGCTCAGTTGGTAGAGCATCTGACTTTTAATCAGGTGGTCCGGGGTTCGAGACCCCGCCGACCCACCAGCAATATCAAGGGTTAAGAGGGTTTTTAGGAGTTCCAGATTATTCTCTATATATTCTCTTATAGCCTTCTTTCTTGCCAGAGTATTCTCTAGATACTCTACATAGAAATCCCCTCAGAAGCCCTCAGACAACCCCCGATTCAGCCAGCCTTTCCCTCATCATCATCACAATTGGGTCAAAAACAACGGTTCTTGACTTTTGTGTGTACGATCCCCACAATCTCTTGATTCCGGCCTGGGAAGCCTGTGTGGTCGCCACCTCATCCTACCTTGGCGTGGAGGATACCGATGCCACCGAACTTGCCAGAAGTGTGGAAATATGAAATACCTGATCGCAATCTGTGCTCTAATCCTCCCACTGAGCGTGGGAGCTTATGAACCGGAGAATTTGAAGCGTCTCAAGAAGACAAACGAATGTCTGAAGTGTGACCTTTCATATGCCAAGCTGAGGGGGGCCAATCTGGAGAGGGCCTATCTGGAGGGGGTCTATTATTGGGAGAGTTCTCACGCCTGCTATGCCACAATGCC
>CAJWCD010000054.1:0-22138 GCA_913020725.1 uncultured Pseudomonadota bacterium
AAGTAATTTCAATGTGTTAAATGCATTGCGTAACATCAGTCATTAAATGATGAAACAACTTGGTATTGACGCCTCCAACATATGTGACGGAGGTGGTCTGACGCACCTTGTAGAACTTCTGCATGCTGCCAAACCAGTTACACATGGTTTTGAAAAAATTTATGTTTGGGCTCCTTCTGCAACCCTTGCTCAAATAAAAGAAAAACCTTGGATCATGAAACGCTCAGACCCTTTACTGGAACAACATTATCTCCAGCGAGCGTTTTGGCAACGAAAACGCCTGAGTCAATTGCTAAAATTTGAAAAATGCGATTTGTTGTTTGTGCCAGGTGGTTCATTTGCCACAGATTTTCGCCCTGTCGTTACGATGAATCAGAATTTACTTCCTTTTGAATGGCGTGAATTGCTTCGCTTTGGCCTCTCAAGACAAACACTCAGGTTGATGCTGTTGCGTTTTTCACAATCACGATCCTTGCATCATGCCAACGGATCAGTATTTTTGACAAAATATGCGATGGCTACTGTACTCAAGGTTACAGGAGAGGTGTCCGGAGCAACAACGGTTGTGCCTCACGGGGTCGATACTCGTTTCGCTAATCCTCCGCGTAAGCCGAAACCACTGGAGTCATACTGTAAACAAAAACCATTTCAATTATTGTATGTTTCTAATGTCAATGTTTACAAACACCAGTGGGAGGTTGCTGGAGCGGTCGCAAATCTCAGAATGAGAGGGTATCCGGTCGCCTTGGATTTGATTGGGGCGGCCTTCCCTCCATCCTTAAAGCGATTACAGGGAGTAATGACTAAAGCAGATCGAGAAGGTGATTTTATTCGCTACTTGGGATCGAGGCCGCATGATGAGTTGCCTGCCCGGTACGCTTCAGCGGATGCCTGTGTGTTTGCTTCAAGCTGTGAAAACTTGCCGAATATTCTCTTGGAGGGTATGGCATCAGGTTTGCCCATTGCTTGCTCTGATCGTGGGCCGATGCCGGAATTGTTAGGCGATGCCGCTGTTTACTTTAACCCGGAGCTGCAATCGAGTATTGAGGAGGCACTAGAGAGATTGCTGAATTCACCTGAATTACGGTACAGCCTAGCAAAGAAAACCTACCAGCTCTCCCAAAAATACACATGGGATAAATGTGCGGATCAAACCTTTGACTTTTTAAGTCAATGTATTCGTTCTTAAACAAATCGATGATCAATGACAAGTGTAAAAATGAATCAACGTGATGAAGAGTATCGTAACTGCACCGTATTAGTTACTGGCGGTACTGGTGCCATCGGCAGTAATCTTTCGCGCAAACTAGCTGAAATCGGAGCTGCGAAGGTCATCATCTTGGATGATCTTTCCGCAGCATACGAATGGAATATTCCCAATTTGCCGAATGTTCTTTTTGTGAAGGGAAGCATTACCAGCGACATCGATCTCAAGCGGGTTTTCTGCGAAAAACCGACCTACATCTTCCACCTAGCCGCATTTTTTGCAAATCAGAACTCCGTGGACTATCCGGAGCAGGATTTGCTGGTCAGTCAGTTGGGCACCATCAAGGTACTGGAATATGCAGTGTTGTCTGGCAATATCAAACGTTTTGTCTATGCCGGATCAGGATGTGCGATTTATGGGGCACAGGCTCCTTTGCCATTAAAGGAGGAGTTCATTTCCATGAATTTGAGTACTCCTTATCAAATTTCCAAAATGGCAGGGGAGCTTTATTGTAATTTCTATCATCATCATTATGGCTTGCCTATCGTGAAAACCCGGTTTTTCAATTCCTACGGCCCTGGGGAAGTTCCGGGCCAATACCGAAACGTCATTCCGAATTTCATCTATTGGGCCATGAAAGGCCAACCTCTGCCGATCACGGGCAACGGCAGAATGACTCGGGACTTCACCTATGTCGCCGATATCGTGGATGCCTTGTTGCTCGCTGGTTATTCGGAACGGGCCATTGGCGAGGAAATGAACATCGCTTCCGGTCAAGAGATGGAAATCATGCAAATGGCTGAGATGGTCAATGCTCTGACCGATAACAAGGCCGGTTGCGTTCACAGGGACCGTCGCAAATGGGACACGAAATCCAGACTGCGGGCGAGCATCGACAAGGCCAAGGATTTGTTGGGGTATGCGCCAAGGATGACATTTGAGGACGGTCTGCAAGACACAATCCGCTGGTTTGCAGGTCATTGGGAGGAGATCAACCGGGATGCCGAGTTCCCACCGGGAATGTCCTCCGCCGTCAGACACCATGTCTTGCAACAGAAGGAACAGGCTTGATGAAGCAAGTGGTGCAGAGTTACAAGACGGGAGAGGTTACGTTGCGCGAGATGCCGGTTCCTCAGTGTGGGAGCAAGCGCATCTTGGTGAAAAACCGGCACTCGCTCGTCAGTATCGGCACGGAGCGCATGACGATTGAATTGGGGCGCAAGTCTTTGCTGGGAAAAGCAAAGGCGCGTCCGGATTTGGTGCGTCGAGTTTGGGAGAAAGCCAAGCAAGAAGGGCTGCTCAAAACTTATCAGGAGGCGATGGGAAGGTTGGATGCCCCAACTCCGCTAGGATACAGTTGTTCTGGGGTTGTGGTTGAGTCTGGGGTGGCTGCAAGTGCTTTTACTCCGGGAGACCGAGTCGCCTGTATTGGGCAGGGATTTGCCAGCCACGCGGATTTCGTTTCTGTGCCGCCAAACCTTGCGTGCCGCATTCCGGAGAAGGTGAGTGATGAAGCGGCTACTTTTGGCATGTTGGGCATCATCGCACTCCACGGCATTCGCCGTGCCGATCTGAGCTTTGGAAGCCATGTGACTGTGCTGGGGTTGGGGTTGCTGGGGCTGCTCTCGGTACAGATTCTCCAAGCCTATGGCTGCCAAGTGACGGCAATGGATTTGGATGCTCGTAAGGTCAATTTGGCCCAGCAGCTTGGAGTCTCTTTTGCCACCATTGACGGGGATGGGTTACAGCAGCAAGTCCATGCCGTGACGCATGGACACGGGGCGGATGCCGTCTTGATCACGGCTGCCTCAAAATCGAGGGAGCCGGTTGATTTAGCTATCCGCTTGTCCCGTTCCCGTGCTAAGATCGTGGTGGTCGGCACTGCGGATATTCACCCTGACCGCAACGAACTCTGGCAGAAGGAGGTGGAGTTGCTGGTGTCCCGTGCGGCAGGCCCCGGATCCTTGGATCCTTTGTATGAACTGGAGGGGGTTGACCTACCCATTGCTGAAGTGCGCTGGACCCAAAACCGCAACTTGCAAGAGTTTCTTCGTCTGGTTTCAGAGGAACGGGTGCAGTTGGACCCTTTGATCACTCACCGAATCTCCTTCTCAAAAGCCGAGCAGACTTATCGGCGCCTGATGGATGGGGAAATGCAGGACGCTGTTGGTGTTGTGCTGAACTATCCGGAGCAAACTCCCATCGAGCGGCACTTACGTTTTCCTCAACAAAAAACAGGTCCGTTGGGAAAAAATGAAGTCGGTGTTGGCGTCCTCGGTGCCGGACTGTTTGGAAAAGCGCTGTTGTTGCCGGCCCTTGCCAAAACCGCTCATGCAAAACTGCATACCCTCGTTACGACTTCCGGAGTCAATGCAGAACATAGTGCAAAGCGATTTGGATTCCAGTCCTGTGCAACGGATGAAACCTCCCTTTGGAATGAGGAAGAGATCAATGCAGTGGTGGCACTCACGCCGCATCACACCCATGCTCGGTTGGTTAAGGAAGCCATTGCACACCAGCGCCCCCTCTTTCTGGAAAAACCCCTCTGTGTCACTCCCGAAGAATTGGATGAATTGATCCAGTTGATCGAAAAGCAAAAGCGATTGCCCATTGTTCAGGTGGGGCACAACCGACGTTTTTCGCCTCATGTGCAACAGATTCGGAAGTGGCTTCAGCATCGAGTTGACCCCTTGGTGTTGCAAATGCGCGTTAACGCAGGGTATGTGCCGCCGGACCATTGGGTCCACAGCGAATCTGAGGGGCGTAGCCGCATTGTGGGGGAAATGTCTCACTTCATTGACCTGATGCAGGCGCTTATTGGAAGTTTGCCTGTGCAAATCCATGCGGAGCGGGTGGACGGCAACAACCGAAGCGTGGTCAACAACGATAACATCGTGGCACTCCTGAAGTTTGCGGACGGCTCGGTGGGAAGTTTGACTTATTCCGCCTCCGGAGACAAGGGGTATTCTCGTGAAGCCATAGAAATCTTCTTTGATCGGAAAACGATCCGTTCACAGGATTTCCGGAAAAGCGAGTTGTATGCGTCAGGAAAGCAAGCCTTCAAGACGATGAGCCAGGAAATGGGGTATCGGGAAGAGCTTCAGCATTTCATAGACTGTGTGCGGGGAAAGGAACAACCGGCGGTTTCCATGGAAGAAACATTGTGGAGTATGCGCACGGTTTTTGGGATTGAACGAGCTTTGGCGACTCGTGAGACGGTTCGTTTGGAGAATGCCTGAGATTTGGAACTGACAATGCACATTTTGCTGATCACCGATTCTTATCCTCCAGAAATCCGCTCTGCTGCTCACTTGATGCTGGAATTGGCCGAGGAGTTGCGAGACCGTGGGCACAAAGTCGCTGTGGCTACGACGTGGCCTCGGTATAATCTGGATGAGGAAATGTCCTCTAAGGAATTTCCAGAAATTTGTGAGGAAAATGGCATTCGAGTGCTGAGGATCAAGACGCTTCCTCACCACGGGGTTGCTTACTGGTTTCGAGGCCTAGCAGAGTTGCTCATGCCTCTGCAATTTTGGAGAAAACTCCGGCAACACCAAATGACTCAGGTGGATGCGGTGGTTGTCTATGCTCCTCCACTTCCCTTGGCATTGTTGGGAGTAAAACTCAAAAAACAAGGGGTTCGTTTCATTTTGAACGTGCAGGATATTTTTCCAAAAAATGCTATCGATTTGGGGATTCTAGTCAATCCAGTCTTGATCCGCTTCTTTCAGTGGATGGAACGAAGCGTCTATTGCAATGCAGATGTGGTCACTTTGCACTCGGAAGGTAATCATGCTTTGGTTAGTCGCAACTTGCCCGAGGAGTTGCCAAAGTTTCAGATCTTACACAATTGGGTAGATATTGATCATCATATTAATGGAAAAAACCGAGTTGATTTTCGGGAAAAATACGGCATTGGCGAAAAGAGAGTAGCCCTGTTTGCCGGAGTGTTGGGGCCAGCTCAATATCTAGAACTCTTGCTGCGTGTGGCTGAAGAACTACAAGACGAGAATGAGTTGATTTTTCTGATCGTGGGAGACGGGACGGAGAAAAAAAAGCTGATGAAATTTGCCCGCCAACGCAAGTTGCGCAATGTTATGTTTCAGCCGTTCGTGTCTCGGGAACATTATCCGGATTTACTGGGTGCAAGCGATATCGGCATTGTGTGCCTAAGCCCGCTTAATAAAACCCCTGTTGTTCCAGGGAAGCTTCAGGGGTACATGGCGGCTGGGTTGCCGGTGGTCACTTTCCTCAATCGAGAAAGTGATGGCCACCAGATTGTGAAACATGCTGAAGCGGGTTTGTCTGCCCCTTCCGATGATCAAAAAGCCTGTACGTCTGCCCTGCGGGATTTGCTCAAACAAAAAGACCTGACATCGCTAGGGTTACGAGGGCAAGCATACGCCCGCCAGCATTTCAGCAAAGCATCCTGCGTAAGCCAGTTAGAAAGCCTGCTTGTTTCATCCGGTCCATGAACCTGCTTTTTGTGTTTGGTACACGCCCGGAGGCCATCAAGCTGGCACCGTTGGTGCTGACTTTGAAAGAGCATTTTTCTGTCAGGGTCTGTGTGACCGGTCAGCATCGTGAGATGCTGGATCAAGTCTTGAATCTCTTCCAGATTGTGCCGGATGAGGATTTGAACTTGATGCAGCCCAATCAAACCCTGTCGGCTCTCACTGGTGTGGTTTTGGAGAGCATCACAACGGTACTCCAAGAACAGCCAGTGGATTGGTTGTTGGTTCAAGGAGATACCACCACCACCATGGCTGCAGCAATGGCTGCATTTTACCAAGGGATTCCCATTGCCCATGTCGAGGCCGGACTGCGCACCTACAATCTAGAAACTCCCTACCCTGAAGAATTCAATCGGCAAGTCGTGTCCCGCATTGCTCACTTGCACTTCTGTCCCACCGAAACCAACCGACAAAATCTTTTGCAGGAAGGCATTTCTCCAGCAGCAGTGCATGTCACAGGCAATACTGTCATTGATGCCCTACATCAGGTTTTGAACCGTTACACCTCCACATTGCAACTCCCGTTTGATCTTGAGAACCGGAGGATGGTACTCGTCACTGGACATCGACGGGAGAATTTCGGTGATGGATTTACTCAGATTTGCCGTGCCCTAAAAACGATAGCGGAGCTACGTCCTGACTTAGAGATCGTTTATCCTGTGCATCTGAACCCAAGTGTTCAGGAACCCGTCCAGCGCATCATCTCCGGGGTGCAGAACATCCACCTTTGGAAACCCCAACCCTATCCGGAGTTTGTGCATTTGATGCGGCAAGCCTACTTGATTCTGACGGATAGTGGCGGCGTTCAAGAAGAAGCACCCAGCCTAGGGAAGCCAGTTTTGGTCATGCGCGAGACCACAGAACGTCCGGAGGCCGTAAACGCAGGAACGGTCAAACTGATAGGGACGGACACGGAGCGAATTGTTCGGGAAACACTGCACTTGGTTGACGACGACCTCGCCTACCAAACTATGTCAAGAATACATAATCCCTATGGCGATGGGAAAGCCTGCCAGCGCATTCTGGAAATTTTCCGCAGCAACTGTCAAGCGGGGAACTCCCCGTTCAACCTTCCTCAAATTTAATCACATTTACAGGGCAACACTTTGCCGCAAGCCGTATTTTATCATCATGGACTGTGAGGTCATCCGTAGCTAATACAGTTGCAGTCCCGGCCTCGATGTCGATTCTAAATACCTCTGGGCAAACCTCTTCTGAATTCCCACAGGTAACACACCCTTCTTCAATCCAAACGCTTTTTATAGCCATTGCCAAGTATCAATTTATGGGTTCAATTTTTCTGACATCATGGGAGTCGTAAATAGCATGGCCAGGTTGGTGGAGTTTTTTTACAATAAGTTTAATTTTTGAATTGATCCTTTTCATAAGGACATTACTTTTATCTGGTTCAACGATTCCAGCTAATGGAACCCAGAACACTTGGGTTAGTGAAACTAAAATTTCAGATAAAAATCTTGGCACATAAAAACGGTCACATATTAATCTTACAGCAAAGAGTAAATTGATCTTTTTGAACCATTTCCTTATCTCTTTGTGAGAGGCATGATTTTCAAGCACGGTTGGGGCTTCTAAATAACCAGTCATTTTTTCGATTCCGGAACGAAGTAATTTGTATTTTAAGCTTAGTTCATGCATGCCTGTGCCAGGATATGGATAATAATAAAATGCTCTACCATACCTTGCTGATTTCAGATCGGATCTATTCAAATCGTATGTCTGTTTCATCATTTCTGGTGTTTCAAATGGCATACCTACAATATTATAAGAAAATCCTCTAATTCCATGTTTTTGTACGGTATTGAAAGCCTTAATAATGAGAGCATTCTTGTGTTTTCTGTTAACGATATTATTTCTTAACCATTCACTGCCGCTTTCAACTCCAAAATCAACTGATTTGCATCCGGCATTTTTTAAGTCCGTGCAAACATTGTCATTGATTGTTTCAACACGCGCATTGCATTCAAACGGTAACCCAATTTCTTTCTTGTAAACTTCACAGAATTCATGGACCCAATCTTTCCTCACAGTAAAGGTGTCGTCTGCAAAAATAATTGAACGTGTATTTGGATAAAGTTTTAAATTATTTTTTATGAGCCGAATGGATCTTTCGATGGATGGAAACCTTACCCAATTTTCTGGATTTGGGTACTCCTTCCACAAATGTGCAGATGCGCAATAGGTGCATCTGTAGGGACATCCTCGTCCGAGCATCATTGGGAAGACATCACCACTATCGTTGATAATACGCTGATAATCAAAAACTGTATAATCGGGGTCTGCCAATTCATCTATATGCATTAATTTTGCAACTGGATTAGCTTTAAAACTAATTTTACCTGCATGATCTTTCAGCTTAAAAATAAAACTTGAAGTTTCATAAATATCATGGTTGTTGTCCAGTCCTTCACATAATTCCAAGAGGGGCATTTCTGCTTCACCAACACAAATCGCATCAAATTTAGGAAACTCCTTAAAAGTATTCTGCTTATCTAATGTTGGATGAACTCCACCGCCAATAATAAAATGTTTGCTCACATCTGTGATTTCGAAAAATTCCCAGACATATTTTCTCTGATTCGTTGTAAATGAAATACCTACAAAATCCCAATTATTTTTTTCGATTAAATCTTTAACTTCAATGAGATGATCTTCCTTGAAAATATGGAAAAATTTAACATCATTCTTTTTATTGACAGACCCCATCAGATAGGCTAATCCATGATGTAGTCCGGGATAGTATCCAGTGTCAATATCAAAATACATTAATAAGCCTTTAGCCATTTTCATTCCTTTTTAGTCTGATGTTTCTAGAACCTGTCCACATTTGGTGTGGAACGCTCCTGCTGTGCTAGCATGGGTAGCTCTCAGCATCAATTCATCCAGAGTCGGTATTGTCTGGTAATATTTGTGATAAAGCAAATCTTTTTCTGTGAATCCACCCCCACCCACCCACCTTCCTCCTTTTCCCGCCTCCATTTCCACCACTGATCTGGAGCAACTGCGTGACTTGATCCCGCAGGCGATGCTTCGCGATCAGCACCCCCTTTGCAGTCAGTTCCGAAAACTTCACCAGCGCCTGAAGCGCGACTCGTCCGGCGAGGAGTCCTACCTCCGTCTGTTGGAACGAGCGGAGGCTTCCGTCAAAGTACGAGCCGAACGCGAATCGTTAAGCCCCTGCATTGCGGTTCCGGAAGAGCTTCCGATTGCCCTCCACGCCGAAGAACTCCAGGAACACCTCCAGTCGCATCAGGTCTTGATCGTTGCCGGAGAGACCGGTTCCGGCAAGACCACGCAACTTCCCAAGCTCTGTTGGGAAGCCGGTTTTGGACGCAAAGCCAAGATCGCCTGCACCCAGCCCCGACGGGTGGCGGCGACCTCGATTGCCCGACAAGTTGCCAAGGAATTGGAAACGGAGCTTGGCGACCTCGTGGGTTACCGTATCCGTTTTGCCGAAAAAACCTCCCCCCGCACGCTCGTCCAGTTCATGACGGACGGGATGCTGCTCGCCGAAACGCAGCGCGACCGCTTCCTCAACGCCTACGACGCGATCATTGTCGATGAGGCGCACGAGCGTTCCCTCAACGTCGATTTCTTGCTCGGTTACCTCCAGCAACTCCTGCCCAAACGCCCGGACCTGCGGGTGATTATCACCTCTGCGAGCATTGACACGCGCCGTTTTTCCGAGGCGTTCGGGAACGCGCCCGTGGTGGAAGTTTCCGGACGGGCGCATCCGGTCGAAGTGCAGTGGCAGCCGCTCGATCCCCGAGCAGAGGAAACTGGAGAACGCACGATTGCGGATGCGGTGGTGGAGACCGTGCAGGAGATTTTGGACACGACGTGGGAGGGCGACCTGCTTGTGTTTCTGCCCGGCGAGCAGGAAATCCGGGAAACCACAGAACGACTTTCAGGCGGCGGGGGCAAGCGTGAAGTGAAAATCCTGCCGCTCTTCGGACGGCTCACGGCGGCGGAGCAGAACCGCGTTTTCCGCGAGGACAGTCTCCGTAAAGTGGTGGTCGCCACCAACATTGCGGAAACCTCCCTGACGATTCCGGGCATCCGCTATGTTGTCGATTCCGGACTCCAGCGCGTGAGTCGTTACAGCCCGCGTCAACGCATCCAACGCCTGCCCGTCGAGATGATCGCGCAGAGCAACGCCTTGCAACGCGCCGGACGCGCCGGACGGGTCGCTCCGGGCGTGTGCATCCGGCTGTATGCGGAGGAAACTTTCGCGCAACTGCGGGAGTACGCCGAACCGGAAATCCTGCGTTCCAACCTCGCGGGCGTGATTCTGCAAATGCTCCACCTCAAGTTGGGTGATCCCAATGCCTCTGGAGTGGAGCGTATCCGCAACTTCCCGTTTCTTGACCCTCCGGCGGTTCCGGCGGTCAAGGAGGGGTTCCGGCTGCTTCGTGAGTTGGGCGCGGTTGCTGACGATTACCGCCTCACGGCGCGTGGGCGGCAAATGGCGAAAATTCCGATTGAACCGACCAGTGCCCGGATGCTTTTGGAGGCGTACGAAGAACGGGCGCTGGTTGAGGTGCTGGTGATCGCGGCGGGTCTTTCCATTCAGGATCCCCGCGAGTTTCCGTTGGAAAAAAAAGAGCAGGCCCGGCAGCAACACCGGGTTTTCGTGAATCCGGAGTCCGATTTTCTCACCCTGCTCAACATCTGGAACGCCTACCACGACGAGTGGGATGCGCTGCGCAGCGAGAACAAACTACGCAAGTTTTGCAAAGCGCACTTTCTTTCGTTTGTGCGGATGCGCGAGTGGCGCGATATCCACCGTCAGCTTGCAGGCATCCTGCGCGATGCAAAGCTGCTGGTCATCAACGACAATCCCGCAGATTATCGGGCGATTCACTGTTCCCTGCTTTCCGGACTGCTCAACCAGATTGCACAGAAGGACGAGAAATCGAAGTATCGCACGGGCGGCGGCAAAGAGGTGTTCGTGTTTCCGGGGTCCGGACTGCATGGCAAGGCGGGACCGTGGGTGCTGGCGGGAGAACAGGTTGAAACCACGCGGCTCTACGCCCGCAAAGTCGCCAACATTGATGTGCGCTGGCTGGAAACCCTTGGCGGGGGCCTTTGTCGCAAAAGTTACTCCTTTCCGCGTTTTGACGAGGAATCCGGAATCGTGCAGGTGGATGAGAAGGTGACGCTGCACGGGCTCCCCATCGTTCCTCGGCGGCGTGTCGCCTACGGGCGCGTCAATCCTGCGGAGGCAACGCAGCTTTTCATCCGGGAGGGGTTGGTCGAGGAACGCTTGCATGCGCATCTTCCGTTTTTCCGAAACAATCACAAGCTCAAGCAGCGGCTCGTCAGCGCAGATACGAAGGTGCGCCGCAACCGGGAATTCGCTTTTGCAGCCGCAGCCGAGGCGTTTTACACGGAACGCTTGCGCAACATTGCCTCGATCCACGACCTCAACCACCTGCTCAAGCAGAAACACGCGGAGGGTGTCCAGGATTTTCTCTTCATGCAGGAAGCGGATTTGCTGGAACGGGTCGCAGAGCAACAACCGGAGGCTGATGTCTTTCCAGATTATCTGACCATCGGCACCACGCGCCTGCAACTCCACTACGCCTTCGCACCCGGCGAGGAGCGTGACGGCGCGACCTTGCGAGTTCACGATCTGGTGGTTCCGCATTTGCGTGCGCCGTTGTTGGATTGGCTGGTTCCGGGGCAGTGGGAGGAGCGCATCCAGTCTCTCTTGCGGACATTGCCCAAAGCGCAGCGCAAGCAGTTCGTGCCGATTCCGGACACGGCCAAGCGCCTTGCCGACTTGCTTGAACCGAACGAAGATGATTTTCTCAACGCGCTCAGCCGCCTTGTTCACAAGGAGTTGGGAGTGCAGATTTCCCCACAGGACTGGGACTGGGAGCGCGTTCCGGCATATCTAAAACCGCGCCTTGAACTGCGCGACAACCGTAACCGCGTGGTGTCGCAGGGGCGGGAAATCGAGCAGTTGCTGCAAGAACGGCAAACCGCGCTGAAGGAGTTTGCCAAAACACAGGCGCAGGATCGGCAACTCGTGGTGCTGCAAGAGGCCGAGGCCGAGTGGAATCTCGACCAGATCAGCGGCTGGAACTTTGGAAAACTGCCGAAACGCATTGAACTCGATGCGCTGGCAGGCATCCCGATTTATGCGTTTCCCGGACTGCTCAAGAACGAAAACGGGGTGCATCGGCGGCTGTTCGCCACGCAGGAGGAGGCGCAGGAGCAGACGGCTCCAGCCTTGCGGGAACTGCTCGCGTTCGCGGTGGGGCCGGACCTCGCGTGGCTCGAAAAGGATTTGGCCGATCTTCGGAATCTCCGGGATGCGCTTGCGCCCTTCGGGACAGTTGCCGAGTGTAAGTCCGATGTCCGGGAGGCGGTTCATGCCTTTCTCTTCGATGGACCGTGGATCAAGTCCGAGCCGGAGTTTGAGGCACGGGCAAATGCCGCAGCAATCAAGCTCCGGAAGCTTTCGCCCCGCGTGATTGAGGTGCTGGAAGCGCTGCTGTCTGACCACGCGACCACTCGTCAAGCTTTGCACAAACTCGCGCTGTCTCGCGGAAAAGACGGGGTTGCGGAGTTGGAGCAGCACTTGCGGACGCTGATGCCTAAGCGTTTTGCCCGACACATTCCCTATGTGCGTTGGGCCGATCTGCACCGCTATCTGCGGGCACTGCGCATCCGGGCAGAGCGGATGGCACTCGATCCTCTGAAGGATGCTGACAAGCGCAGCCAGCTTGAGCCGTGGCCGGATGTGCTGCGACAGCTTCAGCATACTTCACTTGCCCATGCCGAGTTGCAACGGCTCGACGAGTTTCGCTGGATGCTGGAGGAACTGCGCGTTTCCGTCTTTGCTCCAGAAGTGCGCACGGCGTTTCCCAGCTCAACTAAGCGGATGGAACGTTTTGCCAAGCAACATTTCGAGCAGCATCTGCTGGCCTTGGAAACCGCATAAGCATTGACTTCCCGCCCATCCTCGCTTACAGTGGTTAAGTGAGAAACGTTCTTGCCCGGAATCCGGACAATTTGGTGCGGTTTCAGGCAGAGCAGACCTGCACTTGCTTCCGAACCAACAGTCCTGCAAGGAGTCCCATGAAATTCAATGTTGTTTCCAACGACGATGGTGAAGCTGCGGCTTCCAATGATCCCAAATCACAAATCGAGTCCCTGGTTTCCAGTGCTCCGGTGTTTCTCTTCATGAAAGGTTCGCCGGATGCCCCGCAGTGCGGGTTTTCCTCCCGCGTGATCGAGACCTTGCGGGGGTGGAATGTGCCGTTCGAGACGTTCAACGTACTCTCCGACGAGGGCATCCGCCATGACATCAAGGAGTACGCGAACTGGCCGACGATCCCGCAACTCTACGTCAACAAGGAATTCGTTGGCGGTTGCGACATCATTGAGGAGATGTCCGGAAACGGGGAGTTGGGGGAGTTGTTCAAGGAAGCCCATCCGAATTTGGAGTTCACTCCGCCACCACCTCCGGTCGAGGTGCAGAACCTACCACCCGAGGACATTGCCGAACTGCTCAAGAAGCAACCCGACATTCCCCTGCTGGATGTCCGAGGTCCGGAAGAACGCGCCATCGCTTGTGTTGCAGGTGCCCGGATGATGGACCAGGCGCTTGCGCAGGAAATCGTCAACTCATGGGATCCCAACATCCCGCTGGTGTTCATGTGCCACAAAGGCGGGCGTAGCCTGCAAGCCGCGCAATATTTCACACAACAGGGCTTTCAGAACGTTTATAATGTGGTGGGTGGCATTGATGCGTGGTCGCTGACGGTTGATTCCGAAATCCCACGCTACTGACACAAAAAGTCTGAAACGGAACTATGTTTCGATTAACCACAGAGACGCGGAGGACACAGAGAACTGTTTTTAAAAGATTTTTCTCGGTACTCTCGGCGACTCTGCGGTGATTTTCACATTAAGTTTGGGTACAGAAAATGACAGAAATGATGGAACTGCCCCAAGTGCAACTGACGCCGCAGGCTGCGCAGGTTTTCAAGGACGCCTGCACTGCGGAAGCAAAACCGCTGGAGGAGTCGTACCTGCGGATTGACGCGAAGCCCGGAGGTTGTTCGGGTTGGAAATACGAGTTGGGATGGAACGGCTCGGAGGACGTGGGAGTTGCCGACGTGATGCTGGAAAGCGAGGGGGTGCAGGTGGTCGTGGATCGTGAGTGCCTGACCGACATCCTTGGTCCGGTGCGGATAGACTACACGAGTAAAAACCTCGTCGAACAGGGTTTCGTGTTTGAACAACTCACGAGCGGCCACCAGTGCGGCTGCGGTGAGTCGTTCACGCCCGTTCGGGATTTGAAGAAGGCAGAGGCGACAGCCTGATGTCGCCGGTGCTGGACGCTCTTGCGGGAGGGGTCTGTTTTGGACTCTTCCTTTACAAATGGGTGATCATCGCGGCGGTCGTTCTCACTTGGGTGAGCGCTGATCCGTACAATCCGATTGTGCGTTTCATCGCCCGCAGCACTCGTCCGCTCTGGGTGTGGTGCGAAACTTGGATGCCGGTGGGACTTGCGCACCTGAGCGCGTATGCCTCGCTGCTGGTGGTGATCTTTGCACAGGCGCTGATTCCGGCCACACTCCGCAGTCTCGGCCAGTTGTTTTCCGGAGGGTCCGGAGCTGATTTTCTCTGGCAACTTGGGGGCCACGGGCTGCAAAGCACGGCGGTCGTCTGCCAGAGCTTGTTCGTCTTTGCCATGCTCATCCTCTTCGTCTGGTTCTTCCTCACGCTCGTCAACCCCGCACTCAACAATCCGGTGGTCCGGGTGGTCCATGTTCTCGCCGATCCTCTGATCACACCTCTCCAGCACTACCTGCCTCGCACCCGCATTGACTTCGCGCCCATTGTTGGACTGGTGCTCTTCTTCCTCATGAACCGCTTCCTCGTCAGTCCGCTCAGCCTTTATGGATTCGAGCAATCCCTGCCTATCCGACTCTGCCTCTACTGATTGATGATGGCCTCGCAAAAAGCCTGTAACGGAGCCAAGTTTCGATTCACCGCAGAGACGCGAAGGACGCAGAGGATTGTTTTTGGAAACATTTTTTCTCTGCGACTCTGCGGTGATTTTTCAGCGATTCATACTTTTTAATGACGGGTTGTCTCCATACTCCTTGAGCCGCGCCAATTCCTGAATTCTGAATTCTGACTCCTGAATTCTTCCCGTTGTAACCCATCTGTCCGCATAACCTCCAATGATGCTCCTTGGCATCCATATCATCGGCATCAGCGTGATCGTCGCCGTCATTTGGAACCTCGCGTTTTCTGCGGGCAAGCAGGCTGGGCTCCGGCAAGCTGAACTGGAACAGGAGGTGTTGGAGGACGCCTCCGGAGTGGAAACACCGCAAGCGTAGTTTTGCCAAACGTGGTTTCGGCATTGCACATGCGGGCCAGTTGTTCTAGCGTATTCCAAAATGAACACTTCCAAGCCCGCCATGTCCCAGCCCCGCACCCGACGACGACGTCTCGGTTTCAGCTTCATCGAGGTGATGGTGGTCATTATCATCATCGGCCTGCTCTCCGGAGTTGTGGGGGTGTATCTTTTCAACGCCGCTGCCGAAGCGCGAGTGGACGTGAGCAAGACGCAGATCAAGGGCATCGAGACGGCCCTCGACCTCTACCGACTGCACAACGGGCGCTACCCCTCGACCGATCAGAGCCTCAAGGCGTTGCTGACCAAACCAGAGGTGGGAATCATCCCCAAGAACTGGAACGGCCCTTATTTGCGTGGCAACAACCTCCCCAAGGACGGCTGGGACAATGAGTTCCGCTACACTAGCAGCGATGGCAGAGAGCATGAGATCACCTCGATGGGGGCCGATGGCATTGACGGTGGCGCCGAACTGGACGCAGACATCAGTTCCAAAGACCTCTAAGCCTTCCAAGCGTCCCTCCGGATTCACACTGCTGGAGGTGATCGCGGCGCTTGCCGTGATGGCGCTGCTCATCGGGGCCGTCATCCCGCAGTTTTCCACCCTCTTCACCCCCGATCACGAACTCGTCTTCCAAAGCCTCGTCCGCAGTCTCAAGGTGCTGCGTAACGATGCGGTTTTCAAAAATCGCTCCTACCGCCTTGTTCTTGACGAAAAATCCCGCATCATCGAGTTCGAGCAACCAAACAGCAAAGGCGAGTACGAACCCATCGGAGAGGATCGTGTGCTGCGACCGATCCAAATCCCGGATTCACTGGAGGTGCTAGAGGCGACCCATGCGGATTTTGATTGTGACTCCGGTTCGTTCAGCACCTCCAGCACCGACCGTTTGGAGGTCCGCATTGACGGTTCCGGTTTTGTGCAGCCCTTTGCGCTGACGCTGGGGGAGCGGGGGCAATCCCGCCGCTGGAGCATCTGCTCGCAGAATATTCTGGGCACGCTTGCCCTCAAGGAAATATGAACAATGCGCCGTCTTGGCTTCACCGTGCTGGAGGTGCTGATCGCCCTCTCCATCCTCACTCTCAGCCTCACCGCAATCTACCAGACCTACGGCACCGCCCTCTTCTCGCTCACAACCACGGACACCCTCTGGCGGGTGATGTCCCATATTCAGAACCGACTGCTCTTCCACGAACGCTCAAAGGCGCCACCTCCGGTTTCGGTTTCTCAAGGCGAGTTTCAGAGCGACCATGAGCTTGCGGGCTACCAATGGCTTCAGCTTGTGGAGGACGTGGAGCCGCTTCCGGGAGTCATCACTCGGCGGGTGCGTTATCGGCTGACGTGGGAGAAATCTGGGCGGGAACGCTCCTTTGAGGCGGATTTGTATGTCAAACCCGATTAAGCGACCCCTGCGGGGCTTCACCCTGTTGGAATTGCTCGTGTCCATCGCGCTGCTTGGCATGGTGGTGGGCTTGGTTTACACGGCGTTCTTCCAGCTTTCCGGAGCGACCCGTGGCGTCCAGGACACCCTCTCGGCGCGTCAGGAACTGCGCTTGCTCATGAAGATGGTGCTAGATGACCTGCAAGCCGTGCGCTACCTCAAGCACTGGGCCGCAGCGGGAAAAGACAAGGATCGCGTTTCCGGACTCAACGTCAGGCAGCAACAGGGGCCGAACAACGAGGATTCCGGCATCCTCTCCATGCACGCTGCCGTGCCCGCGAAATTTTACGAGTTTGACAAAAACAGCGCAGTCGGCGATCCGGAACTGCACGAAATCGGCTATTTTCTGGAGTACGACGCTGGCGAGCAAATCTGGAAGTTCATGCGCCGGGAGGATTTCTACCTTGATGACGAATTCACGGAAGGGGGCAAGCGGCAGGTGCTTTCACGAAGGGTGAGAAAATTCATTGTTGAACTCCGGGTCGCTGAGAAAGAAGCGGCATTTGGTGGAGGTTTTACAGATTTGTGGGAATCGGTGTGGCCCGCACAAACGCACGACTGTGTAACCAACAAGAATGTTGGTTGCCTTCCTCTGGCAGTGAAATTGACCATGGGGATTGGATTGAGTGAAGACGAAACCCTCGAGCAGACGCAGGAAATGAACCTGACGGTGCGTCCGCTCAATACGGAGTTGTTCAAGTGACATTGCCGAAATTCCCGGAACACGAGGAGGTGCTGCACTGGGTGTGGGCAGAGCAGCATTTTCGGACGGAGGACTTGCAGACGAGCGACGGTGAAGCGGTTGTGGTGGAATTTCCGGGCTGGGCCAATCGAGGGGCAGGGCCGGATTTTCAGGAGGCGCGTCTCCAGATTCAGGAGGCTTCCGGCGAGTGGGCCACACATGTTGGCGCGGTGGAACTGCATTTACGCAGTTCGGGATGGACTGCGCACGGCCACCACCGCAATCCGGACTACAACGGTGTGGTCCTGCATGTGGTGCTGTACCGTGACCGCAAAGCGTTGGCGTCACGGGAAGACGGGCTTGCGATTCCGGAGGTCGAACTGGCCCCGCTGCTGTGGGATGCGTCGTTCCCACCCCACAAGGAAGCCAAGGTGCGGATGCAAAAACTTGCGGCGCTTCCCGGACGTTGCGGCGTCATCGGCACACCACCAAACATTCGGCGGGTGGTGGAACATGCTGCCGAGCGTCGCTTGCTGACGAAGGCGACCGCGCTGCTGGAACGCTGGGACGAGGGTGATCCGGAGGAACTGCTCTTCCAGCGCATCTTCCGTGCGCTTGGTTACTCCGCCCACGCTCAGCCCTTTGAGGAATTGGCAAAGCTCTACCCGCTGCAGGAACTGACTTCGCACTTGCGACAGCCAATCCGCAGCGCACGTGCCACTGTGCTTTCCCGCTGGTTCGGAGCGAGTGGACTGCTCGATTCCCGGCAACTTCCGAGCGGCCCGACAATCCGCCGAGAACTCCAGCAATGGCAATCCGAGTGGAAGGCACTGCCTCAGCAAGTCCGGGTGTCCAAGAAACTGCGGCAATCGTCCCGTCCGCAGAATGCTCCGGATCGCCGCTTGTTGGCGATGTTCCATCACTTGCGGCACGCCGCCACATCCGGGCTTACCGCGACTTGGCTTGAAGTGCTGGCCACACTGCAAGGACAAGCCGAGCAACCGAAGTTCCGCAACTGCATTCTTGAAGCCAGTCTTGCACGCTTTCCTACCCCGGAATGGGAATCGTGGGAGCAGTTGGGGGATTCCGGAACCTCGACTCGGCTGGTGGGACAGGATCGTCTGGTGATCATCTGGGGCAACGCGCTGTTGCCTTTTTTCTTGGCACAAGCTCGTCGTCAGCAGGACACGGCGTTGGAGCATCTGCTCTTCCGGATTTTTCTTGTGTTGCCGCCTGAAACGGACAATCGCATCACGCGCTTCATGCAGCAGCGACTTGCGATCAAACCCTCACGCCAGTCTCCGGAAAGCCTTGGGCACCGTCAGGGACTCATCCAGATTCATGAGGATTTCTGTCGGAATTTTCACCAAGGCTGTCGGCGTTGTGAGTTGCCGGATTTGGTGAGTTTCCGTTGAAACTCAGAAGAGTCCGCTGATGGTGAACTCGAAGCGGTCGGGGGATTCGTAGCTGCGCGGGTCGAGTTTGGAGCCGTATTCAAAGCGCAGCACACCGACCGGCGTGATCACTCGCACTCCAAAGCCGGCACTGCGGCGCAGGTCCAAAAACGCGGGTTCCTTTTCTCCCAGCAGGCTGTACTGCACGCTCTCCGCGTTGACGTTCCCTGCATCCAGAAACACGACACCCCGCACAAAGCTGCGCTCGTCCTGACTGAGCGGGAAAATCAGTTCAAGGTTGAAGATGCGCTCGGCGGTGCCTCCGCCCACAAGTTGGGCCTTCTGGTCGGAACTCAGGTTGACGGTGCGTTTGTCGCGGGTGGTGGTGGAGTTGTCCGCATTGATGATGGTTTCGAGGTTGTGGGCGTAAACCGCTCCACCGTAGGGTCCGGCGATGCGGAAGTAATTGTGGCCGCGCACGGTGTTGATGCCGCCGATGCGGTAACGTTCCTCGCTCGGAATGGCTTCGCTGCCCTGTTGGGCGAGGATTCCGAGTTGCGCCTTGGCCATCAGGATGAGGGTACGCGTGGGGTTGAGTGACCAGAATTGCTGGTAGTTGTAGCGGTATTCCCGGAAGTGGACGGTGCCCCCGAAGGGACGCCCGGTCTGGGTGACACTCAGGCTGCTTTTGATGCCCTCTGAGGGGAAGACCGGATGGTTGACCGAATTCCAGCTAATGCCCGTGGTCACGGAGCGCTTGAAGACGTCGGTGGCGTTGTCGGACTCGTAGAGGCGGTTGAGGGCACTGACTGAAACCGAAGCCCGCAGGTTGCGGTAATAGACCGGAACGCTGAAGCCGAGGCTGTACTGGTTTTCTGTGATGCTGCCGCGCTTCAACTCCGTGGAATCCGTGGAATTGCTACGGGAGAAGGAGATGCTGGAGGACACCTGCGACTCAAACAGTCGGGGGTCAATGAGAGTGATGCTGAACTGGTTGGTGGTTGATTTCTCCGCAAACTGCGCACTCAAGCGCAGGGTGCGTCCGGTGCCGAGGATGTTGCCCTTTGAAAGCGAAAGTCCGCCGCTGAATCCGGAAAGGTCGCTGAAGCCCATCTGCGCCTGAAAGGTGCCAGTCTGCGTTTCCTTGAGGCGAGCGAGGATGTCAAGGATGTTGTCGGCATCGGCGCGTCGGGAGCGGTTCAGCGTGAGTCCTTGCTCGAAGAAGCCGAGGCGCTGGATATTCTCTTGGCTGAGCCGCAGTTTCTTGCCGTTGAACAACTCGCCTTCCAGCACATCGAATTCGCGCCGGATGACGTGATCCTTGGTTTCGGCGTTTCCCGCGATTTCCACCCGCCCGATGTACGCTTTCTCGCCCTTGATGAGCTGGTAAGTGACATCCACGGTCTTGTTGTCCTCATGGATGGTCTGACGCGGGATCACGCGGGCAAAGGCGTAGCCCTGCTCTTGGTACGCTTCGTTGAGAAGCGAACGGTCTTGGTTCTGGAGGAAGGGATTGTAAACCTCGCCCTCTTCCAGTTGCAGCTTTTCCAGCAACTCCTGCTTGTCGCCGAGGATGTCTCCGGAAATATCAATCTTGCCCGTGAAATACTGGTCGCCCTCGGTGATGTGGAGTCGCAAATCAACGCGGGCGTATTCCGGGTTGTGGATGAAGGTGACTTTGGGTTTGTCCAAGAAGACCTTGATGTAGCCGTTTTTGAGGTAGCGCTGGGTGATGAGCGCAAGGTCTTGGTTGACCATCTCCTCTTGAAAGACCCCGGAGTTGTTCATCCAACTGAAGCAATCAATCTCGGCACTGAGGATGAGGCGTTTGATCTCAAGTTCGGAGAGGAACTCGGTTCCGGAAACCCGGATGTCGGTGAGGAAGACACTGGGGCGCTCCGTGACCTCGATGAACAGTCGATACTGCTCCGGGGTTTGCTTCTCGATGCGGCTGCGGATGACGACCCGCGAAAAACCCTCCTTGCGGTACTCGTTGCGGATGATCTCGATGTTCTGCTCGACCTTGAGTGGATCGTAGAAATCCAGCGCCTTGACGGTCAATTTCTCAAGAGTCTGGTCTTTCGAGACTTGCACAATTCCGGTCACGTTGACCTCGGAAAGGCGGGGACGCTCCTGCACGACAAAGCGCAGACGATAGCCATCCTCGATGGGTTCGACCTCGGCGCGGGCATCCACGAACAGTCCCATTTCGTAGATCGTTTGGAGGTCTATGCGGATGTTGCGGCGGTCCAGCGGGTCGCCGACTTGGCTTTCTAATTGATGGAGGATTTGCGCAGCCTCCAAGTCAGAGGTTCCGGAAATTTCGATATCCTGAATGAGGTAGGACTGTCCGAGGACGAAGCTCGGCAGACACGCCAGTAGTACAACCAGCCACAGTCTGCCTCGGAGCATTTGACGAAAAACAGAGAACCGAGAACCGAGAACAGTTATCAGTGAACGGAGAACGGAGAACGGAGAACGGAGAACAATCGATAACCGATCACTGATAACCGATGACCGACAACTGATAACTGATGACGGATAACTGTTCACGGATAACTGTTCTCTGTTCATTGTGTGGGGCGGAGGGAGCCGTCCTCCAGCCGCAACTGGCGGGCCATGCGTTGGGCGAGCGCCAGATTGTGGGTGATCATCACCAAGGTGCCGTTGCGCTCGCGGTTGAGGTCGAGCAGGAGGTCCACGACTTGGGTTCCGGTCTCGATGTCCAAGTTGCCGGTCGGCTCATCGGCAAGCAGGATTTCTGGATCGCCCACCAATGCCCGCGCCACGGCCACTCGCTGTTGTTCTCCTCCGGAAAGCTGATTGGGCTTGTGCCCCGTGCGCTCGTCCAACCCCACCTGCCCCAGCAAATGCTTGGCCGCCTTCTGTGCTTGTGAGGACGAGTGCCCCCGAATGAGCAGGGGCATGGCCACGTTTTCTAGTGCAGTGAAATCCTGAAGCAGTTGATGGAACTGGAAGATGAAGCCGATGTGACGGTTGCGGAATCTGGCCCGGGCGTTGCGCGAGAGCAGATGAAGCGGTTCGCCCTGAATCAGCAGGTTCCCGGAATCCGGAGGTTCCAGTGCGCCCAGCAGGTGCAGGAGCGTGCTTTTGCCAGCACCGGATGCCCCCACAATCGCCACCGAATCCCCGGCTTCCGCCTGAAAATCAAGCCCCTTGAGGATTTCGAGGTGACGACCCTCGCCGTCGAGATAGCTCTTGTGGAGTCCGGAAACGTCGATCTGCATCCGCAGGATGAGGAAAAATCCGTAAACTTTTTAGCATACGGAATCACGGATGCAGTCTCAAACGCTTTTCTGTTTTGGTCGTCGGACATGCCGGAATTCTTTTGTTTTGGCAACTGCTTCGGGACGATTCATTTTGGCTCTCCACTGACGATAGAGAGGTCAGTTTCTAACCGGACCATGCTGAACCCACCCAAGATTTTCCAGAAAGGCGTTTTCGAGAAAAGCCAAGCAGGAGCAGGCGATGAGGTTTT
>CAJWCD010000055.1:0-22092 GCA_913020725.1 uncultured Pseudomonadota bacterium
CTGTGCTCGAGGCAAACTCCACATCTTTTGGACTGGCATCGACGGTCATGTCCTCGGACCCAGCCAAGGCAATGAGGGTCGCCAACCGTATACGGGCGGGTGCCGTTTTCGCTACCTCCACTGGTGAAGGTTTGTTGGCAGAGCACCCGGCTGTGTCGCGTGGTGGTTTTGGTTTCTCTGGAGTTGGCCGTGAGCTTGGGATTGGTGGCTTACACGAATACACGGAGCTGAAGAGCGTTAACTACACAGGCTTTTCGCTCGCCGATGCGAAGAAGCAGCGCACCGGGTAAATAAAGATTCGAGTCCGGAGAGTTGCGCGGCGATCTTGGAGCCTCCGGGATTGCCCGCTCACACTCTCCAATCGCTCTGTCTCTCAGGAAACGGGGCGCTTTGAGTTATTGCGGAACTATCAAAAGGCTGTTTTCAAGAAAAGCCAAGAGCAGGAGCAGACGATGGGATTTTCAGGAATCGGAGTCTTGGCCGTGGGGCTGGCGTATTGTGGGTTTCGGCGCTTCAGGCGCAGCAAGTTGGGGTTCACGCAAGCGGACCGGGAGCGGATGGATCAGCGTTTTGACCAAGTGGAAAAGCAGATGGTGCGCATGGAGACCACACAGCAGATGTTCATGGAGTCCACCAATCAGCGTTTCGAGCAGATGCTGAACATGATGGACCAGCGCTTTGCAGAACAGCGTGAGGACATCAACCAGCGCTTTGAGCAAGCGGATAAACGCTTTGCAGAAATGATGTCGTTTTTGCAGATCATTACGGGGATTTTCACCGTGATCATGGCGGCGGCCATCGGGTTTGCGTTTTGGGATCGCCGCACCACGGGGTCCAAAGCCAAGGAAGTCACGCTGGAAGCTCTGGCAAAAGACGAGGAGAGCAGAAAAAATGCGCTGGCGGAACAGGTGGTGGCCGAAGTTTTCCGCCGCTTGGAATCCCGCAAAACAACACCACCCCAATCGGCACCGCTACCGACGATGAGCTAATGTTGAAAACTCCACTCCATGCCTGGCACACTGCGAACGGCGGCAAGCTCATTGATTTTGGTGGCTGGGACATGCCGGTTCAATACGCCTCCGGAATCCTCAAGGAGCATCTGGCCACCCGGCGCTATGGCGGTCTGTTCGATGTCAGCCACATGGGACGCTTTCGGATTTACGGTAAGGACACCGTGGCGTTCTTGCAGCACGTCCTCACCAACAACGCCGAGTCATTGGAGCCTTGGCAGGCACAATACACCCTGATCCCCAATGAAAACGGCGGGCTGCTCGACGACGCCTACCTCTACCATCCGGGGAACGAGTATTTCTTGGTGGTCAACGCCTCCAACCGTGAGAAGGACTGGAATCACTTTCAGGAACAGGCCAAGGCGTTTGCTGTGAACTTGGAGGACGAAACCGACCAGGTGGCGATGATCGCCTTTCAGGGGCCGCTTTCCGGGCGGATTCTCTCTGAGGTGAAACGCGACGGTGCCATGCCCGAAACTTTCCGTAACAGCCTCTCCGCAATGACGATTCTTGGAACCAAGGTGTTGGTCGCCCGCACGGGGTACACGGGAGAGCCGCTTGGTTTTGAACTATTTGCACCTGCTGACAAGGTGGAGGGGATTTGGGCGCGGCTCGAGGAAGCAGGCAAAGACGAGGGCGTGGTCGCGGTGGGATTAGGAGCACGTGACACCTTGCGTCTCGAAGCAGGAATGCCGCTTTACGGACACGAATTTGGCCTTGATTCAGAGGCTAAAGAGATTCCGGCATTTGCGTTTCCTCTCACGACGGTGGCAGTGAGTTTTTCGCAACGCAAGGGGGAGTTTGTGGGACGGGCGGCATTGCGGGCACAGTTTGAGGAAATCCGCAAACTTCGGATGGGACAGTACGAACCCTCGGCAGTCCTGTCACGCCGCTTCCTGCCGCTGGCTCTCAAGGACAAGGGCATCACGCGCCAAGGAGATAAGGTGCATTGCAACGGACAGCAAGTCGGGGTAATCACGAGCGGGACAATGGTGCCCTACTGGAAGTTTCAGGGCGAGGGTGCGACCATGCAGATCACCGATGAGCAGGGTCGGCGGGCACTCGCTTTGGCCTATGTTGATGCCACAGTTCCTGCTGAGCAGGAACTGGAGGTGGAAGTCCGGGGTCGTCGGCTGAACGCGCAACTGGTGCGCTGGCACGGACGTTCTGAAGCCCCTCCGTACTTCCGGGCAATTCCAGTGGATTGGGAAACGAAAGAGACGGCAACGGTTCCAAGTTCGTCGCAGGAGCAAGTCAGTTTGCTGTTGCGGAAGAGCCTGGAGAATCACGAGTGGCGCCAGCGTTGCTGCATCAACCTGATCCCCTCGGAAATGACGCAGTCTGCGCTCGTGCGCCTGCTCCAGATCACGGACTCCTGCGGACGTTACGCGGAGCATAAGGAGTTGCTCGCGGCCTTTGAACAAGAGGTTTTCTACTATCAGGGCACAGAGTTCATCGCTTGGGCGGAAGAGCGTTTGGTTGAGGAAATGCAGCGTTTTCTCGGCTATCCCCTTGTGGAAACCCGGATCATCAGCGGACAGATGGCGAACATGACCATCTTCAGCGCCCTCGTTGATTTCCGCAACCGCACCGACCGCCGTAGTGAGCCGCGCCGCATCCCTCTAGTGATGAACAACCACATTAGCAAGGGCGGCCACCTCAGTTCCCAGCCAATGGGTGCGTTGCGAGATTATGTCGCCAAGGATCCTGTCACTGAAAAATATGCCGTCCTCAATTTTCCGGTGCGGCAGGACAATCCGTACCGCATGGATCTGGAGGAAACCGCGAACCTGCTGGATCGCTTTGATCCGGAACTGATCATCCTCGGCAAGAGCATGATCTTGCATCCCGAACCGGTTGCAAACCTCCGGAAACTGCTGGACGCGAAGTCGTCAAGGCCGATCCTCATGTATGACATGGCACACGTCCTCGGCCTGATCGGCCCGCACTTCCAAAATCCTTACGCGGAAGGTGCCGACATCATCACCGGTTCCACACACAAAACCTTCTACGGCACTCAACGCGGCATCATCGGAGCAGCCTATGAAGAAGGAACGCCGGAGTTTGATCTCTGGAAATCCATTGAGCGTCGGGTGTTTCCGGGTGCAGTCAGCAACCATCACCTCGGCACTTTGTTGGGCATGTTGATGGCCGCACTGGAAATGAACGCCTTCAAGGACACCTACCAACCGCAAGTGCTCACCAACGCCAAGGCGTTTGCCAAAGCGTTGGCAGACGAGGGACTGGAGGTGCAGGGGGATCCTGAGCTTGACTACACCGAAACCCATCAGGTCATCGTTGCCGTTGGCTATGCTCAGGGCTGCGCCGTTGCACAGGACTTGGAGGAGAGCAACATCATCGTCAACTATCAGGCGATTCCCTCTGATGAGAGTTTCACCTCCAGTTCCGGACTACGCATTGGGGTCGCCGAAATGACGCGCTTCGGCATGAAGGAAGCTGATTTCCGGGAGTTTGCCCCGCTATTTGTTGAGGCGGTGCAGGGCAAGAATGTTGGCGAGGAAGTCACCCGCTTCCGTGAGCGTTTCCAGACCATGTACTTCTGCTTTGATACGGAATTCTCCGAAGTCCGGAGCCAACTGGCGGGGCTGTTCTGAGCGGGCTTTCAACCGGATTTAACCGAGGAATTCCACTTCGAGAATTTCGACCTCAAGCTTGCCCTTGGGGATGGGGATGATGACGGTATCGCCGATGGTTTTGCCGATCAAGGCACGGGAGATCGGTGAATTCACAGAGATTTTCCTGTTTTCAAGATCGGCCTCGTCCTCTCCCACAATCTGGTAGCACTTCTCCTCGTCGGTATTAACATCGACAAAAGTCATCTTTGCTCCGAAAATCACTTTCTCTCCCGAAAGCTTGGAGACGTCAATCACCTGCGCGAAGGCAAGTTTGCCGTTGAGTTCCCGAATTCGCCCTTCTAGAAAACCCTGCTGCTCCTTGGCAGCATGGTATTCGGCGTTTTCAGAGAGATCACCGTGGGCACGGGCCTCGGCGATGGCGTTGACAACCGCAGGACGTGCAACAGTGGTGAGCCGGTGCAATTCTTCCTTGAGCTTTTCGTGACTCTGCACGGTCATCGGATAGGAATCACTCATTTTGAATTTTCGATTAACGTTGTTTTACCCAGACACACAGAGGACACAGAGGTTTTTATAGCATTTTCCTCTGCGCTCTCTGCGCTGATTTTTCACAATTTCATTCAGATTTCAGGGAGCGCAGAGGGCCGGACAAGGATACGCTTGCTTGAACTCGTCAATGGTGTTGATACGGTTTCCAGACGCTGGGCCGTCTTCATGGATGCTGCCGACCATCCGGAGCACCAGCCACCGCTGCCTTTCCGGAGCCAAATGGGTGCGGAGGATATCCTGCAAGTCCGCGACCGTGAGGCGTTGGAGCGCGTCAATCTCGCGGCTGTTGTAATCAAAGTCAGCGTCACGGTTGCGGATGATGCTGAAGAGTCGCGAGGTTTCCTCCGAGATCGAAGCCGAACGCCGCAGTTTGCCGCTCAGCACCGAGCGTTTGAGTTTCTCCAACTCCACCTCGGAAATTTTGGAAAGTTCTGCGAGGAACTTTGGGAAATAGGTGTCCATCCGCTGCTGAAGCGTGTTGGGATCGTAGCGTCCGGACTGGACCATGAAGACAAGTCCCAAGGTTTCTTCCAGTTCCGTGTAGCCCGCGTTGACGATGTAGCCCAACTGCTGCTGGGTGCGGAGTTCGTTGTAGAACTGTGGTTGCAGGGCGGTACTCAGCACCATTAGGGCGGTACGCAGCCGAGGGGTGCGTTGCGCAATCTGGAGTTCCATGACGAGCGCGGAGTTCTCCACCTTCATCTTGCGGGAGAAGGTGTGGGCTTGCCCGAGTTCGATTTGGAGGACTTGTTCTTGAAAGCGCTCTTCGGTCGGAAGTGGTTGATCCGCGAAGGTCTTCAGCAGCGGTTCCAGCGTGTTCCGGGCCGTCTCGGCAGCAAGGTTTCCGTAAGCCAACCCCTCAACGTACATGCGTTTGAAGAGGTTTTTGCGCATGAAGTTCTTCACGTCCTTGAGTGTGATTTTTTGGATCTCCCGGTCGTAATCCCAAAGCGCAAACTTGCGGTCTTCCAGCAGCAGACTGCGGTAGTAGAATGCCTGCTGATAGGGTTGCTGGAGGTGAAAATTTTGGTAGCTGCGGCGTTTCTTTTCCTTGAGTTCCGCAAAAATGGTCTTGCTCACAGAGGCATTGCGCAGACGCCCAGCGATGGTCTGGACGAGTGCTGGGAGTTTGTCCGAATAGCCGCCGAACTCTAAGCTCAGTCCTTCCTTGTTGACACCAACGCTATAGCTCATTCCGGCCAGTAGGATGGGGTAGCTGAACTCGTTGAGGCTTTCCCGGATGACATCCACCGAGAGTTGCGAAAGCACGGCGCGTTGTGGCGAAGCATAGACTTCCGGAGAGTGCAGCCGCAGGACGATGCGGGCCTTGGGTGTTGCAAAGCGGTAATCCTGTTGGAACCAAATGCGGCCCCGCTCGTTGTCGAGCAGCACTTCCGGTTCTGGAACGACGTGCTTGAGGACGAGTCCGCGTGCTTGCGTCTGCTGCTCTGGAGTTAGCGTGGCGAGGGCGGTTTTGCTCAGGCTTTGCCACGAATTCCATGACTGACCCTGCGCCTGCTCCAGCGAGCGCAGCAGGGCTTCCGGAAAGCCTTCCTGCCGCAGTCCTGCCAGCGTCTGGAATGTCACCCGGAACTTGCCCCGGAACGGTTTCACACTGAGGTCTTCCGGAACGAAGGGGTTGGGAGTCGGCAGCGTGAGTTTGGGGTGCAGCTTGACCGTCTTCCACTGCTTCACCCAGTTTGCGTGAGTTTCGGTGTAGGCGTATTCGGCACCGTAGTAAGCTTCCGTCTCGTCGGTCTTGACGTTCTGGGAGGCAAGAATCGCAAGCAGGTTGTCCGGGGTGAGCCGGAAGAGCATACTGTCGTAGATCCGTTTGTTGAATTTGGTGATCAGATAGGGATCACGCTCCAGTGTGCGCATTGGGTAAAACTGGAGCAGCACAGCGAAGGTGTTGACAAGACCAGTCCCCTCCGCCTTCTCCGCAAACTGGTAGTCCAGTTCGGTCATGCGACGGTTTTCCTCGTAAACGAAGGACAGTGGTGGGGTGCGTCGCAGCAGTTGCAGGTGCTGGAAGGTGCGCGTGATCACAGTGCGCAGACGTTTTTCGCCCTTTTCTGTGAGTTGCACGGTGATCTCAAAGGAGGCGTAGTCGCGCTTGCGCTCGCCTCCTCCAGCTGAAAGTCCGGTCGCCAAGCCTTCCTGCTTGAGCAGTGAGAGCAGGCTGCCCTTGCCCTCATGTCCGATCAGGAAACCGAGCAGGCTGAGGGGCTTGCTTTTGTAGTAGCGCAAAACCGAGGGCAGCGGGAAGACGAGCGTGAGGGTGCGTTGATCCTTCACCGTCTTGACCTTGAGCAGACGGAAGCGGTCGTTGCGAGGCAGGAAATTCCTCGGCAGGCGTGGGGTCTTGAGTTTGCGGTTGACGATTTCCGCAAAGCGTGGAGCGACCCAGTTTTGCAAGGTGTCGAGGCTCTGGCGTCCGGAAACCGCGAGGGTCATGCGGTTACTGGAGTAGTGACGCTGGTAGAAGTTGAGCAGTTCCTCGCGAGTGACGCCGCGTAGGGTTTCGAGATTTCCGGTGGCGAAGTGGCGGGCAGGGTGTCCGGAAGCATAAATCTCACGCCGCACTTGCGCGATGCGTCGATGGTCGTTGGGGATGTTCTTGGAATGCTCGGCCTCGACCGCCTTCAGTTCGCGCTCGACGAGTTCCGAGTTAAAAAGAGGCGCGACAAAGAATTGGGAGAAACGATCCAGTGCTTCCTCCAAGTGATCTCCGGAAACCTCAAAGAAGTAGTTCGTCAGCGTTTCGGCGGTGTAGGCGTTGCTGAAACCATCGTGGGTGGAAACGAATTCCTGATAGCTGCCCGCGTCCGGGTACTTCTTTGTGCCGAGGAAGAGCAGGTGTTCAAGAAAGTGTGTCAGCCCTTGCCGCTCTAGCGGATCGGTCATCGAACCTACCCCAACCACTAGCGAGGCCGAGCCGTGTTGCAAGGTGGGGTCGGAAACGAGCATCACCTTGAGACCGTTGGGTAGCAGAAAGCGACGGTACTGGCGCTCTGGATAGCGCGGGTCGGAGTTGTCGAGCGCTCCGGCCTGAACCAGTGAGGTCCAGAGCAGCAGGGGAAGCAGGAGCCAAGGCAAAAGGGATTTCTGTACAGACCGCATACGCATTTGATTCACAAGACCAAGATGAAGGATCAATGGTGGAGCAAAGTATTTTGAAAACTGTGGAGGAAAAACGCAACTGGAATCCCATAATTTCGATTGACTCTCTGCTATACTCTTCTACGATGATCTAAAGACGACAACCAAGGCAGCAGCATGGAAAACAAGGAATACTTCGGGCGGGTCGCCTCCATCTTCCGGAAGGTGGAGGACTTGCTGGATGAGTTTGAAGATGAGATTGATTACGACTGCACTCCGGACAAACTGGAACTCACCGTCGAGGCCACAGGACGCAGGGTCGTCCTCAACACGCAACAGGCGGTTCACGAACTCTGGCTCGCGGGCAATGCCCGGGGCTGGCACTTCAAGTACCAACCGGAACAGGACCGCTGGTTTGCTGAGGCGGAGCAGGAGGAGTTTGACGAGTGCTTCACCCGTCTTTTGGAGAATCACCTTGACCAGCCGGTTTCCTTCACCTGACCTCCGAAAAAACTTGTCAGTCTGGAGGCATTCTGGTTAAAATGTTCGTTTTGACTCTACCACAGAAACGAGAAACTTAGGATGAAACGAACCTTCCAACCCAACAATCGGCGTCGCAGGAAGAAGCACGGATTCCGGGTGCGTATGTCAACCCCCGGAGGCCGCAACGTGATCAGGCGCCGCCGCGCTAAAGGACGCACGCGCCTCGCCGTCTGATGCCCGACCAGTCTTTCCCGAAGGCGGTGCGGTTGCGTCGTCGTCGGGAAATCCGGCGGGTTTTTGCGGAAGGGGTCTTCCGTCCGCTGGGGCTGGTGAGCGTCAAATCGGCTCCGACTGAGCAGGAGTCGAGCCGCTTTCTGATCTCCATCAAGCGCAAAGTCGGCACGGCTCCGGAGCGCAACCGGATCAAGCGTTTGCTCCGCGAGGCGATCCGGCGGGAGCGTCACCGACTCACCCATCCCCACGACATCTGCTTCATGGTCACTCGACGTCCGGAGCGGCCCGTGACCCTCGACTATGTGCATCGGCTGATCCGCCGCTACTTCCAAGAACTTGTAGAGAACCGCGCATGAATCCCCAATGGAGCCACATTTCAGCAAGCACCGCTCGTGCATTTACCGCAGTACCGATGCTGCTGATCCGGATTTACCGGAAGTGCGTTTCTTCCTTGTTGCCTCCGTCCTGTCGATTTCACCCCTCCTGCTCACAGTACGCGCTGGAAGCCTACCAGCGGCATGGGTTGATTCGAGGCACCCGACTGTCGCTTTGGCGGGTGTGCCGTTGCCACCCTTTCCACCCCGGTGGTATGGACCCTGTACCCGAACCCCGTAACTTCTGAACCGCGCTCATTCTTTTATGGAAAAAAATACCATCCTCGCGATCGCGCTTTCAATTGGCGTCCTTATCACTTGGAACGTCCTCTTTCCCCCGCCTCCCCCGCCAGAACCACTGCCTGCGGAAACCGTACAGATTCAGGAGGAAGAGGAGGTCGTCGAAGCTACAGCTAGGACGAGGGGTACCTCTGCTGAGACAGCCAGCACTACGGCCACTTTTGTGGCCACACAGGAAGTCAGCGAAATCCTGCCCTCCAAGGAGGTGGTGGTGAAAACGCCGAACTACCAGTTGACGGTGGACACGCGGGGTGGCAAGATGACCAACTTTCTGCTGCAAACGTATCAAAGCACCAAACCGCGATTGACGCTCAGCACATGGTTCCCATTTCTCACAGGAGTGCTGGGCTCGGATTACAAGGAGGAGAACGGGGACAACCGTGTGGAGATGCTGGGACGGATGATGGAATCCGGCGAGGCATTTTCAGTCGAGTTTGAGGGGGATGAAGCTAGGACCGCAAAATTCGCACAGACCGTGTACCAGAGCAGCGCAGAGCATCTCTATGTGGACGACGAAGAAACCCAGCAACTTGTGCTGACTTCCCCAGCGGTGGAGGGTCTCCAGATCGTCAAGACCTTCAGCTTCCGTTCGGACAGCTATGTTTTGGATTATCAGGTGCAGGTGATCAACCGCTCCACCGACTCGCTGCCACTCAAGGTGCGGCATTTGTTTGGCGAGAACCGACCTTCCGGAGGCAGTCGTTTTCAGGAGTTTGGGCACAAAGGACCGGTGTATTTCTTCGATGGCGAGCTGGAATCCGAAACTCCGGACGAGGCGCTCCAGGAACTGCAAGTGCGGAACGCGGACTGGTTTGGGCTGGAGGATCAGTACTTCATTGCCGCTGCCGCGCCGCTCACACCCGTGCGCTTTGGTTACTTCCAGTCACAACCCAGTGCCACGGCAGTGGAACACGCGCACTTTGGCGCACGCTTGGATTTGATCAACCTCGCTCCAAATCGGATGGTCGAGTCCGGATTTCAAGTGTACTATGGGCCGAAGTCGGATGCGGAGTTGCAGAAATTCGGGCGGCAGTTGGTGCAGGCGCATGACATGACACTGGAGGAACTGGCCGCACCGTTGCTGGAACTGCTGCACTGGATTTATGGCTATGTTGGCAACTACGGAGTGGCGATCATCCTGCTCACTGTGATTGTGCGGATAGTGCTGTTTCCGTTCACCTACAAGGGCATGAAGAGCATGAAACGCATGCAGCAGCTTGCGCCGCGGATGAAGAAATTGCAGGAGAAGTACAAGAACAACAAGGAGAAGCTCAATCAGGAGATGATGGGCCTCTACAAGAAGAACAAGGTTAACCCCTTGGGAGGCTGTCTGCCGCTGCTCTTGCAGATGCCGGTCTTCTTTGCGCTCTACAGTTCGCTCTCCAGTGCAGTGGAGTTGCGGCACGCCCCCTTCATGTTCTGGATCAGCGACCTCTCACAGCCCGATGGTTTGGGCATCACCCCGCTGATCATGGGCGCCACGATGTTCATCCAGCAACGCATGACCCCACAGAGCGCGATGATGGATCCCACGCAGGCGAAGCTCATGCAGATGCTGCCGCTGGTGTTCACGGTCTTCACCTTCACCTTCCCTGCCGGATTGACGCTCTACTGGATGACGAGCAACATCCTCTCGATCGGACAGCAGGTGCTCATCAACCGCATCAAGACTCCAGAAATGCAGGACTGAGGAGATGATACTTCACAAACTGCCGAACCCAATCGCAATAGGTGCGTTCTCATAGGTGTTCGGGATTTAGGATTCATGCTGCGAATTTAAGTTCGTTGTCTTGCAATCGGGGTTGATTCGAGAGTTTGATCGCTTTTTGAGTCAGGGTTCTTTGGGGCCGCATCAAGGAGATTTCTCTGTGTCTGTAATTGGGGTCAAAGATTTCGTCGACAAACAGCAGGATTTAGCGGGACAAGGCTTCCGCAGCCTGTGAGGTGTGTTCGAGAAAGCAGCGTACGAAGTCTCTGGCCAACAAGGCCGCGATCTTTGCGGTTCGCTGGAAAGAGACGGCGAGTCTCCGGTCCTGAGGGAGCCGGTCTCTGCCGAACTGGAGAATGGCAGCAGAGGCGAGTTGTCCTGCAAGTGAGGCGAGCAGCAGGTTTTGAATGATGAGGGGGTTTCTGGAAGTCATGCGGTCGGCATTGAGGGAGGACTTGCAGCCCTTGAAGATCAACTCGACTTGCCACTTGAAGCGGTAGAACGGAGCCGTTCTTGACTCGTGAGAGAAAGAAACCGCCCTCTTGTTCGATGGCGAGCAGCAGACCGTAATCCCAGTACCCCAGATCAAAGATGCTCAAAAGCCCCTTGCGGCTCTGCATTGGCGGGAAATGATTGCGGTCATGAGAACTGGAGGGGGAAAACTCGAACCAAGTCTAATGCTCCGGAAAGCAGGTTAAAGCAGGCATGCCACTTGATTCCCGCTACGCTGAAGGTTCCCGGAAAAGTGCCCGCTGCGCTGTCGTGAAGATGGAAACTTGTCGAATCGATCACTCAATACCGCAGACTCCCAATGACCGGAACTGCTGCTGCCTACAGTCAACCCCCTGATAGAGATGACTCATCAAGGCTGACACGGTCTTGAGTAGAAAGGTATTCAGGCACTGCCGTGACAGGCGTTCCCAAAAGGCCTGTGGCTGATTGTCTGCTACAGACACTCCTTCATCGTACGCCGCAGACTCTCCAGTGAGGCCTGCCTGCTGTCGTGCTGAAAGCTCAACATCAAGTTCGTCACAAATGCGTAGAGGGTGATCTTTTACGCGCCCGTCCGGCCTGCAAAGCAGGCTCTGGAGCGTTTGTTACATCTGTTTGAGGATGCTAAGCTCTTTCATCGCGGTCTTCCTAACTGGTTGGGAGTTGGGAATCCCCCAGTTTGCCACTTACAGCAGGATACCGCCTGTTTTATTTTTACGACACTGATATCGTTGTCTTAAAATAACGAACACCTATGATCATGCTCTATCTCCCTTGAACGACCTCTACGAATTTCTCGACACGCACGGCGTGACCTATGATCGGCATGATCACCCGCCGGTTTACACGGTTGCTGAGTCCAAGCAACTAGTCCCGGAGATTTCTGGAGGCAAGACCAAGAATTTATTTCTACGGGACAAGAAGGGCATGCGCCACATTCTACTGACGATTGAGCAAGACAAGCGTGTGGACCTCAAGCGTGTTTCGGAACTGGTCGAATCCAGCAAGTTGAGCTTTGGTTCGGCAGAGCGTCTTAAGCAACACTTGGGCATTGAGCCCGGAGCAGTGAGCTTGCTCGCCCTCTTCAACGACTCAGACAGGCAGGTGGAGGTGTTCATTGACGAAGACCTTTGGCAGGAAGAGACTTTACTCTGCCACCCGCTCCAGAACACCAGCACCCTGAGCATCCCTCGGAAGGACATGGAACGGTTTTTCGAGGCGACCGGGCACTCTTTCCAGACCGTCACCGTTCCCGTATCATAAGAAACTCGAAACTTCAACAAAGGAGAAAGATGAACAGAAAAGCAGATGCTATTATCATTGGAGCCGGAGTGATCGGTGCCGCCGTTGCGTTTGAATTAGCGAAACGTGGTTACAAAACACTCAATATCGATAAGTTGCCGACTTCTGGATATGGTTCAACGAGTAATTCGTGCGCCATTGTGCGGGCAAGTTATTCGACTTGGGACGGAGTTGCAATGGCCTATGAGGGCTTTTTCTATTGGGATGATTGGGCTAATTATTTAGGGGTTGAAGACGAACGCGGTATGATTAAATACATGAAAACCGGTTCCATTCTGCTCAAACTTCAAGGGGAAGATCATAGCAAAAAATGTTTGAAATTCTATGGTGAAATTGGAATTGAACATGAAATTTGGGATTTGGAAGCTTTGAAAAAACGAATGCCCATTTATTCGCATGATCAATACGGAGAAACAACACGTCCGGATGAAGACGAACATTTTTTTGACAAAACCGGAAAAAAAATCGAGGGTGCGGTTTTTACTCCAGGATCCGGATATGTCAGCGATCCGCAGCTGAGTTCACACAATTTACAAGTCGCCGCAGAAGCACACGGCGGAGAGTTTTTGTTCGATAGCGAAATCATCGAAATCCGCCAAAAATCCGGAAAAGTAAATGGCGTAACCTTGAAAACTGGAGAGCAAATTGATGCGTCGATTGTCGTCAATGTCGCCGGGCCGCATTCTTTTGTGATCAATCAAATGGCGGGTGTTGAAGATCAAATGAACATTAAAACCAAAGCCTTGCGCCACGAGGTGCATCATGTGCCTTCGCCGGATGGTTTTGATTTTGAAAAAGACGGCTTCCATACTTCGGATGGAAATAATGCAATTTATTTCCGTCCGGAAACCGGAAACACCATTCTCATCGGTAGTGAAGACCCGCAATGTGATCCGCAAGAATGGATTGCCGATCCGGATGATTACAATAATCAAATCACCGAATCGCAATGGAGAGCTCAAGTTTATCGTTGCGCGCGGCGCATTCCGGATTTGAAAATTCCATCACGGACAAGCGGAATTGTTGACTTGTATGACGTTTCCGATGATTGGATTCCGATTTATGACAAATCCGCACTCGACGGATTTTACATGGCCATCGGTACCAGCGGCAACCAATTCAAAAATGCTCCGGTCGCCGGACATTGTATGGCAGAATTGATTGACGCTTGCGAAAAAGGGCACGACCATGACGCTGATCCGCTCAAAGTCAAAACCGTTTATACCGGATTAGAACTCAATATGGGGTTTTATTCCCGCAACCGTGAAATAAATCCGAACAGTAGTTTTTCGGTTAACGGCTGACGACAAAAGGTGAACTGTGAAAACCGCACACTTGCAGGAGGCAATGCTCGGATGGAGACATGATTTTCATCTCCATCCTGAACTGGGGTTCAAAGAACACCGGACTGCGGAAAATGTTGCAACTTTGCTGGAAGAATTCGGAATTCAGGGTTTGAACCTTGAAACCGGAATGGAGTTTGGTTTTGCCAAGTTTTTCTCAAAAGCGTCCAAAATACCCCGTCTGCTTGCAGCGGGGATTTTTTTATTTGATGAAAATATTTTTTAAGCAAGCCCTAATTATTTGTGGCTGTCTCAGCCTCACCACTTTACAGGGTGAATTTTTTTAAAGACAGGCACAGCACTCTAGGGCAGGGCTACCAGAAAATACAAACCGCACAACAACTTTAGTCTGGAATAACGGAGTTGATATTGCTCCTAAAGATTTATACTTGCAGCCATATTCAATTTGAATTGAAAGGAGATTATGAGTTTTCAACTGAGCTGCCCGAACTGCGGAAAGCGCGCCGTCAGCGAGTTTGCCTTCAGAAGTGAAGTGCTGGAGCGACCCTCGCAAGACGACGATTTCCGGAAATGGGCTGAGTATGTGTATCTGCGTCGCAACCGCTGGGGCAAGCAGATTGAGTGGTGGTACCACCGAGGTGGCTGCCAAAGCTGGTTTCTCGTGGAGCGAGACACCGTGAATAACACTGACCACCGCAGCTTTTGGTACAAAGACCTCCAGCAGGTTCTGGCCACAGAAGAGGAGGGCTAATGGCACGACGAATCCAAGCACACCGTTACCTCACCTTGCCGGAGCGTGGCAGGGAGCTTTCCTTCAAGTACAACGGCAAGAACCTCACGGGCTACGAAACCGACACTATTGCCTCCGCACTGATGGCAGAGGAGGTCAAGATCACGAGCCGTAGCTTCAAGTACCACCGCCCTCGTGGACAGTTCGACGCCGAGGGGCATGGTCCGGAAGTGATGGTCACAGTGGACGACGAACCGAATCTCTGGGCAGACCTGATTCCGCTCCATGACGGCATCGAGGTCAAGTCACAAAATGCTTGGCCGTCTCCGGAGTTTGACATCGCGGCAATCAACCAGATCACCGTTCCGCTGCTCCCGAACGGGTTTTACTACAAGATGTTCCACAAACCCAAGTGGGTGTGGCCGCTTGCGGAAGCACAAATCCGCAAGGTCGCCGGACTTGGGAAGATCGACATCAAGGGACGGCACAACCAGCGGCGCTACGAAAAGCGCTACCGCTTTCCGGATGTCTGCGTGATTGGCGGCGGGCCCGCAGGTTTGGGCGCGGCACTGGCGGCGTTGGAAGCGGGCAAGCAGGTGTTGCTCATCGAGAACCGCGCCGAACTCGGAGGCCATGCGCTCTTCGACCTGTCTCCTGTGTCCGGAAGCCCGGTTTCCGAACTGAACGGTCAGCCGGCCTATCAGGCAGCGCAAACGCTGATCGAGGAATTGGCGGATTCACCGAATCTGGAGGTGATGGTCAACACCACGGTCTTTGCGCTTTACGAGGACAATCTCGTGGCCGCGCAGTGCGGCAACGATATGTTCAAAATTCGTGCAGAATCGGTGGTGCTCTGCCCTGGCGCGACCGACCGCCTACTGGTGTTTGAGAATAACGACATTCCCGGAGTGATGAGTGCCCGCGCGGTCGAACGCAGCATTGCCCGCCATGGAGTGCTTCCGGGGGAGAATGCTGTGGTTGTCACCACACACGACGGCGGCTACCACACCGCGATGATGCTCCACGGAGCCGATGCAAAAGTGGTGGCAGTCGTGGACTCCCGGACGAATAACGCCCCCGGATGCTTTGAGAACCAAGCCCGCGAGGCTGGCATCGAAATCCACAAGGGGCACACCGTCCACCGTGCACGAGGAGGGCGGTTCGTTAATGGAATCGACATCGGCTCGCCGCACGGCAGCGACACCGCTCGCTCCTTCAATTGCGACCTGCTCGTGATGGCCGTCGGTTTCAAGCCCACGCTCAACCTGCTCTCGATGGGTGGCAAGACCCCAGTGTGGAACATCGAACGCGGCATTCTGCAAGTGAACGAACTGCCGGAACACATCTACTCCGCAGGCGAAGTTCACGGCAACGCTTCCTTTGGGCGACTGCTGGAAGAAGGCAGCACTGCCGGAAAAGCAGCAGCCCAAGGCGCGGCCAATCCCACAACCTCCCGGACGGCGGAAGAGATCATCGCGGCCTTGCCTGCCGACATCGAGTGTGGCGGCAAGAACCACTTCATCTGCAAATGTATGGATGTCACTCGCAACGAGGCCCAGGCTTCGATCAGCGAGGGCTACGATCAGGTGGAATCGCTCAAGCGCTACACCAGCATGGGCATGGGTCCGTGTCAGGGCAAGAGCTGTCACGAGGCCATCGCCCGGCTGGCAGCCATCGACACAGGGCTGTCTCCGGAAGAGGCCATGCCGACCACGATGCGCCCACCGTTCATGCCCACGACCTTCGGGATTCTGGCAGGACGCGCACCGCACCTTGGACCAATCCGGCGCACCGCGATGCACCACGCCCACATCGACCGGAACGTGAAGTTCCTCGATGCCGGACAGTGGAAGCGTCCGGAATACTACACCACTCCCGAGGAGGAGGTGAAGCATGTCCGCACGAAGATCGGCATGATTGACGTCAGCACCCTCGGAAAGATCGAACTTTCGGGTCCAGATGCGCTGGACTTCCTGCACTTCCTGCTGCCCGGTAAATTTCGGAAGCTTGCCGTGGGGAAAACGCGCTACTCTGTGATGATCGCCGAGGACGGCATTCTCTTTGAGGACGGCACACTTTCGCACGTCTCCGAGGGACGCTACTACCTCTCGACCACCACAGGGAATCAGGATGCGATCATGTCGATGATGATGTGGTGGCTCACGGTGGAACCCCGCGACGTGCAGGTCAAAAACCTCAGCGGGGCCAATGCGGCAATCAATGTCACCGGTTCCGGAACACGGGAATTCCTGCAACCGCTCACGGATGTTAACCTTTCCAACGACGCCTTTCCGTACATGGCGTGCCGTGAAGGCACCATCTCTGGGGTTCCGGTGATCATGTTCCGGATTGGCTTCACAGGCGAGTTGGGCTACGAAATCCACTACCCCGCCGAATACGGCGAGTCGCTGTGGAACCATCTGCTCGCAGAGGGCAAGTCGCATGACCTCCGGCCTTTCGGGGTGGAGACCCAGCGCATCCTGCGTCTGGAGAAGGGGCACTTGATCCCCGGAACCGACACGGACGCGCTCAGCAATCCCTATGAAGCCGGAGTGGGCTTCACCATCAAGGATGACAAACCCGACTTCCTCGGCAAGGCATTCCTCAAGGATTTCAAGGATCGTGGCATCGAGAACCGCTTGGTGCCGTATGTCCTCGACAAAGGCGCAGTGATTCCGGAAGACGGAGTCGCGGTGATCGAACAGGGCAAGGCCGTTGGCCGCGTCACCAGTTCCCGCACCAGCCCCACGCTGGAACAAGGGATTGGGCTCGCTTGGCTACCAGACAGCCTGGCGAAGACCGACCAACGATTTACGATCCGCAACCGAAAAGGAATCGATTCCAAGGCAACGGTGATCGATCACGCATCGTATGACCCGCATGGAGAAAGGCTGAAGTCATGACGACCTTACTGAAACGCAGTGCCCTCTCCGGGGTCTATCGGATGAACGGCGCGAAGACCACCACGGTGGCAGGCTGGGAGATCGCCGAATCCTTCGGCGATGCCTCCCGCGAACAAAGGCAACTTGCCGAAGGCGCGGTACTCGTCGATTGGTCGCACATCGGCAAACTCACCCTCTCGCGAGGGGATGCGGCAGCAGTCGCGGAACAGGGGATTTCCGGAGCCTCCAAGACCGAGGTCCTGAGTACCATCGGCACTCAGGACCAAGTGGCCCTGCGGCTCACGCCGAACGACTTCCAACTGCTCTGCCAACCCGGACAGGAGCAGGCCCTTTTGGAGAAGCTGGACTCGGCCAAAAGCACGGTCACAGACTCCACCGGGGCGCTGGCGTGCTTTGCGCTGGGAGGCCCACGACGGGACGAGGTGCTGGAACGCTCCACTGCAGTGGATCTGCAGCGCGACAAGGTGGTTCCGGGATCGGTGATCCAACTCACGATCCACACGATCCACTGCACCCTCTACCGCACGGAAAACCTAGAAATCCTCACCCATTCCCGCACCCTTTCGGAGTCGCTCTACGACGGCCTGATGGATGTCGGCGTGGGGGTCGGACTGGTCCCCGCAGGACTGGGAACGATTCCAGTATCTTTTGAAAAGGAGAAGTGATGACCCAGCGAATGTGGCACAACAAGGAGATCAAGGACAGTTACGATGTGGTCATCATCGGCGGGGGGGCCCACGGGCTGGCCACCGCCTATTACCTTGCCGTCAATCACGGCATCACCAACGTCGCCATCCTTGAGCAGAAATTCATCGGCTACGGCGGTTCCGGGCGTAACACCGCAATTTTGCGCTCAAACTACCGCACCGAGGAAGGCATCAAGTTCTACGACCAAGCCCTCAAGCTCTACGAGGACTTGTCACTGGAACTGGATTTCAACCTGATGTTCAGCCAGCAGGGGCACTTCACACTGGCGCACTCCACGGCTTCGATGCAAGCGCAGACCACCCGTGCAGCCTACAATCAAGCCTGTGGTGTGGACAGCTATGTCTTGGAACCCAAGGAGATCAAGGAGATGCTTCCGGAGATTGACATCACCGATCATCCCCGCTATCCCATCCACGGGGCGCTCTACCACCCTCCGGGCGGGATCATCCGCCACGATGCCGTGGTCTGGGCCTACGCCCGCGCCTGCGATCGTGCCGGGGTCCACATCCATCAACTCACGAAGATGGAGGACATCATCATGGCGGACGGCAAGGTCACGGGAGTGGTCACCAATCGTGGCAAGATCAGTTGCGGAATGCTCGTTTCCTGCGTGGCAGGTTGGAGTTCCGGAATCTGTGAACAGGTGGGGGTCAAGTTGGCGCTGGTCACGCACCCGCTGCAAGCGCTCGTGACCACGAGCTACAAGCCGTGGTTGCATCATGTCGTCGTCAGTTCCACCCTGCACATCTACCTCTCGCAAACGGATCGCGGCGAGTTGGTGTGCGGCAACGGGATTGACCACTACCCGCACTACGGGATGCGCTCCACCCTCTCCTTTCTGGAAGGGTACGCCGCCCATGTGCTGGAACTCTTTCCCATCCTGCACAACGTCTCTGTGCAACGGGCGTGGGCCGGACTCTGCGACATGACTCCAGACTACAGCCCGATCATCTCGCTGATTGACGAAGTGCAGAACTTCATCGTCAACTGCGGATGGGGCACCTGGGGCTTCAAAGCCTCGCCCGCGAGTGGCTGGAACACCGCCGAGATGGTGGCGACGGGCAAGACCCCCGCCATGATCGAGCCGTTCCGCCATGATCGCTACATCCGGAATCGGCTTGTCGGCGAGAAGGCAGCGGCCTCGGTGGGGAATTGATGGGAAATCTTTCTGTAATGATAAGGTTTTGTCATCTTGATCAAATAATCGAGAGCGTGTGGACAAATGTCAGAAACTGAAGACATTCGCTGGCAACAAAGATTTGAGAATTATGAAAAATCTTTTTTGCTTCTGAAAAAGGCATGCTCGATAGAAAACCCTTCTGTCACAGAGCGAGCCGGAATGATTCAGTTTTTTGAGACGAATTTAGAAATATTAAATAAGAATTTCTGAATTTTACTTTCTGGCCTTTAAATGAAAAACTAAGGTCAATCATTTAACATTTCAACCCGAAAGAGGATCATTTGGAAATCATCGTACCGATTAAACAGGTGCCGGACGTGGCCTTGAACATTAAGGTCAAGGACGGCGAAATTGTCCAAGAGGGCATCAGTTGGGTCATCAGCAGTTGGGATGAAACCGCACTGGAAGCCGCGCTCCAACTCACCGAGGAAGTAGGTGGCGAAGTCACTGTCCTTTCGATCGGCACCGCCAAGGTGCAGGAAGCCCTCCGCAAAGCACTGGCGTTGGGAGCGCACAAGGCGCTGCACATTCAGTGCGATTCCAGCGCAGGCTGGGATTCGTACCAAGTTGCCAAGGTGCTGGCAAAAACCCTTGAAGGTCGAAGCTACGACCTCATCATCACCGGGAAGCAGGCGCAGGATTCCGATGCCGGGCTCACCCCGGCCATGCTCGCCGAATTCCTCGCCCTCCCGCAGGTGACGAACATCACCGCGTTCAAGGATACCAGTGATACTAGCATCACCTTGCACCGCAAGGGCGATGACGGGATCGAGATTTCCAAAATGACCCTTCCGGGGGTGGTGACGGTGAATGACAGCCTTGCCGAACCCCGGCTGGCTTCGATGCGCGGCATCATGATGGCCAAGAAGAAACCGATGGAAGTCGTGGACAGCAATGCGCTGGGCTTGGCTCCGGAGGTTTTGCAATCCGGCGGACTGATGACCGAAGTGGTGCAGTACGACAAGCCGGATGAGCGCAAGGAAGGTCGGCGCTTCGAGGGCAATGAAACGGAGACGGTGCCTGAGGTCATGCGGAATTTGAAGGAAAACATCGGCTTGTTCGCCTAACCCACTTACAGAAAAACAAATAATGTCAAAGATTCTCGTGGTTGCAGACCACAAATCTGGAAACCTCAAGGACAGCAGCAAGGAACTGCTGGGTTTTGCCTCCGGACTGGGTGCCGAAGTCAGCGCAGTCGTGATCGGCAGTGGCGTGTCCACAGTCGCGGATGAGGCGGCAGGACAAGGCGCAGCAACGGTTTATGTTGCCGATGACGCATCTCTGGAAGTTTATAGCACTGCACTCTACACCGGACTCGTCGTGGACGCGGCTCAGCAGTCCGGAGCCACCCAGATTTGGCTCACCTCCACAGAGGCCGGACGCGATCTCACACCTCGTGTGGCCGCGCGTTTGGATGTCGGTGCCCTCAGCGATGTCACCAAGCTGGAAGTCAACGGCGATGACATCACGGCCTTCCGCCCCTGCATGGCGACCAAACTGGTTCAAGAGGTTCGCTTCAAGCACGATGGCGTCCGGGTGATCAGCATCCGTGCTGGCAGCTTTGAGGTAGTCGAGAAAGCACCCACCTCCGCCAACGCCGTCCATCTCCCCCTTCCGGAAGCAGATTCCCGGCTGGAACCGCTGGGGGTCGAGGTTGAGGTGAGCAACGAAATCTCGCTCAACGAAGCCCCGATCGTGGTTTCGGTGGGACGCGGCGCGGGGGGGCCGGACGGTTGCGAGTCCGTGCGTCCATTGGCACAGCAGATGGGAGCGGCGTTTGGCGCATCCCGTGCGGTCTGCGACGCGGGTTGGTTGCCGCACAAGCATCAGGTCGGCCAGACCGGAACGCAGGTCAAGCCCAACCTCTATGTCGCACTTGGCATTTCCGGGGCCATCCAGCACCTCGCAGGCATGTCCGGCTCCAAAACCATCGTTGCCGTCAACAAAGACCCCGACGCACCCATCTTCAAAGTTGCAGATTACGGTATCGTCGGCGACCTCTTCAAGGCCGTCCCGGTCATGCAGGAAGAAGTTGCCAAGCTGAAAGCCTAGCTTTTCGTGCCCACCCCTTTCCAAGAGGGACGAAAAGTCCGCTGGGGTTCCGTCCCTCTTGACCGCCGTTACCACCTCGCGGTAACATTGATCAGCAACTGCCCAAAGATCAATAACCAATCAAACTAAAAAAAATTCAGCAGACCCTTCTTAGGAGGTTGCGGCAAGGCATTGCTCCACTAAAACAGTCAATCCTTCAAAAACCAAAACCGATCCGGAGAATGGCAGCACCGCCGATGGCTCCGGTAATTGAGGTGTCGGCCTCGGCAGCAGCTTTTGTGACCCCGGTTTCTGTGCCGGATTTCAAGGTCGCCTTCAAGGAATCGGACAATTTCCCTCCCCTCATGACCCAATCGGCGCCAATGTACATGCCAAAGTCAAAGGTCCACTCATTACCGATGCCTAAGTTCACCTGAGTGGTTTCATAGGTGAGGTCATAAACGGTACTGCCCGTGAAGGCTTGGTCCTTCAAAGTTACACTGTACTTTCCATAGCCCAGCAGCCAGTTGAAGGAGTTCCCAGGATAAGAGCGGATATTGAATTCCAAGGTGGAGCCGGCCCAATCATAATAGGTGTACTCCCATTTGCCTGTGCTGGAATTATAAGTTGTACTTTTGACGGTTTTTGTTGTCCTGGAACCTCCAGCAAAGCCAATGGTGAAATCTTTTCCGGGGAACTCGACTTCAAGTGGTTGGGAAAGTAAATACAAACCATGAATCGCAACTGCTTTTGTGCCAAATCTAATGAACTGGCTGTCACGGTTGGAAGCCGAATCCGCTGCGTACAGCGGAGCGGTGCAGGCACACAGTGCTAAGCTGATGACGAGTTTTTTCAGGAGTTTCATTGTCGTTTGCTTGGGTTGAAAGCTCACGGCTTCCGGATTCGCAGCAAGTGGCTTCAAAGGCAGATTTCATCTTCAAGTCAAGCCCAAGGGCCGTTGCCTGTGCAATGCAAAACCTTTTCCTAGAAGGTGGAGCTGTAGGTGATTTCCTTTATTAGACCTTATCGTAAATAAGCGCGTGAGTCGGCGCGGAATTTTTCCGTTTCGGTTTCGGGGTTCATGC